>NZ_JBHYJX010000043.1:0-70804 GCF_042740985.1 Streptomyces sp. NPDC058985 | reverse complement strand
CCCACGCCCCGGCCCCCCCCACAGCTCCTGTTCCCGCGGGCCCCGCCTGGGGCTTTGCGGCGCCCGCCCCCCCCCGGCGGGCGCCCGGCGTTCACTTCCGCCCGGGCGGGGGCCCGCGGCAGTGGTGGCTGAGGGGGGCCGCTCACACCCCCACCCGCTCACCTCGCTCCCCGCGCTCGCCCTCGTCGTCGCGGACCGTCGTCGCGATCGACTCGGGCGCCTCGTCGTGGGTGAGGTCCGGCAGCCGGTGCAGCCACTTCGGCAGGTACCAGTTGCGCTCACCGAGCAGGGACATCACGGCCGGCAGCAGGACACCCCGGATGATCGTCGCGTCGATCAGCACCGCCGCCGCCAGGCCCACGCCCATCTGCTTCATGGACTGCATGGACAGCGTCCCGAAGATGGCGAACACCGCGACCATGATGACGGCCGCACTGGTGACGACCCCCGCCGTGGTGACCACCCCGTGCCGGATCGCGTCCGCCGTGTTCCGCCCGCGCAGCCGCGCCTCACGGATCCGCGAGACCACGAACACGTGGTAGTCCATCGACAGGCCGAAAAGGATCACGAAGAGGAACAGCGGCAGCCACGTGATGATGGCGCCCACACCCTCCGCGCCCACCAGTGACGCGCCCCAGCCGTGCTGGAAGACGGCGACCAGGATGCCGTAGGCGGCGCCCACCGACAGCAGGTTCAGCACGATCGAGGTGAGCGCGACCGTCAGCGAACGGAAGGACAGCAGCATCAGCAGGAAGGCGAAGACCACCACGAAGGCGAAGACCGGGAGGACCGAGCCGACCAACTGGTCGTTGAAGTCCTTCGACCCGGCGACCTGACCGGTGATCGGCGCCTCGACGCCGTCGACCTTGCCCAGCGTGGCCGGCCGCACCTCGTCCCGCAGCTTGTCGAGGCTCTCACCCGCCTTGTCCTGGTCGGAGCCGCCGACCAGCGGGACGTAGACCAGGGCGACGTTCTGCTCGTCGTGCGTCGTGACGTCGACCGGTCCGCGCGAAGCACCCGAACTCACCGCCCGCTCACGGAAGTCCGCGAGCGCGGCCCGCACCTCCGGGGCGTTGATGTCGTCCGCCTTCACGACCACCTCGGCCGGGTCCGACCCGCCGGGGAACGCCTCGTTGACCCGGTTGTACGTCTGCACGATCGGCAGCGAGTCGCCGAACTCCTGGTCCAGCGTGAGGTTCTCCGTCTTCATGCCGATCGCCGGAGCGGCCACGGCCAGCAGCGCTCCGGTCGCCACCACGGCGGCGAGCAGCGGCTTGGCCAGGACGCGGTTCAGAACCGCCGTCCAGAACCGGCTGCCCTCCGAGACACCGCCCTTGCGGCGCCGGCGCAGGAACGGCAGGCGGCCCTTCTCGACCCGCTCGCCCAGCAGCGACAGCAGCGCGGGCAGCACCGTCACCGAGCCGACCATGGCGACCGCGACCACCATCAGCGAGGCCAGGCCCATCGCCTCGAACTCGGCGATGCCCGTGAACAGCATGCCCGCCATGGCCACGCACACCGTGACACCGGAGACGACGATCGCCCGGCCACTGGTGGCGGCGGCGATCCGGAGTGCGGTCTGCGCGTCCCGGCCCGCGGCGCGCTCCTCGCGCTCACGGCGCAGGTAGAACAGGCAGTAGTCGACGCCGACGGCCAGACCGACCAGCAGCATCACGGAGTTGGCGGTCTCGCTCATCGGCTGGAAGTGGCTCACCAGGGCCATCAGACCCATCGTCGCGATGATCGCGGTGATCGCCAGCACCACCGGCACCAGCGCCGCCACCAGCGCCCCGAACGCGACCAGGAGGATGCCGAACGCCACCGGCACCGCCGAGTACTCGGCCTTCTTGAAGTCGTCGCCGAACGCGTCGTCGAACGTCTTCATCATGCTGGCGCCGCCGATCTCCTCGATCCGCAGCGACTCGTGCTCCTTCTGGACGTCCGCGACGGCGTTCAGCACCGGCTCGACCCGGTCGCCCGCGGTGTCCGCCTCGCCGCGCATGTCGAACCGCACCAGCGCGCTGCGGCCGTCCTTCGAGATCGTCTCGGCCTCGTACGGCGAGGTCACCCCCGTGACCTGACCGGTGCCCTCCACCGCCGTGATGACCGCCGTGACCGCGGCCCGGAAGTCGGCGTCCGTCGCCTTGAGGCCGCCGTCCTTCGCCTGGATGAGGACGGACTCACCGGCCGGCTCCTCGATCCCGGCGTCCTCGACGATCTGTGCGGCGGTGTGCGTCTCGCCGCCCATCTGGTCGCTGTCCTTGACGTCGACCCGGCCGGCCGCCGACCCGAGCCCCATCGCGAGGACGACGAACAGCACCCAGATGCCGACGGCGGCCCATCGGTGTCTGGCGCTCCAGCCGCCGGCCCGCGCGGCTATGCCCCGCACCCGTGTGTCTCGGTTCCGCATGACCGGCCTGCCCCCCAGTGAACGGCGACGACCCCCTGCCGTCACCTTGCGCTTCGAAGGTATGGCCCACGTAAGAACACCGCGTCGTGCTCCCCGGTGACGTACCCCGGCGACGGGTCATCCCTCCGTACCGGCGTGTCTCACCGCTGAGGAGGATCCGGGTCCCTTACATCTACCGGGGACGCCGGGGCGTGGGCTCAGGGTGCGCGCTCAGGGTGCGCCGACGTGCGCAGGAACCCTTTCGCAGGCTTGTTGTCTAAGTCACAGGTGCGTGTAGTGGTTGAACCCCGCACACCGCATCGGCGAGAGTGGCGCGCACGTCCGCCACCGCGCGGACCCGGCCGTCGTGCCCGCCCCCACGGGGCACGACGGCCGTTCTAGGGTGAGCCCATGACGACGATGTACGCGGCGCTGCTGCGCGGGATCAATGTCGGCGGGGCGAGGAAGCTCCCGATGGCCGACCTGCGCGCCCTTCTGACGGACCTCGGCCACGGCGCCGTACGCACGCATCTGCAGAGCGGGCAGGCCGTCTTCGCCGCCGCGCACGGGAACGAGGGGTCCCTGGCCGCCGAGCTGGCGGGGGCGATCGAGAAGCGCTTCGGCTTCGCCGTGGACGTCATCGTGCGCGACCACGCCTACCTGAAGGCCGTCGCCGAGGCCTGCCCCTTCCCAGCCGCCGAACTGGAGGCCAAGCAACTGCACGTCACCTACTTCTCCGCCCCCGTGGACGCGGAGCGCTTCGCGCCGGTCGACGCGCCGGCCTTCCTCCCGGAGGAGTTCCGCCTGGGCGACCGCGCCCTGTACCTCTACGCGCCCGACGGCCTCGGCCGCTCCAAGCTCGCCGAGGCCCTCGCGCGTCCCCGCGTGAACAAGGGCGTGGTGGCGACCACCCGCAACTGGAACACCGTCGTCAGACTCGTGGAGATGACCGGCCCCTAGTCCTGCCGTCCTGCTTCAGGCCGTGGATGTGCTCGTCGATGTAACGAGGCCGTTCAGGGTCCTGCGGACCTTGGCGGGGGGTGGGACCCGGGACCGCCTGCAGCGGTGCCGACGCAGACGATGAAGCAGCTTCTCCGCTGATGGAGCCGGTGATGAGGCCGCTCGGGTCGATGCGGTTGACGGGGTCGCCTTCGGCGTACAGGTAGGGGTTCTTCTCCTGGCCGGAGGGGTCGGGGCTGGTGAAGCGGCCGATGTTGGGGTCGTAGTAGCGGGCCTCGTAGTGGTAGAGGCCGGTGGGGTCCTGGTAGCCGCCGGCAAACCGGTAGGGCTGCGGGACCTGCTCGCTGGTCGTGGTGCGCTGGACGCCGCGGGGGCTGTAGGCGTAGGTGTTCACCTTGGTACCGGTCTCGTCGGCGAGCGCGACGACGGAGCCGAGCGCGTCGGTGAGGTAGTAGTACGACTTGCCCCCGGTCGTCATGGAGTTCAGCGTGCCCCCGGGTTCCCGGTTGAATCCCATGTCCACACCCGCGGTGGTCTTGGCCGAGAGACCGAGCGGGCCGTTGTGGAAGAAGGTGTCGCCGAGCTTGATCCGCTCGCTCTGGTCGTTCGAGCCGTACTGGCCGGCGTAGGTTTTGGTGCCGACGGTGATCGACGTCATCTGGTCACCAGAGGTGCGCAGGGCGGCGTGCACCGTCGCGGCGGTGTGGGCGTCCCGCCGTGCCCGCTTGAGGGCCGCCGACTTCTGCGCGAGCGAGGCATTCGCCCGGCGATCGCCGAACGCGGCCAGCCACACGGCATCGTCCTGGGCACCTTCCGCTGGGTCATCGAACGCACCATTTCTGGCTGCACGGCTTCCGACGCCTGCGCATCCGCTGGGAACGACGCGACGACATCCACGAAGCCTTCCTCGGCCTCACCGTCTGCCTGATCACCCAACGCCACGCCCAACGCCTTTGTTAGGACCTCTAACGGCACTGCTCTGAGAGCACCCGGGAGCGTGATGGCCCGGCCGCCCCATCGCGACCAGGCCATCAAGTGGGAAAGCTCCTGGGCTTAATGCTCGGATCAGGCGTCAGTGACCGCGTCCTTCGATTCGCTTACGAATCGGCACCGCCAAGCATGAAGCCTCCAGAGCTCATCTTCCGGCTAGTCCGTTCCGACCACACCGGCGGCCACTAGAACGCCGATGAGCAGGAGAAAGCATCCGATGACCACGGGAGCCTGGCGCGCCGTCGACTCCCCGGCGGCTGCGTTCGCCCGTCCGAATACGTTGCGCTGGGCGACGGCCCTCGCCCCGAACTTCTTCCGGAGAGATATGAGAGCGAGCCCTGCAATGATCGCGAGGACCGCAACAAGTACCCGCATGTCTTTTCCTCCTACGTCATGGACGTCGATCGAGTTGTAGAAGAGTGCCTAGAACTGCACTTGTAGACCACCGCTGCACGTCGGGCTGGAAACGTACGTACCAAGACCGCCGTTGACCGCAGCAGTGGGATTGCCGTTGTCGTCTCCACCGATTTGGCCGCCCGCTGACGCTACGCCGGCCGCGCAGTTGCCGTAAGCTTGCGGTCCTTCGTCAGCCCCTCCCGAGGATGCCTCAGCACCGGCTCCCAGTCCGGGCAGACCGACACCGACCTTGATAAAGCCGCCGCTATTGCCCTCATCGTCCTTGGAGTAGCCGCCGCCCAGGCACACCCAGGAGCACGCCTCCCCGCCGATACTCCAGCTGGCCAGTCCATTGGGGTCGATGCGGTTGACGGGGTCGCCTTCGGCGTAGAGGTAGGGGTTCTTCTCTTGGCCGGAGGGGTCGGGGCTGGTGAAGCGGCCGATGTTGGGGTCGTAGTAGCGGGCCTCGTAGTGGTAGAGGCCGGTGGGGTCTTGTTAGCTGCCAGCGAAGCAGTGCAACTACCAGGTCCTGCCCGCCGGTCACTCGGCCGACCGTCCAAAGTCGCTCCAAGTGGGTTGCGCCGAGTAGAGGCCATGCATCCACTACCCGCTTGGGCCATAAGCTTCTGCGCGTACGGTTGGACGCTTCATTTGCGGCGATTGCGAAGCAGCCCCGTCACGACAAGGATCCCCACAAGTACGGCAACGATGATGAAGGCCACCTGCCCCCACACCGGCAGGTCGCGGCCGCCTCCGGGAGCTGCTATGGGTATGTTCATGCCTGTTTGGTGCCTTTCGGGCCGCAATGGCTTTACCGAGCAGGAGCGACGTCACTGGTCGATGGGCCAGCGGCGTTACCCCAGCCCCAGTGGACCTGAGTGTGGAGCTGTCCGATGTGGCCGCGGTAGCTGTCCACCCGGTTTTCCTCAAGAAACGGCTCGCGTCCGCTGCCGGCACCATAACGAGCCAGACCCAGCACACTGCAACTAGCTAGGTTTCCCTCTTGGTATGGCGGAGCAGTAGCAGGCCGCTGCGGCAAGCGGGGCCACGTGAACTGCTGCGAGGCTGGCTCCCGATACAAGCATAATGATGGAGACAGTCATAACCGCCGCGAATCCGACTAGGAAATAGGCCAGGATTCGCAGGATTCCTCTCGACTCGCTATCCATCTTTCAGCTCACTTCCGACGCCAACGCGCTACGGCGACCATGATGACGACGATGGCCATGGAGCCCAGGAATATAGGAATCTCCCAGCCATCAGGAATCCAAGTTCCCTTTCCCGAAGCGTCGGCAAATTGCAGTACGATAAGCGACTCCTTCCTGTCTTCAATAGTTTTGGCCGCTCCCGGATGGCGCATGACCGCCACCCCGGATCGGGTTGGCGCGATCTTTTTATGACCACGCATCCTTTGTCTGATCCTCAGCAAAGTTGCCCGCTGCGTCTCCGCCGACAGCACACGGGACCGCAGCGGCTACGCCTACTACGGGACCAGTTCTGGCAGGTCAACACGCAACCGTTGCCGGGAAGATCGAAAAATCCGCTGCCCAGGATGCGGCCCCATCCTGGGCAGCGCGAGAGACGGATGCTGCCCCGAGCGGTTACGGCTCGGGGCAGCATTCTTCGGAAAGTCGTGATGGCGAGGCGGGTATCTGTCTTGCCGCGCAGAACCAGATGTCAGTTCTTGCGGCCACGCTTCCGGGTAACCCTCCCGTAAATTATCATCGCCACTAGGGCGGCGATGGCTACGGCAAGGATTACAAGCCCCGCCGTACCCTCAGGCATCACGCGCCCTTCATTGGCAATCAGATATGTTCTCGCCACCGGCTCATCCTTTCTCGTGCCCAGCCCTACGACCAGGCGTCGGTTGCTTCGTTCTGCACAGCGTTACCGACGTACTCGGCCCCGGTGAAGCAGGCGGCTCCGACGACAAAGCCTCCTGCACCGGCAGTCGGCGCGCCCGCAGCGGCAGCTACGGCGCCACATGCCGCACCAGTGGCGGTGGACGCCACCTCTCCGGCCACGACTGCGGCAGCTTTACCGTAGTCACCGTCGGCCAGGGCACTCCCGGTGTCCCATATGGCCTTTGCTTTGGTCGCTCTTCCAGCGCTCTTGAGCATCCCCTTCATAGCGCCCTCTACCGAGAAGAGACCGGTGGGGTCGATGCGGTTGACGGGGTCGCCTTCGGCGTAGAGGTAGGGGTTCTCCTCTTGGCCGGAGGGGTCGGGGCTGGTGAAGCGGCCGATGTTGGGGTCGTAGTAGCGGGCCTCATAGTGGTAGAGGCCGGTGGGGTCCTGGTAGCCGCCGGCGAAGCGATAGGGCTGCGGGACCTGCTCGCTGGTCGTGGTGCGCTGGACGCCGCGGGGGCTGTAGGCGTAGGTGTTCACCTTCGTGCCGGTCTCGTCGGCGAGCGCGACAACGGAGCCGAGCGCGTCGGTGAGGTAGTAGTACGACTTGCCCCCGGTCGTCATGGAGTTCAGCGTGCCCCCGGGTTCCCGGTTGAATCCCATGTCCACACCCGCGGTGGTCTTGGCCGAGAGACCGAGCGGGCCGTTGTGGAAGAACGTGTCACCGAGCTTGATCCGCTCGCTCTGGTCGGTCGAGCCGTACTGCCCGGTATACGTCTTGCCGCCGACGGTGATCGACGTCATCTGGCTGTAGTCGGACCACTGTTCGCCGGTGCGGGTGCCCTCGGGTGTGGATGCGGCGGCGGTCTCGTTGCCGAGCTTGTCGTAGGACCAGTTGGCCGTCGAGCCGTTCTTCGCGGTGATCTGCTGGGCGTCGTTGACGGTGTAGGTGGTGCCGCGCGGGCAGCCGGGGTCGACGCCCTGGCTGGTGAGGTTGCCGGCCTGGTCGTAGCAGTACTGCCAGGAGGCCTTGAGGGTGGTGCCCTGGTCTTCCCTGGCGTAGGAGAAGCGGCCGGCGCTGTCGTAGGTGTAGGTGGTCTTCAGCCCGGTGACCGCGTCGGTGCGGGTGCGGATCTTGGTGCCGTCCTTGCCGGCGTTGGAGTAGGAGTAGGCGAGGTCGACCAGGGTGCCCTTGGGGGAGGTCGCCTTGATCTTCTCCGGGCGGCTGGACTTGTCGGGGGTGACGGTCTGGACGGTGCCGCCGGGGTAGGTGGTCGTGGTGCGGAAGTCGTTGTTGTTGTACTTGTACGTCGTCTTCTTGCCGGTCGGGTCCTTCAGCTCGGTGAGCTTGTTGACCTCGTTCCACGTGTAGTCCGTGACACCGGCCGGGTCCTCATACGTGTCGACGTTGCCGGCCGGGGTGTAGGTGAGCTTGGTCTGCGACCCGTTCTGCAGCGTGCGGATGGTCTCCCGGGAGAGCGGGTCAAACTTGTACGTGGTGACACCGGTGCTGTCGTCGCGCTGGCGGAGGTTGCCGTCGCCGTCGTAGTGGTAGCGGACGGTGGCGTTGGTGGAGGACACCAGCTTGATCCGGTCGCGGTTGTCGTACTCGTAGACGGTCTTGATGCCGCGGCCGTCGGTCACGGTCTCGGGGCGGCCGAGCGCGTCGTAGGTGTAGGTCGTTTCACCGAGCGGGGCCGGCGGGGTGACCTTGGACAGATTGCCCTTGGCGTCGTAGTCGAACGATGTCGACACCGACTTGGTGGCCGACATGCTGGTCGTGACCTTGCAGGTCTGGCCCTCGAACCCGTCGCAGGTCGGGGTGGCGGGGTTGTAGTCGAAGGACCGCTTGCCGCCACCCGTGCCCGTCACCGCCACCGACTTGGTGTTGCCGGCGGTGTCGTAGGTGTAGTCGCTCTTCTCGCCGTCGGCACTGGTGAGGGTCTTCGGCAGGTCCGCGCCGGAGATGGTCTGATACCCGGTCAGCGTCGCGGTGGCGCCGGTGGGCAGCTTCGCGGAGGTGGGGTTGTTCCGGGAGTCCCAGCCGTAGGCGGTGACGTTGCCCGCGCCGGTGCCGACGCCCATGGCGTCTTCCGCGGTGTCGATGTTGTGGTTGGCGTCGAAGGTCCGCTTCCGGGTGTGGCCGAGGGCGTCGGTGACCTTGGTGACGCCGCCGTCGGCGTTGTGCTCGTACTTCGTGGTGTGCTGCTCGGGGTCGGTGACCGTGGTCGTCCCGGCAGCGGACGGGTCGGTGTTCGCGTAGTCGTAGGTGTACGTCGGCCCGGTGTGTCCCGAGCCGTTGAAGTCGGTGGCGCGCAGCATGGAGCGGACGCGGTTGTCCTCGTCGTAGGTGAAGACCGTGACCCGCCCCTCGGGGGTGGTGATCTTCGTCAGGCGGCGGGAGGAGTCGTAGTCGAAGACGGTGGGCTTGCCCTCGGTGTCGGTGGTCTTCGCCAGGTCCCCGGCCGCGTTGAGGTCGAAGACGGCGGTGCGGCCCGTGTGGTCCTTGGCCTGCCACTGGTTCGGGTACGTCTTGAGCAGGTCGACCCAGCGGCCCGAGCGGGTCTCGGTGAGCTTGAAGCCCTTGTGCTCGCTGCCTTCGTCGTGCTGGTCGACGGTGATGGCGCCGTGGTTCCTGTCGGTGACCTTCGTCAGCGTTCCGTGCTCGTCGTAGGTGTCCCTCGAGCCGGACTTGCGGTCGGTGAGGGTGTAGGTGCCGTCCGCGTTCTTCTTCAGGTCCTTCGAGTAGCCCTTGGGCGTGGTGTAGGTGCCGTCGGCGTTCGCGTCGAAGCGGACGGCGGCACCGGTGGAGTCGTAGAGGACGACTTCGTTGCTGAAGAGATGGAGATAGCGCTCGTACTCCTGCCACCAGCGCTGCGAGACCTTGCCCCAGGGCGCGTCGAAGGAGTTGTACGTCCGCGCCAGGCGCAGCGTCTTGCCCACACCCGCGACCTGGAAGTCGGTGCCGGCGAGCATCAGGTTGCCGGTGGACAGGTTGATCCGGGCCACCAGCGAGTCGGTGATCCGGAAATCGGACATCTGGTGCCAGGGCACGGCTCCCTGACCCTCGGGCACGTACACATTCACGGCGGCGTCCGCGGCAGCCGACCGGGACGGCGCCTTCGGCGGCGTCGGTGGCTCACCGGTAAGGGCGCGCTCCTTCTGCTCGGCCCGCCAGGCGGCCTGCTCCTGGGTCGGCGCGACCTCCTCCTGACCAGGCACCGGCCCGGTGTCACCGACCTTGACCGGCGGTGCCTCGAAGTCCGTTTTCTTGCCCCACGCCGAGGTGGGCCCGGGGTCCGCGGGCGACGGTGCGGCGAACGCCGGTACTGCCGGGGCCACCAGGGACAACGCCGCGAGTGCGGCTATCAGCCCGTAGCGCGAGGATCTGCGGGCACGCCGGAACGGCGTGCGCGTGGCACGCGAGTGCATCAACTTCCCCCCACAGGAAGACGGACACGGCAACCCCAGCGGTCACCGCGGACCCACAAGCTGACACAGGAATCACACAAAACGACCTGATGTCCCCCCGAATCGCATATGCATTCCGGCCGGAATAAGCCCCACCGCTTCCATGGGTCATACATGCACGAAGAGTCATGAAGCGGACGCATATCAGATGGACGAAACGGTTCCGCTATCGATCCACCCGGGAAACCTGGCTTGAATCGAACGAAACAATCTTTTCCGGGAAGTGAGTGGTCGACGATGGTCGCTTTCAAGACAGGTTCAGACCTGACTTGATTTTTCCATCGAGCCCGGCCACCAAGGTTTCCGTGGTCATCACGGCACGCCACCGAGGCCAGGAAGTTGTCTTAGAGCAATGGTCGAACGTGGGGCAGGGCTGCAAGCCCTGCCCCACGCCATGCACACTTGCCGCGCCCTGCATGCGTGGTCCCCCAGCCCGCGGCAACCGCCCCTGCTGCAAAGGACCCCTACCGTGAGCGTGCCCGGAAGACGCAGAGCCTGCCCGCACCCCACCCGTGGGCGCCGCGCCGACACGGACCGCACCGGCCGCGCTGTGCAGTGGTCCGGCCGGCTGCTGTGCTGGAGCCTGGCTGCCGGCATGGCCGGCGCCGCGACCGAGGCCCTGCTCCACCCCGAATCCGGCTGGTGGCCGCTCCTGTGGCCCCTGCCCTGGTACCTCGCCCCCGCCAGCGCCCTCACCTGGAGCACCCTGCGCCTGCGCGAGAAAACAGCACGCTGGCCACCAGACGACCACGACGACCTCTCGGCGGAGGAGTACGGGCAAGCAGCCTGATGCACAGGCGCGCTGACCCTGCTGCGGTCGCTCCCCGCGCCTTCATCAGGCTGCCCGTAGCGCTGCAGTCCCGCCTCCCAACGGTCTGCCGCAGAGGCAAGACGGTGCTCAGCGCAGGGAGGCCCGGACGGCTCCCGGCCATGCCCGCCGTGCGGCCCGGCCTCTGGGACAGTGCTCTCGTCGTGCGTAGGTCGGACGGGTGCCGAGGAGGCAGACACCCCCCGTGCCGGTGCCCTCTGCGGAGACGGCTGCCGCGGCGGCCGCATTCCTGGACGGGCAGGAGATCACCGCTTCCCCGTGCGGGGGCTGCGGCAAAGAGATCTACGGCGTCAAGGGCCGGTACTCGTGTGCCTGCGGGTGGACGAGCCCCTGGTGGGAGGGGCACGGGGACCTGCAGGCCGCCGAAACCGACCCCGACTGGCCCGGCCACGCCGCGAAACCCTGACCCTGCATCCCCCCTGGTGGGGCTGCTGATGGCTGCTGGTGCACCGTGCCGGGCTTGTACGCCTGTGCGCCCTGCCGCGCGCGCTCCCGGGCTGCCAGGCGGCGTCGCACGGTCGAGCGTATGGCGGGTGCGCAGGTAAAGGCGTGTGCGGGGCGCGGAGACGGTTCGGACTGCCCGAACGCGGAGAACGACGACATCGGTGTGCTGGTGGACGGGGTGCGGTGTGAGGAGTGCCAGCACCACTACGAGCTGGACCAGGCGGAGCCGGCACGGCGGCTGCCCGTGGACGAGGGGTTGACGCAGCCGCACGGAGACCCGCGGGAAGCCGGGCCGGGGACCGCGGCGTAGACCGATGACCTGCCAGCCCTGGTGGAGTGCTGATGGTGCCGAGGGGACTTCACTGCCGCCGGTCCACATACCGACACAACGACGTGCCCGAGCCGCCTACCACGCATCTTCGAACGCAGGACGGCCCGCGAGGCGGTGTGCACCTGGCGACGGGACTGGGCGTGGACCGGCCGGGCGGGTGGGGTGATGCGGTCAGCCGGCGGGGAGGCCCGAGGACGATGGCAATGCTCACGATTGCGCTCCGGAGGACCCCTGCGTCGGCCGAGGGGCCGGTCAGACGGGGCCCCAGGGTGAGGATCGCGGCCGACCGCATCCAGGCGCGGTTCGAAAGTCTCCGCTTCTCAGGTTGCCGCCGCGGTCTCCGCGAGCTTTTGGAACTCTCCCAGGTCGTAGTTGGCGAGCGTGGAGTCCAGGTTCGTCAGCGCGCCCAGGTGTTCGATGAAGCCCTTGGGGTCGTACTCGATCTGGAGGGTGACCCTGCTCGTCGTGTCGCTGAGCCGGTGGAAGGTGACGACGCCCGCGTGGTCCACCCCCTCCGTGGTCCGCCAGGCGATCCGGTTCTCCTCCACCACCTCGGTGAGCTCGGCGACGAAGTTCCTGTCGGCGCCGGGCAGGGCAAGCTGCCAGGCGAATCGGCGCTCGTCCAAGGGCTGAACCAGGCGGACGTGGCTCAGGAACGACGGCCACCTCGTCACGTCGCTCCACAGGGACCAGGTCACGGACACGGGGGCATTGATGTCGACCGTCTCTACCAGGGAAGAGGACACGCGGCACCTTCCTCGCTCGCTCGGGCCTGGGCTCGGTCCACCGCAGGCGGTACACGGACGGGTCCCTGTTACCCGCAAGGGGCCAACGCACACGGCAACGACCGGAACGGCTACCTGGTTTCGCTCGTGAATGTCGGCCCGAAGCGGTTCTGGCTCACTTTCCGTGGAGGGCTGACTGACCGTAATGTCGACCTCCTATGACCAGCGGTGAGAGGCTGACGTTCGCCAGAGCTACGACTTGGGCGACCGAACCCTGTGGAACCCGTCCAACGGGGCGTCGCGGCTGTTCATGAGCCAGGTCACCGTCTATCAGGCCGAAGTGGGGCTGCCATCCGGCATCGGTCCCATGGAAGCTGACGAGTGTCAGATCGACCCCGTGGCATTCGCAGCGTTCGTCGATGCCCTGCTCGCCTGGCACAGCCAAACCGGGCACGCTGAACAGGAGGCCCGGCATCGAGGCCCGCAGATCAGGTGCCGGCCCCGGGCATGCTGTCTCACCGCGCAGCGACGACTTCGGCCGGTCAATGCGTCGGTTCCGGAAGCTGCCCAGGCTTGACGGAGACGATTTCCACCCGAGTGCAGCCACACTCCTCCAGTGCACGCTGCCGCGTTGCAGCGGAACCGGTCGTTCGGCTCCGCGGAGCGGCTGGTGGCCGCGCTCGGACTCGAACCCGGAGTGGTCTCACCGTTCGGCCTCATCGCCCTCGATCGGCTCGGGGTCGAGTACCGCACGATCAAAGTCTGAGCCCCGGCGTAGCCGGTCCGCGTGCCCGTCAAAACCCACACCGAGCCGCCCCGCGGGCACCAGAACAGCAGCCCCCAACTCTGTAGGTGACAAGAAGCCTGCCTATGTGACAACTAACGCGCTTCGGCTCACCGCAACAAGATCGCGAAGTCAGACTGGAGTACTAGAGGCCGGGCCGTGCCCCTTCACGTCAGGCCCCGACCGCCGCCAGTACCGGCGTCCGCGCCGCGTCGTACCGCTCCAGCAGGACCCGCGCCACCTCCGGTGAGGGGCCGAGGACGTCCGCCAGTACGTCCGCCCCGGCCGCGCCCCGTGCGATCCGGTCCGGCAGGCGGCCGGGCGCGAGGACGTACGGGGCGACGGCGACCCGTGCGCAGCCCAGGGCGCGCAGCTCCCGTACGGCGTCCTCGGTGCGGGGGAGGGATGCGGAGGCGAACGCAGGCCGCACGGCGCACCAACCGGAACGCCGCCACTCCCGCGCGATTTCTGCGATCACTGCGATCGCCTCCGGGTCGGAGGACCCCGCCGAGGCCAGGACGACCCCGGTCGAGGACTTGTCGGCGGGCGTGAGACCCGCCTCGTACAGCCGCCGCTCCAGCGCCGCCAGCAGCAGCGGCGAGGGGCCGAGCACCTCCGCCTGACGGATCCTGAGCCGCGGCGGGGCGTCCGCCAGGACCGCCGGGATGTCCGCCTTGGCGTGGAAGGCGCGGGTCAGCAGCAGCGGCAGCGCCACCACGTCCCGCACCCCCTCCGTCGCCAGGGATTCCAGCACGCCCGGCACGGAGGGCACGTTGAAGTCCAGGAAGCCCGTCTCCACCCGTACGCCGGGGCGCAGCGCCCTGACCTGGCGGACCAGGGCGTGCACGGTCGCGGCGTGCCGCGGGTCGCGGCTGCCGTGGGCGACGACCAGAAGGACCGGTGCGGACATGTCGTACCTCAGCCCTTCACCAGCAGGCCGCGGCTGCGCAGGACCCACCGCTCCAGCGGGCTGAAGACGAGCAGGTCGATGGCGATGCCGACGATCAGGATGAGGAGGATGGCCTCGAACACCATGGCCATGTCGCTGGCGTTGCGGCCGTTCTCCAGGAGCTGGCCCAGGCCCACCCCGAGGTCGGGGAAGGAGGCGATGATCTCGGCGGCCATCAGCGAGCGCCAGGAGAACGCCCAGCCCTGCTTGAGGCCGGCGACGTAGCCGGGCAGCGCGGCCGGCAGCACGATGTGCCAGGTGCCCTTCAGCCCGGTGGCGCCCAGGGTGCGGCCGGCGCGCAGGAAGAGGGGGGAGACCTGGTCGACGCCGGAGACGAGGCCGTTGGCGATGGAGGGGACGGCGCCGAGGAGGATGACGGCGTACATCATCGAGTTGTTCAGGCCCAGCCAGATGACCGCGGGGGGTACCCAGGCCACCGAGGGCAGGGACTGGAGGCCGGACAGGATGGGGCCGATGGCGGCGCGCACGACCTTGACCCGGGCGACCAGCAGCCCGAGGGGGGTGCCGATCAGCAGGGCGAGCAGGAAGCCGGAGAGTCCGCGCGAGACGCTGGTCCAGATGTAGCCGAGCAACTCGCCCTGGAGCCAGGCGTCCTGCGCCACCCGCCACACGTCCGCGGGGGCCGGCAGCTTGGTCGGGTCATCGACGATCTTGAAGGAGACCAGGCCCTGCCACACGGCCAGGACCAGCAGCACGGCGACGGCCGGGGGCAGGATCTTCTCCACGAAGGTCTGCCGGAAGGGCGTACGGCTCTTCTGCCGGGTCTCCAGGGCGTCGAGGCCCGCCTCCAGACCGGCGAGATCTCCCGCGTCCTTGGCGGGCGTGGTGGTCTCAGTGCTGGCCATGGCGGCGGATCTCCCCACGCAGTTCTTCGGTGATCTCGACGGACAGCTCCGCCACGGCGGTGTCCTCGATGCGGCGCGGCTGCGGAATGCCGACCGTCCACTGGCGGGCGATGCGCCCGGGGCGGGAGGACAGCAGCACCACGCGCTCGGCGAGGCGCACGGCCTCGCGCACGTTGTGGGTGACGAACAGGACGGACAGCTGCGTCTCGCGCCAGATGCGGGTCAGTTCGTCGTGCAGCACGTCGCGGGTGATGGCGTCGAGCGCCGCGAACGGCTCGTCCATCAGCAGCAGTTTGCTCTCCTGGGCCAGCGCCCGGGCGAGCGCGACGCGCTGGCGCATGCCGCCGGACAGCTCGTGCACCCGCTTGCCGTGCGCGCCCCCCAGCCGGACG
Organism: Streptomyces sp. NPDC058985; assembly: GCF_042740985.1. Taxonomy (NCBI): domain Bacteria; kingdom Bacillati; phylum Actinomycetota; class Actinomycetes; order Kitasatosporales; family Streptomycetaceae; genus Streptomyces; species Streptomyces sp. NPDC058985. The sequence continues at coordinate 55,431 of NZ_JBHYJX010000043.1, read as the reverse complement.
AGCCCGAGCAGCTCCTCCGCCTTCTCACGGCGCTCGGCCTTGGGCACGCCGCGCAGTTTCAGGGCGAGTTCGATGTTCTTGCCCGCGGTGAGCCACGGGAACAGGGCGTGCTCCTGGAACATCAGGGCCGGCCGCCCGTCGGTGGTGATCTCCCCGGTGCTGGGCCTGTCCAGGCCCGCGACCAGGTTGAGCAGCGTGGACTTGCCGCAGCCGGAGGCCCCCAGAAGGGTGACGAACTCGCCGGGCGCGACATCGAGGCTGATGTCGTCCAGCACGAGCTGCTGCCCGGCGGGACCCGCGAACGACTTCGAGACGTGCTCGATACGGGCGGCGTACGCGGTGGCCGCCTCGGTGCCGTCGGCGGCCTTGGCGAGGGTCGTGGTCGTGGCCATGGTCGTCACCTCCTGGGGAACGGTCGGATCCGGGCTTTACTGGGCGCCGAGTCCGGCGTCGTCGACGGTGGGCTTGCCCTTGGCCTTGAGGACCTTGTTGAGCAGGGTGAGGTCGTAGATGCCCTTGAGGTCGGGCTGGTCCAGCAGACCGGCCTTGACGGCGTGCTCGGCCTGGGCGTCGAGGGTGGCGGCCAGCGGGTCGTCGGTGAGCTGGATCGACTTCCACGCCGGGTCGAGGACGTCGGCGGGCAGGGCCTTGCCGGTGTCCTTCTCCAGCTGCTTGTTGGCGGCGGCCTTGGCCTCGTCCGGGTTGGCCTTGATCCACTCGTTGGTGTCGACCGACGCCTTCAGTACCGCCTCGACGGCCTTCGGGTGCTCGGTGAGGAACTTCTGCGACACGATGATGTTCGTGATCACGAACTTCTCGTCGGGCCACAGCGTCGACTCGTCCAGCAGCACCTTGCCGCCCTCGGCGACCAGCCTGGACGCGGTCGGCTCGGGCACCCAGGCGCCGTCCAGGGAACCGGACCTGTAGGCGTCCGGGGTGACCTTGTTGTCGCTGCGCACGACGGTGACGTCGCCCTTGCCGCTCTGCGCGTCGGTCTCCCAGCCCTGCTCGGCGATCCAGTTCAGGAAGGCGACGTCCTGGGTGTTGCCGAGCTGCGGGGTGGCGATGCGCTTTCCCTTGACGTCCTTCAGCGACTTGATCTTGTCCGGGTTCACCACCAGCTTGACGCCGCCGGAGGCGGAGCCGCCGATGATCCGCAGGTTCTTGCCCTCGGACTTGGTGTAGCCGTTGATGGCGGGGGAGGGGCCGATCCAGCCGATGTCGATGGAGCCGGAGTTCAGTGCCTCGATCTCGGAGGGGCCCGCGTTGAAGGCGGCGTACTTGGCCTCGGTGGCGCCCAGGGCCTTCTGGAAGAAGCCCTTCTGGTTGCCGACCAGCGGCGTGGCGTGGGTGACGTTGCCGAAGTACCCGATCCGCACGGAGTCCAGACCGTCGATCTTCTCGGCACCGGCGGCGACCTTGGCGGTGTCGTCGTCCTTGGCCTGGGAGCCGTACCCGCAGCCGGCGAGCGCCAGCAGCGGCAGGGCGGCCAGGACCGCGACGGTGCGGCGCAGAGCGGTGGTGGCAGGCACGGGAGGTGTTCCTCTCGTTGGTCCGGCGCTCACGCCTGTCGGGTCGTCCGAGGTGTCAGGTCGTGGCCGGGAGGTCGGCTTGTCTTCGGCTGTGCGGGTGGGGGGTGTGGGCGCGCGGGCGGTGCGCGTACGTCAGCACGCACATCGCGCCACTCCGCCCTGCCCGCTCCCCAGGGCACCGCTGCCGACGCGACCGCCCTCCTTGGCGAACATGGAGTAGAAACCGGGGGAGTTCATGCTCAGAAGTCCCACCCGTCCTCGTCCGCCTCGTCCTTGACCGGCTCCGGCGTGGCGAAGGACTCACCGGCCATGCCGGCGGTGAGGGTGGTGCCGTCGCTGGGGTCGATGAGGATGAAGGACCCGGTGCGGCGGGAGTCGGCGTAGGAGTCGGCGGGCAGCGGTTCGGCGGTGCGGATGGTGACCCGGCCGATGTCGTTGGCGACGAGCTGCCCGGGGTGCGGGTGCAGGGACAGGTCGTCCAGAGTGAGGCGGGCCGGGATGTCCTTGACGATCGCCTTGACGGTGCGGGTGCCGTGCTTGAGCAGGACCCGGTGGCCGACGGTGAGCGGCGCGTCGGCGACATGGCAGACGGTGGCCTCCACGTCCTGGCTGGTGGCCGGGGCGTCCTTGCGCGGCACGATCAGGTCGCCGCGGGAGACGTCGATGTCGTCCTCCAGCAGCAGCGTCACCGACTGCGGCGTCCAGGCCTCCTCGACCGGCACCCCCAGCAGATCGATCCCCGATACCTTCGAAGTCCGCCCCGACGGCAGGACGGTGATCTCGTCGCCGACGCGGAAGGTGCCGGCGGCGATCTGACCCGCGTATCCCCGGTAGTCGGGATACTCGGCGCTCTGCGGCCGGATCACGTACTGCACGGGCAGCCGGGCGTGGCAGTGCGCCAGGTCGTGGCTGACCGGCACGGTCTCCAGGTGTTCCAGGACGGTGGGTCCCCCGTACCAGTCCATGACCGCGGAGGGCTCGACCACGTTGTCCCCGGCGAGCGCGGAGATCGGGATCGCGGTGACCTCGGGGACGCCCAGCTCGGTGGCGTACGCGGTGAATTCCTCGGCGATGGCGGCGAAGACCGGCTCCCGGTAGTCGACCAGGTCCATCTTGTTCACGGCGAGGACGACGTGCGGCACCCGCAGCAGAGCGGCGATCGCCGCGTGCCGGCGGGTCTGCTCCACCACCCCGTTGCGGGCGTCGACGAGGATGACGGTCAGTTCGGCGGTGGAGGCGCCGGTGACCATGTTCCGCGTGTACTGCACGTGGCCGGGGGTGTCGGCGAGGATGAACCGGCGCCTGGGGGTGGCGAAGTAGCGGTAGGCGACGTCGATGGTGATGCCCTGTTCGCGTTCGGCGCGCAGGCCGTCGGTGAGCAGGGCGAGGTCGGGGGCGTCCTGGCCGCGGCTCGCGGAGGCCCGCTCGACCGCTTCGAGCTGGTCGGTCAGGACGGACTTGGAGTCGTGCAGGAGGCGTCCGACGAGGGTGGACTTGCCGTCGTCGACGGAGCCGGCGGTGGCGAACCGCAGCAGGGTCGTCTCGGACAGCTGCCAGACGGACAGCGGCTCGGCGGGTTCGGTGGTGCGGGTCATGGCTAGAAGTACCCCTCGCGCTTGCGGTCTTCCATCGCGGCCTCGGACATCTTGTCGTCGGCGCGGGTGGCGCCGCGTTCGGTGAGCCGGGTGACGGCGATCTCGGCGATGACCTTCTCGATGCTGTCGGCGTCGGAGTCGACCGCGCCGGTGCAGGACATGTCACCGACGGTGCGGTAGCGCACCAGCCGCTTCTCCACGGCTTCGCCCTGCTTGGGGCCGCCCCACTCGCCGGCGGTCAGCCACATCCCGGAGCGGGCGAAGACCTCGCGCTCGTGGGCGTAGTAGATGGCGGGCAGTTCGATGTTCTCCCGGGCGATGTACTGCCACACGTCCAGCTCCGTCCAGTTGGACAGGGGGAAGACGCGGACGTGCTCGCCGGGGGCGTGGCGGCCGTTGTACAGGTTCCACAGTTCGGGGCGCTGGCGGCGCGGGTCCCACTGGGAGAACTCGTCGCGCAGCGAGAACACCCGCTCCTTGGCGCGGGCCTTCTCCTCGTCGCGGCGCCCGCCGCCGAAGACGGCGTCGAACTTCTCCGCCTGGATCTTCTCGGTCAGCGGCAGGGTCTGCAGCGGATTGCGGGTGCCGTCGGGACGCTCGCGCAGGACGCCGCGGTCGATGTAGTCCTGGACGGAGGCGACGTGCAGCCGCAGCCCGTGCCGCTCGACGGTGCGGTCGCGGTAGTCGAGGACCTCGGGGAAGTTGTGTCCGGTGTCCACGTGCAGCAGCGAGAACGGCACCGCCGCGGGCGCGAACGCCTTCAGCGCGAGGTGCAGCATGAGGATGGAGTCCTTGCCGCCGGAGAACAGGATCACCGGCCGCTCGAACTCACCGGCCACCTCACGGAAGATGTGCACCGCCTCCGACTCGAGGGCATCGAGGTGGGAGAGGGCGTAAGGGCTGTCGGTGCCCTCCGCCACGGCCGCCACGGACGTCGTCATGCCAGTCCCCTTTCGGTGAGCAGGGCGTGGACCGCCGCGGCGGACTCCTGAACGGTCTGGTGCTGCGACTCGATGCGCAGATCGGGCTTGAGGGGCTGCTCGTACGGGTCGTCGACGCCGGTCAGCCCGGTCAGCTCACCCGCGGCCTGCTTGGCGTACAGGCCCTTGACGTCACGCACCGAGCACACCTCGACCGGGGTGGCCACGTGTACCTCCACGTAGGCCGTGCCGTTCGCCTCGTGGCGCTCGCGGACCGCGTCCCGGCTGTCGGCGTACGGGGCGATCACCGGGACCAGCGCCGTGACGCCGTTGCGGGCGAGCAGTTCGGCGACGAAGCCGATGCGCTGCACGTTGGTGTGCCGGTCCGCGCGGTCGAAGCCGAGGCCCGCGGAGAGGAACTCGCGGATCTCGTCGCCGTCGAGGAGCTCGACGCGCCTGCCCTCCTCGCGCAGCCGGCCGGCCAGCTCGTGGGCGATGGTGGTCTTCCCGGCGCTGGGCAGGCCCGTGAGCCAGACGGTGGCTCCGGTCGTCACGTGGTTCTCCCTGAAACTCGATGGTCCGGTGGTCGTCGTCATGTCAGCCGTGCAGTCCGCACTCGGTCTTGGTGAGGCCCGCCCAGCGTCCGGAGCGGGCGTCCTCGCCCTCCAGCACACGGCGGGTGCACGGCGCGCAGCCCACGGAGGCATAGCCGTCCATGAGCAGCGGGTTGGTGAGGACGCCGTGCTCGTCGACGTACGTTTGCACATCTTCCTGTGACCACTTGGCGATGGGGGAGATCTTCACCTTCCGCCGCTTCTCGTCCCAGCCGACCACGGGGGTGTTCGCCCGGGTCTCGGACTCGTCGCGGCGCAGTCCGGTCGCCCAGGCCTGGTAGCCGGCCAGGCCCTCGTCCAGCGGCTTGATCTTGCGCAGCGCGCAGCACAGGTCGGGGTTGCGGTCGTGCAGCCTGGGTCCGTACTCGGCGTCCTGTTCGGCGACGGTCTGGCGCGGGGTGAGCGTGATGACGTTCACGTCCATCACGGCCTCCACCGCGTCCCGGGTGCCGATCGTCTCCGGGAAGTGGTAGCCGGTGTCGAGGAACACGACGTCCACTCCCGGCAGGGCGCGGGATGCGAGGTGGGCGACGACCGCGTCCTCCATCGAGGAGGTCACGCAGAAGCGGCTGCCGAAGGTGTCGGCCGCCCACTGGAGGATCTCCAGGGCGGAGGCGTCCTCCAGTTCGCGGCCCGCCCGCTCGGCCAGGGCCTTGAGTTCGTCGGTCGTACGCTCTTCCCGGACCGCGGTCATATCGGTTCCCCTCCCGTGGAGTTGGGCTGAAGTCCCCGGGCCAGCAGGCCGAGGAACTTCAACTGGAATGCGCGGTTGCACGCCGCGCATTCCCAGGCGCCGTGTCCTTCCTCGTGCGGACGCAGGTCCTCGTCACCGCAGTAGGGGCAGTAGAAGGGCGCGGCACGCTCGGTCATGACAGGGCCTCCTCGGAGGCGCGGGCCGCCCAGGTGGCGAAGCGCTCGCCGTCCTCGCGCTCGGCCTCGAAGCGCTTGAGGACGCGCTCCACGTAGTCCGGCAGCTCCTCCGCCGTGACCTTCAGGCCGCGCACCTTGCGGCCGAAGCCCGGCTCCAGGCCGAGGGCGCCGCCCAGGTGCACCTGGTACCCCTCGACCTGCTCGCCCCGGTCGTTCAGGACCAGCTGGCCCTTGAGGCCGATGTCCGCGGTCTGGATGCGGGCGCAGGCGTTGGGGCAACCGTTGAGGTTGATGGTGAGGGGCTCGTCGAAGTCGGGGAGGCGGCGCTCCAGCTCGTCGATGAGGGAGGCGCCGCGCGCCTTGGTCTCGACGATGGCCAGCTTGCAGAACTCGATGCCGGTGCAGGCCATGGTGCCGCGCCGGAAGCTGGAGGGCCGGGCGGTGAGGTCGAGCGCCTCCAGGGACTCCACCAGGGAGTCGACCCGCCCCTCCTCGACATCGAGGATGATCATCTTCTGCTCGACGGTCGTGCGGACCCGGCCCGAGCCGTGCGCCTCCGCCAGGTCGGCGACCTTGGTCAGGATTGTGCCGTCCACGCGGCCGACGCGCGGGGCGAAGCCGACGTAGAAACGGCCGTCGCGCTGCCGGTGCACGCCGATGTGGTCGCGCCAGCGGCTGGTGGGCTCGGCGGGGGCGGGACCGTCGGTCAGCTTCCGCTTCAGGTACTCGTCCTCCAGCACCTGGCGGAACTTCTCCGCGCCCCAGTCGGCGACCAGGAACTTCAGGCGGGCACGGTTGCGCAGGCGCCGGTAGCCGTAGTCCCGGAAGATCGAGATGACGCCCTCGTAGACGTCGGGCACGTCCTCGATCGGCACCCAGGCGTTCAGCCGCACGCCCAGCTTGGGGTTGGTGGACAGGCCGCCGCCGACCCACAGGTCGAAGCCCGGCCCGTGCTCGGGGTGGACCACACCGACGAACGCCACGTCGTTGATCTCGTGCACCACGTCGAGGACCGGCGACCCGGAGATCGCGGTCTTGAACTTGCGGGGGAGGTTCGAGTACGCGGGGTTGTTCAGGACGCGGCGCTTCATCTCCTCCAGCGCCGGCGTGCCGTCGATGATCTCGTCCTCGGCGATGCCCGCCACCGGGGAGCCGATCATCACGCGGGGCGTGTCGCCGCAGGCGGTCACCGTGGACAGGCCGACGCCCTCCAGGCGGTTCCAGATCTCCGGGACGTCCTCGATCCGGATCCAGTGGTACTGGACGTTCTGCCGGTCGGTGATGTCGGCCGTGCCGCGCGCGAACTCCTGCGAGATCTCGCCGACGACCCGCAGCTGCGCGGTGGTCAGCGCGCCGCCGTCGATGCGGACGCGGAGCATGAAGTAACTGTCGTCCAGCTCCTCCGGCTCCAGGACGGCCGTCTTGCCGCCGTCGATGCCCTGCTTGCGCTGGGTGTACAGCCCCCACCAGCGCATACGCCCGCGCAGGTCGCCGGGGTCGATCGAGTCGAACCCCCGCTTGGAGTAGATCGTCTCAATTCGTGTCCGTACGTTGAGACCGTCGTCGTCCTTCTTGGTCTGCTCGTTGGCGTTGAGCGGGGTGAAGTGACCCGCCGCCCACTGCCCCTCGCCGCGGTGACGGCTCACCTTGCGGCGGGGGGTCGCGGCGGCAGGCTCGGGCGGGGTGGCGGCCATGGTGTGACACGTCCTTCAAGGCAGACGGAAAGCGGCTCTGGCCTGCGCGCACGGGCGCATGGCAGACATGCGCGTCCTTGCGCGGGCGGAGGCTGATGCGGGGGAATCCGGTAGTGCTGGAGAGGGCTCTCAGCGGGCCGGACAGATGGCGCTGGACATGCGGCCGAGGTCGACGTGCCGCCGACTCACCAAGGCAATTCCAGTTCCAGGCATGACGGAAGACTGGCACGGCGATCTGGACACAGTCCAGCTTCGTCCAAGATGCGGACACCCTTGTCCCGTAGAGCGAGACAAGGGTGTTGTGGATCACAGCGGACACCCGCCGGGCGGGAGGCCGGCCGGTCGGGCGGAGGCCGGGCGGGGCCGGGCGGAAACCAGGTGGGAATCAGGTGGGGATCAGGCGGGGAACGCCCCGGGCCAGGGTCCCGGCGTGGCCACGTCGGCCTCCTCCTCGACCTTGGTGTCGAAGAGGCGGAAGCCGCGGCGCCGGTAGTTGTCCATGGCGTGCTCGCCGTCCTTGCTGCACGTGTGCAGCCACACCCGTTTGGTCGTGGCCAGTCCCGGCCAGCGTTCCGCGAGGTCCCAGGCGCGGGCGGTGCCGTACGAGAGGAGGTGGCCGCCGATGCGCCGGCCGCGGAACGCCGGGAGCAGCCCGAAGTACTCGATCTCCACCACGCCGTCGTCGCCGGCCGCCAGCTCCACGTAGCCGGCGGGCGTTCCCCGGTCGTACGCGACCCAGGTCTCCACGCCGGGCCGGTCCAGGTGCTCCCGCCAGCGGGCGTGGCTCCAGCCGAGCCGGTCCGTCCAGCGGATGTCGCCGCCGACCGAGGCGTAGAGGAAGCGGCTGAACTCGGGGGAGGGCACAGTGGAGCGGACGATGCGTACGTCCCCCTCCGGGCCGGCGGCCGGCAGCAGGTCGGTGGGCGCCGTCTGCTCCAGGGACCAGGTGGTCACGGCGATGTTGGTCATGCCGGTCAGGGAATCATCCGGTTCGTGGATCTGTCGATCCCGGGCGGGCGGCCCCCAGGCAGGCCCTCGCCGCGCGGATCAGTCGAGCGCGTCCTCGATCGACCTCAGCGGCAGGGCGAACAGCATGCTGCCGGACTGGGACCAGACCTCGCCGGTCCGCGCCCAGTAGGAGAGGGAGCCCGCCTGTCCGCTCCAGCAGCGCTGCGAGCCGTCGGAGCCGCACTCGGTGGCCCGGGCGCCCTCCGTGTCCTGGCGCCACAGGGTGCCGCGTCCGTCGCGGCCGCCGGCCGCGCGGTCCAGGTACCAGTCGGTGCGTGCGGCGCCCGCCGGGCGGTGCGACAGCACGCCGCCGACCTCGGCCGCCCCGGTCTCGTACGCCTCCACCGGGTCCACGTGTCCGGCGGAGTCGGTGGCCGGGAGGCCGGTGCGGTCCGGGTCCGTGCTCAGCGGGTAGCGCCACAGCCGGGTGGGGCGGTCGCCGTCCGCGGCCACCCGCTCGCTCGCCACCAGGCTGTCGGGGGCGGTGCCGCGGTCCAGCGAGATCGCGCTGGGCCGTGCGGCGTCCTCGGTGTCGGGGAGGCGGTACGAGGCGACGGCGGGCAGTACCCAGCGGTGACCGTTGGCCGCCCAGCCGCCCGGCACCCGGCCGACGGCGGAGGCCGCGGTGGTGGCGCGCTGGACGCGGTCCACCTCGTACACGTACAGCGCGTCGCGGTCTCCGGCGGCGGCGGTGACCAGCAGCTTGTCCTGGTACCAGACCATGCCGGTGACGGGGGAGGCGAGCCCCCGGTAGTCGTGGCCGCCGTCGACCGGGACGGCGAGGAGGGCCGAGGTGTAGCCGAGGTGGTCGGGGTCGTCGGCGTCGACGAACGAGACCCGGGCGAGGCCGCCCTGGGGGGTGCCGTCGTCCCGGGACCAGGCGGAGACGATGACGCGGTGGGTGCCCCAGGTCCCGTCCTCGTCGGCGTCCCCCGAGGTGGTGACCGCGCCGGGCAGCCAGCCCTCGGTGTCGGCCACGTCCCAGCAGTAGGCGCGGGTGGCGGCGGGGGAGACCGGCAGGGACTCCTTCTCTCCCGCGGTGCAGTCGGCGGCGCCGCGCAGGGCGCGGTCGGCGGAGTCGAGCACGGCGTCGACGCCCACCGGTTCGCCCATGGAGTCGGAGAGCCGGTCGAGCCAGGGCCCGGGGACGCGGTGCTCCGTCAGCCGCAGGGCGTCGGTCTCGGCGGCGGAGGTGAGGGGCTTGAGGGTGCCCGGATCGTCGGCGACCGTGGCCTGCGAGGCGCTGATCAGCGTGGCGGCGCCGGTCAGGGCGAGGGCCGCCCCGGTCAGGGCCGCGCGCAGCGCCCGTCCCCGCCTGCGCCGGCGGTGTCTGCCGCGATGCTTCATGGAACCTCCACGGACACCGGACCAACTGCGCTCGACGGTGGACGCGTTGACCGAGGAGCGGATGGGACGGTCAGAAGAGGATGCTACGGCAGTCGGCGGGGTCCGCGGACGCGGACGTTGCAATTATGCGAAATCAACCCGTCTTTACGGCCAACCGGGGCGTTTGCCGGGATACCGCGTGCGTCACGGCACGCCCAGCGTCGCCCGGCCCTCCCGTACCGCCGGAGCGGTGGAGTGGGGGAGCAGGTCGCGGGGGTCGGGCGGGAGGAGGAGCTCCACCTCCGCGGCTTCGCAGAAACGATACGGCCGATGTTCCAGATACGGGCCCAGATACCTGCGGACCCGGGACATCTCGGCCCGTACCGTCACCGTGCGGGCCGGGTCGCCGAACACGTCCTCGGCCAGGCCCGCGGCGCTGCGACCGCCCCGGTGCACGGCCAGCAGATACAGCAACTCGGCGTGCCGGGGACTCAGTTCCCGGGTCCAGTCGCCCGCCCCGCCCAGCACCCGCACCGACCAGCGGCGCGGCTGACCGAGGTCCAGCACGATCCGGGTGGCACCCCGTGCGTCCCGCGGCACCGGCCCCTCGGCGGCCCGCACAAGCCAGCCCCCGGCCAGCGGCTCCACGGTGCACGCCCCCACCGCCGGCAGCCACATCATCCCCGCCTCGGGCGACTTGGGCAGCGCCACCCGGTCGACGTACGGCATGCCCGTCACCGCGGCCGTCCAGCCGTCCCGGTCCGTCACCAGCGCCCGCCCCTCCAGCCGGGCCAGCACCGGCGCGGCCACCGCCCGAAGCCGCTCCAGCGACCGCGCGTGCAGTTCGCGCAGCCGGGCCTCGGCGAGTTTGGCCACCGAGTCGACCCAGGCGAGCGTCGCCGGGTGCATCGTCTCCAGCGGCCCGCTCACGTCGACCACGCCGAGCAGCCGGCCGCTGCGCGGGTCGGTGATCGGTGCCCCGGCGCAGGTCCAGGTCGCCTGGGACCGGACGAAGTGCTCGGAGGCGAAGACCTGTACGGGCCGCCGGGTCACCGCGGGCGTCCCCACGCCGTTGGTGCCCACGACCTCCTCCCGCCAGTCCGCGCCGAGTTCGAACCCGAGCCCGTCCGCCCTGCGCAGCACCGGCGCGCTGCCCTCCCGCCACAGCACCCGGCCGTCGTCGTCGGCGACCACCATGATGTGGTGGGCGACGTCCGCGACCGAGAGCAGCGCCTCCCGCAGCACCGGCAGCACGTGCCGCAGCGCCGAGGACTCGCGCCGCCGCCGCACCTCCTCGGGCGACAGCAGCCCGGAGCGGACGTCGTGGTCGGGATCGACGCCGCTGCGCAGCACCCGGTCCCAGGACTGCTCGATCACCGGCCTCGGGGCCACCGGGGCCTGTCCTCCGGAGAGTCTGGCGGAGCGGACCTCACTGAGCATCCGGGCCGCACGCGCCGCGTCGACGGCGGCGAACTGCGTCACGTCCATCGGCGAGAGCGCCACGGGTTCCTGTCCTCTCGGGAGCCGGATGTCCGTCTCATAGTGACCGCTTGCCCGTGCTCATGAGGGCACAGTCCGCACACGGCCGACAGCGAGTTGCAACCCCCTGCAACCCTGGTGGACGGCCCGGCGGGTGGCCAGACTTGAACCACGCCGTCCCGAGCGGCGTACGCGGCCCGAACAGGCCCGTGTGGCGGGGGTGGTGCCGTGTCGGCGCAGCACCACCTCCGCACCACCTGGCCGGATCAGGCCCCCGGCCGGGCCCGCTCCACCACCGACGCCAGGTCCAGGGTCGGCGGCAGCGTGCCGAAGGCCGCGCCCCCGTCGCCGCCCAGCCGCGCGGCGCAGAACGCGTCGGCCACCTCCGGCGGCGCGTACCGGACCAGCAGCGAGCCCTGGAGCACCAGCGCCAGCCGCTCCACCAGCCGCCGCGCCCGCCCCTGGGCGTCCGCCAGGTCCGCCAGTTCCGTCAACAGGCCCCGGATCGCCGCGTCCAGCCGGTGATCGGCGCCGCGCGCCAGGCCCACCTCCGTCAGGTACGCGTCCATCGCCAGCGGTTCCCGCCCCAATGCCCGCAGCACGTCCAGCGCCTGGACGTTGCCGGCGCCCTCCCAGACCGAGTTGAGCGGCGACTCGCGCACCAGCCGTGGCATGCCGGACTCCTCGACGTAGCCGTTGCCGCCCAGGCACTCGGCGGCCTCCACCACCACCGGCGCGCACCGCTTCGTCACCCAGTACTTCGCGGCCGGCACCGCCAGCCGCAGCAGCGCCCGCTCCCGCTCGTCGCCGTCGCCCGCGGCGTCCTGGGCCGCCGCCAGCCGCAGCGCCAGCGTGGTCGCCGCCTCCGACTCGACCGCCAGGTCGGCGAGGACGTTGCGCATCAGCGGCTGGTCGGCCAGCTTCGCGCCGAACGCCTCCCGGTACCCGCAGTGGTGCACCGCCTGCGCCACGGCCTGCCGCATCAGACCCGCCGAGCCCAGCACGCAGTCGACCCGGGTCGCCGCCACCATGTCGATGATGGTGGGCACCCCGCGGCCCTCCTCGCCCACCCGGCGGGCCCAGGTGCCGTCGAACTCGACCTCGGCGGAGGCGTTGGACCGGTTGCCCAGCTTGTCCTTGAGCCGCTGGATCAGGAACACGTTGCGGGTGCCGTCGGCCAGCACGCGCGGCACCAGGAAGCAGGTCAGCCCGCCCGGGGCCCGCGCCAGCACCAGGAAGCCGTCCGACATGGGCGCCGAGCAGAACCACTTGTGCCCGGTCAGCGCGTACGTGCCGTCCTCGGCCAGCGGCCGGGCCGACGTGGTGTTCGCCCGTACGTCGCTGCCGCCCTGCTTCTCCGTCATGCCCATGCCGAACAGAGCGCCGGCCTTCAGCCGGGCGGGCCGCAGCTCGCGGTCGTACACCCGCGAGGTCAGCCGCGGCTCCCACTCGGCGGCCAGGTCAGGATCGGCGCGCAGGGCCGGCACGGCGGCGTGCGTCATGGACAGCGGGCAGCAGTTGCCCGCCTCCACCTGGGTCCACAGGACGAAGCCGGCCGCGCGCCGCACATGCCCGCCCGGCCGGGTCCAGGCCGCGGTCAGACCGGCCGCGACGCCCTTGCCGAGGAGCCGGTGCCAGGCCGGGTGGAAGTCGACCTCGTCGACGCGGTGGCCGTACCGGTCGTGGGTGCGCAGGACCGGCGGGTTCGTGTTGGCCTGCTCGCCCCACTCCCGCGCCTGGAGCGACCCGCAGCTGCGGCCCAGGCCCGACAGCTCGGCCAGCGCCTCCTCGCGCAGCTCCGGCGCCAGGTGCCGCTCGACGGCGGCCGTCAGGGCCCGGTCGCCGGTGAAGACGTCGTGGCCGACCAGCGGCGGCGCCTGATTCGTCACGGTGTGGGTGCTGCCTGCCATGAACGTGAACCTATCGTGCCGGGGACCTGCGCGGAGCCGGCACCGGCCGGTGGGCGTCCGCGGATGAGTGCGACCCCCGGCGGCGGATACCTTTAGGTCGTGCAGCCAGCAAGTGAATCCCCCGAACGGCCCTCCGGCCGGCTTCATCGTGCCCGGGTCCTGTACCGGAACGTCTCCAAACGCAGGACCGCATGGCTGCTGCTCAAGGACACGGTCAACTCGTGCATGGAGTACCGCATCCTCGGCCTGGCCGCCGAGGCCGCGTTCTTCACGCTGCTGTCGGTGCCGCCCCTGCTGCTGAGCCTCCTGGGGCTGCTCGGCTACGTCGACTCCTGGATCGGCGCCGACACCACCGAGAGCCTGCGCAACAACATCCTGGACGCCTCCCGCGCGGTGCTCTCCGAGCGGGGCGTCAAGCAGATCACCGAGCCGATCCTGGACGACGTGACCAAGGGCGGGCGGCCCGACGTGATCTCCATCGGCTTCCTGATCGCCCTGTGGTCGGGCTCCCGCGCGGTGAACGTCTTCATCGACACCATCACCGTGATGTACGGCCTCGACGGCGTCCGGGGCATCGTCAAGACCCGCCTGGTGGCCTTCCTGCTCTTCCTGGTGGCGCTGCTGATCGGGTCGGTGGCGCTGCCGCTCATGGTGGCCGGACCGGACGCGGTGGTGCGGATCGTGCCCTGGTCGACGACGGTCGTGCAGGTCCTGTACTGGCCGGTCGTGATCCTCCTGTCGGTGGCCTTCCTGACCACGCTGTACCACGTCTCCGTGCCGGTGCGCTCCCCGTGGATCGAGGACGTGCCCGGCGCCCTGGTCGCCCTCGGCATGTGGGTGCTCGGCAGCTTCCTGCTGCGCATCTACCTCACCAGCACCGTCGAGGGCCCCACGATCTACGGCTCGCTGGCCGCGCCGGTCGCCGTGCTGCTGTGGATCGGTGTGTCCGCGTTCGCGGTGCTCGTCGGGGCCGCGGTCAACGCGGCCATCGACCGGGTCTGGCCGGCCGCCGCGACCGCCGCGGCCCGCGAGGCCAACGAGCGGCTGCGCCAGGCCCAGGTCGCCGACTACGTGGCCCGCGCCTCCGCGAACGGCGAGTCGGACCCCGACATGCCCTCGGAGTTCCCGGAACGCTGGTCCCGCTTCCTCCCTCCGGAGGACGTCACGGCCCGCCTGCGCACCCACGCGAAACAGACCCCGCCCGCCAACCACGACAAGCCGGAGGCCTCGTGAGCGGCGCACCGCGCACGTCACCGCCTCCCGCCTCATTCTCGCGAAGCGGACCCCGCACGCGGACGGAGACCGTGCTGTCCCTCCGCCGCCGGAAAGGCCTGCTCGGTCCAGATGGTCTTGCCGGACGGGGAGTAGCGGGTGCCCCACCTCTGGACGAGTTGCGCCACGATGAACAGGCCGCGCCCACCCTCGTCGTCCTCGGCACTGTGGCGCAGATGCGGTGACGTGTGGCCCGTGTCGGCGACCTCGCACAAGAGGGTGCGGTCCCGGATGAGGCGCACCTGGAGCGGTCCTTCGGCGTGTCTGACCGCGTTGGTCACCAGTTCGCTGACGACCAGCTCGGTCGTGAAGGACAGTTCCTCGAGGTCCCAGTGGTGCAGTTGCCGGGTGGCCAGTTCCCGGACGCGGCCCGCGGAGACCGGTTCGGCGGGCAGTTCCCATTCGACGACCTGCGAGGTGTCGAGTTCGCGGGTACGGACGAGCAGCAGGGCGGTGTCGTCTGCCGTCGAGCCGCTCGGCACGAGCTCCGCCACGGCACGGTCGCACAGTTCTTCGAGTGGGGCGTGCCCGTCGCCGAGTACCCGTCCCAGGGTGTCGAGACCGTGATCGATGTCGTGGTCGCGGGCCTCGACCAGACCGTCGGTGAAGAGGGCCAGCAGGCTGCCCACCGGAAGTTCGAGCTCCAGGGACTCGAACGGCAGGCCGCCGAGACCCAGGGGCGGGCCGGCCGGCAGATCGGGAAAGGTCACCCGGCCCTCCGGGTCGACGACCGCCGGTGGCAGATGCCCGGCCCTCGCCATGACACAGCGTCGCGAGACCGGGTCGTAGACCGCGTAGAGGCAGGTCGCCCCCGTGGTCACATCCGCGTGGGCACCGTCCGCCACACCCATCCCGCCCCACTGCTCCTCCGCCGACTGCGCCACCAGATCGTCGAGCCGCGACAGCAGCTCGACGGGATCCATGTCCATCTGGGCGAACGCGCGTACGGTCGTACGCAGCCGCCCCATGGTGGCGGCCGCCTGCAGGCCGTGACCGACCACGTCCCCGACCACGAGACCGACCCGGGTCCCGGAGAGCGGAATGACGTCGAACCAGTCACCACCGACTCCTGTCACGTCGTCCGTGGGCAGATAGCGGAAGGCCAGGTCGACGGCCGACGCCTCGGGCAGCTGCTGCGGCAGCAACTGGCGCTGCAGCGCCAGGGCGGCGGTGCGTTCACGGGTGAACCGGCGGGCGTTGTCGATGGACACGGCCGTGCGGGCGGCCAACTCGTCGGCCAGCGCGACTTCACCGCTGTCGAAGGCGGCCGACTCCCCGTCGCGCACGAAGGTGACGAGTCCCAGCAGGCCGTTGCCCGCCCGGAGCGGTACGACCAGGGTCGTGTTGTCGTTGTCGAGCACCAGCCCGCCCGAGGAGAGGCTGCGGTCCTGCGGCGAACCAGCGGCGTACTCCACGGGTGAGTGGGCTGCGTCGGCGTCGGCCTGCTCGGTGTCCGCCCGCCCGGCCGAGCGGGCGGACACCCGCACCAGAGGCATGGCCGCGGTGCCGCTGGTGGCCGGCATCTCGCCCTCCAGGACCACCCGCGCGAGGTCGACCGTGACCGTGGAGGCGAATGCCGGTACCGACACCTCGGTGATCTTCTCAGCGGTGGCCACCACGTCGAGGGCGGTTCCGATCCCGCGACCCGCCTCGACGAGCAGCGCCAGTCGCCGCTGCGCCCGGTAGCGCTCGGAGATGTCGAACGCGTCCTCGCACACTCCGACGACCTGGCCCTCGGCGTCCTGGAGCCGGTAGTAGGAACAGGACCAGAGGTGCTCCGTGGCCGGATCGCTCGGCGGGCGGCCCCGGAAGTGCAGGTCGAGAAAGGGCTCGCCGGTGTCCAGCACGTGACGCATCACCGAGTCGAGAGTGGGCGGGTGCCCCTTGGTCACGAATGTTCCCTCGGAGTACAGCTCATCGGCCCGCAGGCCGCGGAACTCGGCGAACGGTCGCCCGATCTCCCGTTCGAAGGCGGTGTTGCACCAGGTCAGGCGAAGCTCGGCGTCGTAGATGGCCAGACCGACGGGCGACTGGGTGGCCACTCCGTGCAGCAGCGCCAGTCGGGAGTCCCAGAGCCGGAGATCCCCCAGCTCCGTCGCGACGAGGACACGTACCGCCGTTCCGGCGCCCGGCAGGGGGCACTCGGCGAGGGCGACGATCACCTCGGTGCCGTCCCGGTGCCGGGCGGCGCGTATGTCGTTCCCCCGGTAGCGGGGGAGGAGAGGCGGCAGGGAGGGCGCGGGGCCGGGCGGCAGGAACGTGGTCAAGGGGCGGCCGACGATCTCCTGGGACCGGTAGCCGAAGAGCCGCTCCGCGCCGAGGCTCCAGCCGATGACCGTGTTCCGCGCGTCGGCGACCACCGTGGCCGCCCTCGTGACGTCGAGAGGGCCACGAAAGTCCGCACTCTGGTCCGCATTCCCTGCGCTCATGGCGCCACACCAGCCCCGTTCGTCCCCTACAGAATCCGCTGTCCCCCGGGCAGGCACAACCGCAGCACCGTGCGTCCGAGGAGAGGCGCGCGCTCGCGTGCCGCCCGAGCGGCAGCGCGTCCGTCATGACCTCGGTCGGCTGCCGGGTGCCGCACGTTCCCGTCGCCGGACGGTTCGCCCGCGTACGTGTGCCTCTACGCTGGTCCGCCATGGACGCACTCGCCGGTCTGCTGGAGGGCCCTCGCGCCCGCGGGGCGTTCATGATCCGTGCCTGTTTCGATCCGCCGTGGGCCGTCCGGGTGGAGGACCGGGCGCCGCTGACGGTGATGCTCGCGGTCCGCGGGGACGCCTGGGTCGTGCCGGACACGGGGGAGCGGGTGCGGCTGCGGGCCGGTGATCTCGCCGTCGCGCGCGGGCCCGAGCCGTACACCTGCGCCGACGACCCTGCCACCGCCCCGCAGGCGGTGATCCTGCCGGGCGGGGCGTGCAGTTACCCGGACGGGCGGCCCCTCAACGGCTCGATGGACCTCGGCGTACGCGCCTGGGGCGACCGGCCCGACGGCGCGGTGGTGCTGCTGATCGGCAGCTACCTGGTGCGGGGCGAGATCGGCGGGCGCCTCCTCGACGCCCTGCCCCCGCTGCTCTCCCTCACCTCCGACGCCTGGGACAACCCGCTCACCCCCCTGCTCATGACGGAGGTCGCGCGCGACGAACCGGGCCAGGAGGTGGTCCTGGACCGCCTCCTCGACCTGCTGGTCATCGCCGCACTGCGGGCCTGGTTCGCCGGACCGTCCGGCGAGGCGCCCGCCTGGTACCGGGCCCTGGGCGACCCCGTCGTCGGCCCCGCGCTGCGCCTGCTCCAGGACGACCCCGCGCACCCGTGGACGGTGGCGTCCCTCGCCGCGAAGTCCGGAGTGTCCCGCGCCGCCCTGGCCCGGCGCTTCACCGGCCTGGTGGGCGAACCCCCGATGGCGTACCTCACCGGATGGCGCCTCGCCCTCGCCGCCGACCGGCTGCGCGACAGCGAGGACACCCTCGGCGCGATCGCCCGCCGGGTCGGCTACGGCAGCGCCTTCGCCCTGTCCACCGCCTTCAAGCGGGTGTACGGCGTCAGCCCGCAGGAGTACCGGACACCGGCGTAACCTGGCATCCGTGTACGCGGAACGCGCCTCCCGCCTGACCGGCGCCGTGGTGTGGACCAACACCCCGACCGAGCCGGAACCGGGACGGGTCCTGCCCGACGGCTGCATGGACCTCCTCTGGCACGACGGCCGGCTCCTGGTCGCCGGGCCCGACACCCGCGCCCACCTCACGCAGGGCACCCCGGCCCCCTGGGCGGGCGTCCGCTTCCCGCCCGGCACCGCGCCCGCACTCCTCGGCGTCCCCGCCCGCGAGCTGCGCGACCGGCGTGTCGACCTCGCCGACCTCTGGCCGGCCGCCCGCGCCCGGCAGCTGGCCGCGCGGGTGAACGCGGCCGCCGATCCGGCGAGCGGACTGGAGGAGGCCGCGCTGTCCAGGGCCGCCGAGGCGGAGCCCCCCGACCCGCTGCTGCGCCGCATCGTGGCCGCCCTCGACGCGGGCCGCCCGGTCGCCGCCACCGCCGACGAACTCGGCATCGGCGCCCGCCTGCTGCACCGGCGCTCCCTGGCCGCCTTCGGCTACGGCCCCAAGACCCTGGCCCGGGTACTGCGCCTGCAACGCGCCCTCGCCCTGGCCCGCGCCGGCACACCCCTCGCCGAGACGGCCGCCCGGACGGGCTTCGCGGACCAGGCCCACCTGACGCGCGACGTACGGGAGCTGGCGGGCGTCCCTCCGGGGGAGCTGGTCGGTGTCCGTGGCTAGCGGGGGGACGGGCGGGCGGTGTGGCCGTCGCGGTGGCCCGGCGCGGTGTGCCGCCGTGCGCAGGCGGCGGCCCGGTGCGGTGTAGCGCCGTGCGTAGGCGGCAGCCCTGACCGGCTTCGCCGACCAGGCCCGTCTGACCCGGGACGTGCGGGAGCCGGCGGGCGTCACCTCCGGCGACCTACTCGGCGGTCGGCGCCAGTGGTGCGAACAGGTCCACCCCGTGGCCGTCCGGGTCGCCCAGCACGGCGTACCGCTGGCCCCAGTCGGCGTCCCACGGCTTCTGCTCGCCGTGGCAGCCGGCGGCGGTCAGTTCGGCGTAGAGCGCGTCGACCTCGGCGGGTGTGTCGCAGAGCAGGGCGAGGGAGTGGCGCCCGCCCCCGGCCGGCGGCTCCCAGCCCGGCATGAAGGAGCGGACGGACTCCTCGGTGTCCAGCAGCAGCCGGATGCCGCCCGGCAGTTCGGCCTCCGCGTGCGGCTGCCCCTCACAGCCCTCGGGGAACGCGAAACCGAGCCGGCGGTAGAAGGCCACGGAGGCGGACATGTCGGAGACGACGAGACTGATGGCGTTGAATCGTGCGGTCATGACGACACCGTAAGCGGGGGGCGCAGCCCGGGTCTTGAAGGAAACGGACACGGCAGGACGCGGCCCCGTTGGCTCAGGAAGTCCTCAAGCCGCTTGATCCCAACGGGCCGTGGCGTCGACGATGACCGCATGTTCGGACGCGGCAAGACACCGGAACTCAACGTACTCGTCCTGCGGGACGCCGACGTCGTCGCCCACGGCATCCGCCGGGCGCTGGCCACGGCGACGCCCGAGGAGCGGCCCGGACTGGAGGCGGCCGCGGCCGTCGTCGAGCGGGCCGCCGCCGCGTCCGACGCGGAGCTGCGCGCCCGCTGGGTCCACGAACGCCTCGCCGCGGCCGGCCACGAGGGCCCCGTCGACTCCGTGCAGGCCGTCAAGACCCTGCGCGAGGCGGCCCCCGGGCTCACCCTGCTCTCCGCCGTCCAGCTGACCAAGGACGCGGCGGCGCACCGGCCCTGAGGGGCGGCCGGTGCGCCGGGAGCGGTGTCAGTCGTCCTGCCGGACCACGCACAGCGCCCAGATGATGAACGCCGACATCGCGATCACCACGATCGACCAGACGGGGTAGTAGGGCAGCGACAGGAAGTTCGCGATGAGGACGAGCGCCGCGATGCCCACCCCGACCACCCGCGCCCACAGCGAGGCGCGGAAGAGGCCGAGCGAGACGAGCACCGCCGCGATCCCCAGCGCGAGATGGATCCAGCCCCAGCCGGTGAGGTCGAACCGGAACACGTACTCGGGCGTCGAGACGAACACGTCGTCCTCGGCGATCGCCATGATGCCCCGGAAGATCCCGAGCAGGCCCGAGATCATCAGCATCACGCCCGCGAAGGCGGTCAGCCCGCCGGCCATCGCCCCCCGGGTCGTGTGCGCGCGTGCGCCGTGGGTCGCGGTCATCGTGCCTCCTCGCGTCCGGCCGGCCCGGAGCCGCTGAGCACCAGCTCCTTGGCCCTGCGGAACTCCTCGTCCGTGATGTCGCCGCGGGCACGGATCTCGGAGAGCCTGGCCAGCTCGTCCACGCTGCCGCTCCGCCCGTGCCCGCTCCCCGCCGTCTTGCGGATGTAGTCGTCGATCTCCTCCTGCCGGGCCCGTACATGGGCGTGCTCACGGCGGCCCATGCCCTTGCCCCGGGCGATCACGTAGACGAGGACGCCGACGAAGGGCAGGACGATGACGAACACCATCCATCCCGCCTTGGTCCAGCCCCCGAGGTCGTCGTCGCGGAAGATGTCGGTCACGATGCGGAAGAGCAGGATGAACCACATGATCCACAGGAAGAACCAGAGCAGCGACCAGAAGACGCTGAGCAGCGGATAGTCGTACGCCAGAAGCACCTGTCCGTCCATGTCCCACAGTGTCGTGACGGCGCGGGCGCGCGGGATCACCCTCTCCGGGTGATCCGGCACGGCCGTGTCCGGCGGTGTGATGACGCTGTGGACGAACCGGTGGACGACCGGGCGGGCCCCGACCCGCCCACCGGGTCGGTGGCCCGGCGCAGGCGGGCGACGGCCGTGGCCCTCGCGCGGGCCGCGGGCGTGACGACGGGCCTGTTCGCCGCCTACTACCTGCTGCCGCTGGACGAGCGCCCCACGGCCGCCACCTGGGCGGCGTTCGTGTGCGGCCTGGTCGCGGTCGTCCTGGTCTTCCTGTGGGAGCTGCGGGCCATCCTGCGCTCCCCGCACCCCCGGCTGCGGGCCGCGGAGGCGCTGGCCGCCACGGCCGTGCTGTTCCTGGTGCTGTTCGCCGCCTTCTACTACCTGCTGGAGCGGGCCAGCCCCGGCACGTTCAGCGAGGCCCTGACCAAGACGGACTCGCTGTACTTCACGCTGGCCACGTTCGCCACCGTCGGGTACGGCGACATCGTCGCGCGCTCGCAGACGGGCCGGCTGGTGGTCATGATCCAGATGGCCGGCGGCCTGCTCCTGGTGGGCGTGGCCGCCCGGGTACTGGTGGGCGCCGTGCAGACCGGATTGCGGCGGCAGGGCCGGGAGACACCGCCCGACTGACCCGGGCGCCGATCGCAGGAGGGAGGCGGGGCGATGCGCTACGAGATCCGCGTGGACGGCCATCTGTCGACCGCGCTGGCCGGGGCCTTTCCCGAGCTGGAGCACGTGGAGATGGGCGGCCAGACGGTGCTGTACGGAGCCGTCGTGGACGAGGGTGAGCTGTACGGGCTGCTCGACCGCTGCCAGTCCCTCGGCCTGCGCGTGCTGGAGCTGCGGCAGCGCCCGGTGTGACGGGCCGGCTCACAGCAGGTGCAGCTCCCGCGCCCGGCGCACGGCGTCGGAGCGCCGGTTGACGGACAGCTTCCGGTAGGCGTTCTTCAGGTGGGTCTTGACCGTGTTCACCGAGATGAACAGGTCGGCCCCGATCTCCTCGTACGACATCAGCCGCGCGACCCCGCTCAGCACCTCCCGCTCCCGCAGGCTGAGGTCGGGGACGACCGGCGGGGCGGGCGGCGGCGCGGGCGCCGGATCCAGCAGCGGGCGTATCCACGGGCCGGTGTCGAGCAGCGGGCGCCGCAGCCGTTCGCGGCGTGCCTCGCGCACGGCCTGTTCGACGAGCCGGCGGGCGGTGCCGGCGTCCCCGGCGGCATCGGCCGCCCGCGCCCTGAGCAGCGCGGCACGCACCCGCACCGCCGGCCCGGGACGGCCCCGCGCCGGGAACGCGTCGAGCCGTCCGAGCGCCGCCTCGGGGAAGCCCGCGGCATACTGGACGCCCGCCGCCTCCACCGCGCACATCGCCGGGCCCGGCGGCACCCTCCGCAGCAGGGCGCAGGCCGCCCCGCGGTGCCCCTCGGCCTGGTGCGCGGCGGCGGTCAGCACGGTGCGGTGCGCCTCCAGCCAGGGTGAGGCGGTCACCCCGGGCACCGGCCGCCGCAGGACGTCGAGGGCGGCGCGGGTCCGGCCGCGGGCCAGCAGCAGCCGGGCCCGGGTGGCGGCCCCGAAGCCCGCGCACACCGGGTCCCGCACCGCCTGCTCCCCGCCGTCCGCCGTGTCCAGCCACGCCTCGGCGCGTTCGAGTTCGTCGCGCTCCACGGCCACCGCGGCGAGCACCACCAGGGCGATGCCCGATCCGCACCCCGGCGGCAGGCTGAACCGCCGCCGCAGCGCCGTGGCCGCCAGTGCCCTGTTCTCGGCGGCCGAGGGGCGGCCGTCGAGGTAGTCGAGCAGGGCGAGGTGGCCGAGCGCGTCCTCGCGGGCCGGGGCCGTCGCCGCCCGTTCGTCGCCGCCCGCCACGGCCGCGAGACCGGCGCGTGCCTCGTCCAGGTGCCCGGCCCACAGCAGGGTGCAGCCCACGTGTGCCCGCAGCAGGGCGAGCACTTCCGGGTGGCTCTCCCGCAGCCCCTCCGGCACCTCGCCGAGCAGCCGTCCGGCGTCCCCGGCCGCGGTGGCCGCGTCCCCGGGCGAACCGGTGAGCCGCGCCGCCAGCGCCCGGAGCAGCGCGCCGCACATCCGGGTGGCGGCCGGGGCGTCCGCGGGCAGCGCCCGTTCGGCGTGGAGCAGATGGGCGAGTCCGCCCTCGGGGTCGGAGCGGGCGAGCCGGCTCGCCGCGCGGACCAGCTCGGCGGCCGGGTCGGTGGCCGTGGCCGGCATCCGCGCGAACAGCGCCGCGAGGTCGGGGGAGCGCAGCCCGGTGAAGAGCTGGCCGACGGCGAGGTCCCCGAGCAGGGCCCCGGCGGTGAACTCCCAGTCGTCGGCGGCGGCCCCGTGCCGCAGGGCCTCGGTGAGCCGCCCGTGCCGCCGCAGCCAGCCCGCGGCCCGCCGGTGCAGCTCGGCCTCCAGACCCGGCAGCCGCTCGCGCAGGTGGGCGCGGAGGATCTCCCCGAACAGCGGGTGGAGCCGGTACGAGACGTCCCCCAGGTACTCGACGAACGCGTTCTGGCGCCGCAGCCCGGCCAGTACGGACTCGGCGTCGCGGCGCCCGGTCAGCGCGTCCGCCAGCTCGGGCGGGAAGTCGCCGAGCACGCTGACCCGCAGCAGCAGGCCCCGCGTGCCGGGACTCTGCCGGTCGAGCACCTCCGCCAGCAGGAAGTCGGCGACGGCCGAGTGCCCGGCCTCGAACTCCTTCAGGTACCGCTCCGGGTCCGCGCTGTCCCGGGCCGCCAGCGCGCACAGCCGCAGCCCCGCGGCCCAGCCGCGTGTGTGTTCCACCAGCCCGAGCGTGGCGTGCCGGGGGAGCCGCAGGCCGTGCAGTCCGAGCAGTTCGTCGGCCTCGTCGGGGGTGAAGGCCAGATCGGCGTTCCTGATCTCGGTCAGCTCACCGGAGGCCCGGTAGCGGTGCAGGGGGAGGCGGGGTTCGTTGCGGGTGACCAGGACGAGGCGCAGCCCGGGGCCGGCGTGCCGCAGGACGAACTCCAGCTGCGCCGCGATCTCGGGGTCGGTCACACGGTCGTACTCGTCCAGCACCACGGTGACCGGCCGGTCCCGCTCGCACAGCGCGCCGGCCAGCCGCGCGGGGAACAGGGGGTCGACGCGGTCCCCGCAGGCGGGCGCCCCGACCTCGGGCGGCACCGGCTCCCCGGCGGTGCGCAGCGCCTCCAGCACGTACGCCCAGAACGTCCCGCCGCCCTGGTGCCCGGCGTCGTTGGTGAGCCAGGCGACAGGCCGCCCCGCCCGGGCCGCCCAGTCGGCGGCGAGCAGGGTCTTGCCGGCTCCCGCGGCGCCGCTCACCAGCGTCAGAGGCGTGTCCTGACCCGCGTCGAGCCGCCGGGTCAGGCGCCGGCGGCGCAAGAACGTGGTGGGCAGCGCGGGCACCGCGGTACGCGTACGCAGGAACGGGCCCGCGCCCGGATCGTGCCCCGGCGCCACCGGCTCGCGACCACTCTGCCTCTCCCAGGCCATGGCCAGCACCACCTTCGCCGTCACCGCTCCGCGAGAAGCGCCTCCGCCCTCTCAGCATCGCAGCGTTCCCACGACGCGGCGCGCCGAGGGCGGGGCCCTGCGTGCCCTACCCGGCCAGCGCGCCGCTCTGCTCCGCCTTGCGGATGCCGGCGCTCAGGCGGGAGCCGGACTCCCGGCGGGCGGCGCGGCGCAGCAGGGGCACGGCGAGGAGGAAGCCGAGGACGGCCCAGGCGGTCAGGACGAGGGCGACCATGGGCAGCTCCCAGGAACCGGCCGCCTCGGCGGCGCGGGCGCTGTCCGGCAGCAGCGCCGAACGCAGGCCCTGCGCCATCCACTTGAGCGGGAAGACGGAGGCCGCCTGCTGGACCGGCACCGGAAGCGACGTCAGCGGGAAGACCGCACCGGACGTGAACAGCAGCGCCATCGCGGGCAGCATGATCAACGCCAGCGCCTCGCGCGGGTTGGGCAGCACCGCGCCGATCGCCGCGCCGAGCGGCACGACGGCGAGCAGTCCGAGCGTGGTGACCCACAGCAGCGTCACCCAGCCCGCCGCCCCCTGCGGCAACGGCCCGTCCACCAGCAGCGCGGCGAGCGCCAGGAGGACCGCCAGGGTGGCGACCGTCGTGACGACCACCAGCAGGGACTTGGCCACCAGGTAGGCGAGGATGCCGCCGGGTGTCGCGCGCAGCCGCAGCAGGGCGCCCTCCTCCCGCTCGGTCACCAGCATCTGCGGGAGGCTGATCAGCCCGATCTGGAACATCAGGTAGGCGGCGAAGCCGGCGAGCACCAGGTGGGCCATCGGCGTCCGCGTGCCGGGCACGTCGTCGCCGACGAATCCGGCGACGACCAGCGCCACCACCACGTTGCTGAGGTGGCCGGTCATCTCCTTGGGGTTGCGCAGCAGGTGCCGCAGTTCGATGCCGCCGCGCTGGAACCCGGCCCGCCAAGGGGCGCGGACGGCGCGGCGCGGGCCGTCCTGCGCCGGGTGTGTCTCAGTCATGCGGCCCGTTCCTCGCTCTTCTTCGTGATCCCGTCGGAGCCCTCGGAGCCCTCGGAGCCCTCGGAGCCCTCGGAGCCCTCGGCGGCGTCGGCGGCGTCGGCGGCGTCGTCTGGGCGGTGCACCATGTGCAGGTACGTGTCCTCCAGCGTCGGACGCCGGACCTCGAGGTCGGCGATCGGGCCGCCGGCGTCCCGGTGCAGCTCCCAGACCAGCCGCGAGGGGTCCGCGGTGCGTTCGCGGCGGGACGTCCCGTCGGGGGCGGTCCAGCGGACCTCGGCCCGCGCGGCGGCCCCCCGGGCCAGTTCAGCGGGCGTGCCGTGGGCCCGGATCCGGCCGCCGACCAGCATCGCGATCCGGTCGGCGAGCCGCTCGGCCTCGACCAGGTCGTGCGTGGTGAGCAGGACGGTGACGCCCTCCTCGCGGGCCAGCCGTTCGACCAGGAGGTGGAACTCGTGGCGGGCCTCGGGGTCGAAGCCGGTGGTGGGCTCGTCCAGGAACAGCAGCTCGGGGCGGCCGACGATGCCGAGGGCCACGTCCAGCCGCCGGCGCTGGCCGCCGGACAGCCGCTCCACCTGCCGCCGGGCCTGCTCGGTGAGGCCGACCAGGTCCAGCAGCTCGGCCGGGTCGCGCGGGTCGGCGTAGTACGCCGCGAAGTGGGTCAGCAGTTCGCCGACTCGCCAGCGGCGGTGGTCGCGCCAGGACTGGAGGACCAGCCCGATCCGCGCCCGCCAGGCGTCGTCGCCCCGCTCCGGGTCGGTGCCGAGCACGCTGACCTCGCCGCCGGAGCGCTGCCGGAAGCCCTCCAGGATCTCGACGGTGGTGGTCTTGCCCGCGCCGTTGGGCCCGAGCAGGGCGAGGACCTCGCCGCGGTGCACGTCCAGGTCGACGCCGTGCAGGACGCCGACGGCGCCATACGCCATGGTCAGGCCGCGGGCGCGGACCACGGGGGCGGGTGACGCGGTCATCGTGCCGCCTCCGCCGGACGGGAGCCCTGCGGCTCGTCGTTGTCGTCCTGGGGCCCGGCGCCCTGGACGATGGCCCGGAGCGCCGCCACGTGCCCCTCGAAGGCGGTGCGGCCCCGGTCCGTCAGCCGCACCTTGGTGCGCCGTCTGCGGCCGGCGCCCTCCTTGTGGATCTCCAGGTACTCGGCCTCCTCCAAGGTGTGCAGCTGCTTGGAGAGCGCGGAGTCGCTGAGCGAGAGGCTGTCGCGGACGAACGCGAAGTCCGCCCACTCCGTGGCGGCGAGCAGGGCGACCACCGACAGCCGGGTGGCGGGGTGGATCAGCTCGTCGAAGCCGCTGGGCACGCTCATCGGCCCGCCTCCGCGCCCGCGCCCCGGCCGCGCAGCGTGCCGGTCGCCCAGCGGTTGGCGGGGCCGACGAACAGCACGAAGACGGCCGCCGCCGCGGTCGCCTGGATCACGCTGCCCGCCAGTGGCTCCAGGGGCTGGGCCAGCCGCCCGGTCAACACCGTCACCCCGCCGACCAGCACCGCGCCCCCGGCGAAGGTGGCGACCGAACGCCAGTCGTAGCGGGAGTGGTGCAGCCGCACCCTGCCCCGGCTGGTGTGCGTCACGACCATCCACGCCAGCAGCGAGAGGTACGCGACGGCCGCGAGCGCGACGCCCCACGGGGGCGGCTCCAGGCCCTGGGCGGCCAGGAAGAGCCACATGAGCCCGGCCGTGCCGTACGTCGTACGGGGCCCGCCGGACGCGGACCGCTCGACCTCGTCGTACACCCGCTCCTGCGGCACCCGGATGCGCTGCAGGTCCTGCCATGCCTGTTCGGCGTTCACCGGTGCGCCCACGCCCGCCGCCTCCCCTTCCGCGTCTTCCACTTCCACGACTTCACGTCCAGCTTTACTTTCCTGTCGGGAAAGTTACTCTTGACTTTCCCGACAGGCAAGTCGGAGTGGACGGAGGGAAGAGGCCATGCAGAAGGCCCGCTCATCGTCGAGGACCTGACGCTGCTGATGTCCGACGACGCCTCGGGCGACCGGCTCGCCCAGCGCGGGATGGTGCTGCGTCTTCTTGACCTTGGCGGCCAGCTTCTCCACGTCGGCCTTCGGGGCCGCGTCGGTATACGTCACCCACACCGCTCCGTGCTCCAGCGAAAGCCAGCCGTGGTCCTGCGGCCCGTCACTCCGCGTAGGTGACCACGGTGTCCAGCCCGGCCTGACGCAGCACCCGGTGGACGGCCGGGCGCGCGCCCCGGACGGTCAGGCTGACCGGCTCGGGCGCCCGGGTCACCGCCCGCATCAGCGCGTACGCGGAGGCCAGGTCGATGTTCTCCAGACGGCTCATCTCCAGGGTCCAGTCCGTGGGCTCCCGCAGCCGCGGGTCCAGGAGCAGTTCCTCCAGGACCTGAAGGGCATGCGAGTCGAGGGTGCCGGAGAAGGCCAGCACGGCGTGGCGTCCGCCCGCCTCGGCGATCCATACGGGCGCGTTCTGAGTGGAGCGATGAGGATCGACGGTCACGACGGCCTCCTGCGCAGTGCGGGCGTGCGTGGCTTCCATTGTCCCCCAGCCGGCCCGAAGCGGACGGTCCGGAATAGACACGGCCGTGGTGACGCTGTGCCATGAGCGGTACGGGAGTGCGGCGAAGGGCTGGTGGGCACATGACGGCAGACCGGAAGAAACCCGTGGTCAGCACGGTGTACGGGGCTGTGCGCGGCCGGTACGAGAACGGGATCGCCGTCTTCCGCGGCATCCCCTACGCCGCCCCGCCCTTCGGCCCGCTGCGCTTCCGCCCGCCCGTGCCGCCCGAGCCCTGGGACGGCGTGCGCGACGCCGGCCTCTTCGGCCCCACGGCGCCCAAACCGCCCTACTCCGAGGCCTTCGCCCAGTACCTCTCCGACCCGGCGATCCCCGGCGACGACTGCCTCAACCTCAACGTCTGGACCCCCGAGCCCGGCCCCGGCGCCCGCCTGCCCGTCCTGGTCTGGCTGCACGGCGGCGCCCTGACCAGGGGATCCTCCGCGGTTCCCGTCTACGACGGCGCCACCTTCGCCCGGGACGGCGTGGTCTGCGTGTCGGTCAACTACCGCCTCGGCGTCGAGGGCTACGGCCTCTTCCCGGACGCCCCCGCCAACGCCGGCCTGCGTGACCAGATCGCCGCCTTGGAGTGGGTGCGGGCGTCGATCGCGGCCTTCGGCGGCGACCCCGACCGCGTCACCGTCGCCGGGCAGTCCGCCGGCGCCATCAGCACCGGCGCCCTGCTCGCCGCGCCCCGGGCCCAGGGCCTGTTCCGCCGGGCGGTGCTCCAGAGCGGCGCGCCCGAGGCCGCCGACCGCGACAAGGTGCGGCGCATGGTCCGCCGGATGGCCGCCCGCCTCAGGATCCCCGCCACCGCCGAGTCCTTCGCGGCCGCCGACCGCGCCCAGTTGCTGCGCGCCCAGGCCGAGGTGGGCCGGTTCAGCAGCCCCGTCCTCGGCGGCCCCGCCTTCGGCATCGTCGTCGACGGCGACGTGATGCCCCACGACCCGCTGGACGCCCTCGTCGACGGCGACACGGCCCGCGACGTCGACCTCATGATGGGCTGGACCCGAGACGAGTACCGGCTCTGGCTGGTCCCCGGCGGCCTCCTCGAACGCGTCGACCGCCTCGGCGCGGTGGCCCTCGCGGGTGCGCGCGCCCGCTGCCACTGCGGCAACGAGGTCGTACGCGGCTACCGTGCGGCCCACCCCGACGCCGGTGCCGCCGAGACGGTGGGGCAACTCGTCACCGACCACCTGCTCCGCGTCCCGCTGCACCGCGTGGCCGACGCGCGGCCCGGCTCGTCGTACGTCTACGAGTTCGCCTGGCCGTCCACCCTGCCCGGCCTCGGCGCCTGCCACGCCCTGGAACTGGGCTTCGTCTTCGACTCGGGCGCCTCCCCGGACTCCCGCAAGCTCGCGGGGGAGGGCGCCCCGCAGGACCTGGCGGACGCGATGCACGGCGCGTGGGTCCGCTTCACGGAATCCGGCGACCCCGGCTGGCGCGCGTGGGACGCGACGCACCCCGTCCAGGTCTTCGGCGAGGGCGAGCCCTACGTGGCGTACGGGCCGCGCGACGCGGAGTTCGACCTGTGGAAGGCGGACGTCACCATGCGAGGAATGCGGTCCAGACGCTTGGTGCGACGGTGATGTGGGGGGTGGGGGTGTCGGCGTCGGCGGCGGTCTTGGAGTCGCGGATGTGGATGGCGGTGGGGTGGGTGGCGACCTCGACGCAGTTGCCGCCTTCGTCGCCGCTGTAGCTCGATTTGAACCACCGAAGGTCGGTGCTGCTCATGACTCCCCCAGGAGACGGTCCAGCAGATCCCTCGTGTCCTCGGGTGTGAGGGCCTGTGACCGCAGCATCGCACACTTCTGAGTAAGGATGGCCACCTCGTCGGGATCAGCGATCAGTTGGCTTCCGCGTTGGTTCTCCGTGTACGCGAGCCGCTGGTGGTCAGGGGTCTCCAGCAGTACGAAGGAGCCGTTCAGCCCTGCGTGGCTCGTGCGGTCCTGAGGGAGCACTTGGAACATGAGCCCCGGCAACTCCGAGCACCTTCGCAGGTGTTGGAGCTGCTCGATCCAGACCTCTCGCCCGCCGATCGGCGCACTCACGACCGGCTCCCAGACCACGAAACACGTGATCGGAGGGCTCTTCCGGTACAAGATGCCCTGTCGATCGATCCGTGCGCTCGCGAGGCGGACGATCGTGTCCTCCCCATAGAACGGAACTCGGCTGCGGAACACCGCGCACGCGTACGCCTCCGTCTGGAGCAGCCCCGGCAACACCTGGTTCTCGTAGGACGAGATCACGATGGCCTCGCGCTCCCGGTCGAGGAACTCCTCCGCCCACAGCGGAACGAGATCCACCTCGGGCATCTTGCTGAGGGCGATAGACAACGCGCCCTTGGTGTCCAGGAGTTCGTCGAGTTGCTCGGCGAGATCCGGCTTCAGTGGGCGCCTGCCCTGCTCGATCGACGCGATCTGCTGCTCGCCGATGACGAAACGCTCGCCCAGAGACCTCTGGGTGTGCCCGGCCGCCTGCCGGTAGAGGGCGAGCAGCGCACCCACCATCTTCATCGCGGAGGCGTTCCTCCGTGTCG
This sequence comes from Streptomyces sp. NPDC058985, assembly GCF_042740985.1. Taxonomy (NCBI): domain Bacteria; kingdom Bacillati; phylum Actinomycetota; class Actinomycetes; order Kitasatosporales; family Streptomycetaceae; genus Streptomyces; species Streptomyces sp. NPDC058985. Next base: position 25,441 of record NZ_JBHYJX010000043.1, on the reverse strand, counting down.
TCGTCCCCATGAGGTCGAACTCCCCACCCACGCCCGTACGTCCACCATCGAGCGCCCGTACAAACCGGCCGTACGGCCCTGCGCACTGTCTCAGTGTGACCACGGAGCGTGACCCTCGTCACGTGAACACCGAAACTCAACCCTCGTCCCCACGTGAGCGCTTCTACCGCCGGGAGCGCCGGTCCGTCCCGGCGGCGAGGGCGTTCGCGCGGGAGGCCCTCGCGGAGTGGGGCGTGCGCGAGCGGGCGGACGACGTGCTGCTGTGCGTCAGTGAACTGGCGACCAACGCGTTGGTGCACGGCGTACCACCCGGCCGGGGCTTCCTGCTCAGGTTGGTGCGCTGCGGTGGCGGCGTACGGGTGGAGGTCCACGACAGCGGGGAGGGTGTGCCGGCAATCCCGCAGGCCGAGACGCGGGAGCCCGGCGAGAGCGGGCGCGGCCTGCTGCTCGTGTCGGAGCTGGCGGACAAGTGGGGCGTGGGGGAGCGGGACCCCGGCAAGGTGGTGTGGTTCGAGGTGGAAGGTGTGTAGGGCGGATCAGGCCGCCTGGTCCCAGTCCTCGCCCGGCAGGTCGTCCTGCTCGTCGCCGGGCGGCCGGCCCGCGCCCTTCTCGCGCAGGCGCAGGATGCCCCAGGCGAGCGCGGCGACCGGGGTGAGGTACCAGGGCACGGGCCAGGCGAGGGGCCACCACGCGGCACCAGGGTGAAAGAGCGCTTCTACGGCGGCGGAGACCATGGCGAGAGCCAGGCTCCCGCACAGCAGCAGACCGGCCCACTGAACGGCGGTTCTGCGTCTTCCGGGCGCACTCATGGAAAGGGGTCCTTTGCAGCAGGGGCGGTTGCCGCGGGCTGGGGGACCACGCATGCAGGGCGCGGCAAGTGTGCATGGCGTGAAGGCCAGTTCGCAGCAGTGTTCAGCGCTCAACCATTGCTCTTGGACAAGTTTCCAGGGGTGACTGCAGGCCGTGACGAGCGCGAAACCCTTGGTTGCCGGGCCGAGTGGAGAGACCGAGCCAGGTCTGAACCTGGCCGGAATGCGACCATGGCAGACCACATCTTGCGATGAAGCGTCGACTTCATTCGTTTCCGGCCAGGTTCCCCTCGAAAGTCGACAACGGAACCACAAATTCTGCCTCTCAGGCGCACAGTTGGACCAGATTTCTGCCGATTCTCCGGCGTGAAGCGGCGGGGCTGATTCCGGCCGGAATGCATATGCGTTTCAGGGGGACGCCGGGCCGTTTTGTGTGCTTCCTGTGACAGCTTGTGAGTCCGCGGCGACCGATGGGGTTGCCGTGTCTGTCTTCCTGTGGGGGGAAGTTGATGCACTCGCGTGCCATGCGCACGCCGTTTCGGCGTGCCCGCAGAACGCACAGAACCGCCCTCGTCTCGGCGATCACCACCGCTGCCGTGGTGATCGCGGCGGCACCCGGCCTGGCGGCGACGCCGAAGCCGCAGTTGCCGGAGCCGGAGAGCCCGTGGACGAAGCCGACGAAGGTGGAGGCCCCGGCGACGCCGGCCGGTAAGACCAGGGCGCCGGCCTCGCAGGCGGAGGCTCAGCCGTCGCCGGAGGTGGCCGCCTGGCGGGCCGCGCAGAAGACCCGCGCCACCGGCGAGCAGCCCACCAAGGCGTCCACTGCCCGCTCGGCAGCCGCTGCCGCCTCCGACTATCTGCCCGAGGGGCAGGGCGAGGTGCCCTGGCACCAGATCACCGACACCCGCCTGAACGACGCCCTGGTGGCGCGGGTGAACCTCTCCGACGGCAACCTCATGCTGGCCGCAACGGACTTCGACATCGCGGGCGTCGGCCAGAAACTCCAACTGACCCGCACCTACAACTCCCTGGAAGCCCCCTGGGGGAAGGTGTCGCAGCGCTGGTGGCAGTCCTACGAGCGCTACCTCCAGGTCAACGAGGGTGAGGTGGACGTCTTCGACGCCACCGGCAACCTGCTCCGCTTCACCGCCAAGTCGGACGGCACGTACACGACACCGACGGGCTACTCGAAGGACCTGAAGAAGAACGCGGACGGCACCTACACCCTGACCGACCGCAAGTCCGGCTCGAAGGACACGTACAGCGAGCACGGCACCCTGCTGAAGGTGACGGACAAGAACGACGGCACGATCACCGTCGAGCAGCACGACGAGGGCGCCGAGCACAAGGGCTTCAAGCTCACCGAGACCCGCTCCGGCCGCTGGATCGACCTGGTCAAGACCTACCCGAACCAGTGGCAGGCCAAGGACCACACCGGCCGCACCGCCGTCCTCGACCTCGACGGGTCCGGCAACCTGGCCAAGGTGACGGACACGGCCGGCCAGGCCACGGAGTACGAGTACGACGGCTCGCGCCGCGTGACGAAGGTGACCACCCCTGAGGGCACGGTCACCCTGTTCACCTACGACGGCCACAACCGCGTCCGCTCCATGCAGCGCGCCACCGAGTCGACGCCCGCCGGCCACACGGGCCCGACCTGGCGCTACGACTACACGGCCGCCACCCCCGCGGACGCGGGCACCACGACGGTCACCGACCCCGACGGCGACGCCACGAAGTACGTCCACACCGCGGACGGCGAGGTCACCAAGGTCACCGACCCCCTCGGCCACGCCCGCCACGCCACGTACAAGAACCACCTCACCCAGACGGCGATCGACGCCATGGGCACCGGCGCGGACGGCACGGGCGGCAACACCACCACCTACGGCTGGGACGGCCGGAACAACGCCCTCTCCCAGAAGCTGCCGCTGGGCGCGACGGCGTCGGTGACGGCGTACCAGACGGTCGCGGGCACCGACCTGCCGAACGATTTCACGACCGCCGACGGCCGCAAGGACTCCTTCAAGTACGACGCCAACGGCAACACGATGTCGGTGACGACGTCCGGCACCGCGGGCGGCACCCGGGAGTACACGTACAACAAGGCCACCCCCGAGTGCGGCGGCTTCGAGGGCCAGCGCTGCACGGCGAAGGACGCGGGCGGCAAGGTCACCTCCTTCACGTACGACGACCAGGGCAACCTGCGGAAGGTCAAGCCGCCGACGCCGCTGGGCGAGACGACGTACACGTACGACGCGCTGGGCCGGGTGGAGACGGTCAAGGACGGCAGGAACGTCACCACCGTCTACCGCTACGACAACCGCGACCGCGTCCGCGAGGTCTCCTCCACGAACTCCACCGTCACCTACACCTACGACGGCGACGGCAACGTGAAAACCCGCACCGACGCCTCGGGCACCACCACCTGGACGTACGACAAGCTCAACCGTGAGTGGGTCCGCACCCTGCAGAACGGCGCCCAGACCGCCCTGGCCTACACCCCGGGCGGCGACGTCGACTACTACACCGACCCGACCGGCACCACGGACTACACCTGGGACACGGCCGGCCGCCTCGACTTCCTGATGGCGCCGGACGGCAAGAAGACCGATTTCGACTACGACAAGAACGGCAAGCGCACGAAGACGGTCTACCCCGGCGGCACCACGCAGTCGGTGACGATCGACAAGAACGGCCGCCCCGAGAACATCAAGACCACCTCGGGCACCCAGACCTTCGTCGACCTCGCCTACAGCTACAAGAACACCGCGGGCAAGGACACCACCAAGATCCGCACCCGCACCGACAACACCACCAAGTACACCACCAGCTACACCTACGACTCCCAGGACCGCCTCACCTACGCCCTCGAAGCCGACTCCGCCGGCACCCGCAAGGCCTCCTGGCTGTACTGCTTCGACAAGGCCGGCAACCTCACCAGCCGCGACGGCAGCAAGACGGCCTGTCCGGGCGGTACGACGTACACGTACAACGACGCATCCGAACTGACCGCCAAGAACGGCACCACCACCGGCTGGTCCTACGACAAGCTCGGCAACGAGACGTCGGCGGCCGACAACACCCCCCGCACGGCCGAGTCCTGGACCGACTACAGCCAGCTGGCCGGCATCACCGCCGGCGGCAAGACCTACGACCTGGTCCACGCCGGCACGGACAACGCGGAGCGCACCAAGCTCGGTTCGACCTGGTTCCACCACACGGCCCTCGGCCTGGCGTCCACGACCACGAACGGCGTCGACACCGGATTCATCCGCGAGCCTTCGGGCACGCTGAACTCCATGACGACTGGGGGGAAGTCCTACTACTACCTCACCGACGCCACCGGCAACGTCCTCGGCCTCGCCGACAGCACCGGCAAGCGCACCCACACCTACGCGTACGGCCCCACCGGCCTCCCGCGCACCACACCGACGGAGTCCGTCCCCCAGCCCTACCGCTACGCGGGCGCCTACGCCGACCCGACCGGTCTCTACAAGATGGGCCACCGCTACTACGACCCCACCCTCGGCCGCTTCACCCAGCCCGACCCCTCGGGCCAGGAAACCAACGCTTACCTCTACGCCGCAGGCGACCCCGTCAACCGCATTGACCCCAGCGGCCTTTACGGCATCGACGACCTGGTGACGGATATCAGCATCATCGGTGGGTCTGCCGGCGCCGGAGCCGGTCTTGGAGGGGGTGCGTGCTTCTTCGGCCCCGCAGCCTGCGGGGTCGGCGTCGGCATCGGCGGTTTCATCGGCGGCGCGTTCGGGGTTGGAGTGGTAGTCGGGCGGCACATCGCTTAAGAGATGCTCGGGGTGGAGGCGACGGATGATCGCCTCCACCCCGAAACGTTGCAGACAACAAGCAAGAGTGAGGGGAAGTGTGCATGCGAAGCTCAAGGGATTTACGCGAGAGCCGAACCTGGAAAGTCTGCGTCTGGACGGTACTCGTTCTGTGCGTGATCTCTTCGGGAGCCTCCATCATGGGCGAGCATTGGGGCCTCCTGCTCCTCAGTCTCCTAGGGGTGTCCGCAACAGCATTGGTGCTTGTTCAGTTTCGACGCGGAAAATAGACCGGGGCGGGCACCGTTGGCGCCCGCCCCGTAACCTACAACTCAGGAGAACAATCTCGTGACCTGAGTCGGAGATTCGTCGGCAGTAGGCGGCGACTTTGCCGAGGATCTCGTCGGCGGTTTTCGTCCAGACGAAGGGCCTGGGGTGCTCGTTCCAGCCTGCGAGCCAGGACCGGATGTCACGTTCGAGTGCCTGGACGGAGCGGTGGACGCCGCGCTTGAGCTTCTTCTGCGTGAGTTCGGCGAACCACCGCTCGACCAAAGTTCAGCCAGGACCCGCCGGCTTCACCCAACCCGACCCCTCCGGCCAGGAAACCAACCCCTACCTCTACGCGGGCGGCGACCCCATCAACAGCAACGATCCCAGCGGACTCTTCTCCGTCGGAGACTTCCCGAAGGACACGATCGGGGGTGCCCTGGTCGGTGCTGCAGGCGGCTGTGCTTCTGGAGCCGTCGGCAGTGTCTGGACTGGCCCTGGCGCCCTGGCGCCCTGGCGCCCTGGCTGGATGCGGGATCGGTGCTGCGACAGGCGCGGCCGGCGGCCTTGTCACCGGCGCAGGTACGTGCCTGTGGAACGACCTGACGTGATGCCCACAGAGTCCGGTCGGAACGGCCATAGCTGATGGAAGGCTGAAGATGGACCTCGCACTCATTCTCGCGTGCGGAATCGTCGGAGCCGTCTGCGGAGCGATCGCTGTGATCGTCATGGGCAGAAGAAGGCGCCGACAGTGAGTTGTTGACGCGGCCGCACCAAAGAGGCCTGGCCTCTAGTTAGCACAGGCCAGGCCTCAGCCGTACCGCTACGCAGGTTCCTGCCTCGCCTCGGGCACGCTGAACTTCACGGCGATCGCGGGGAAGTCCTACTACTACCTCACCGACGCCACGGGCAACGTCCTTGGCCTCGCCGACAGCACTGCCAAACGCACCCACACCTACGCCTACGGTCCGACGGGGTTGTCGCGCACGACACCGACGGAGTCCGTCCCCAGCCCTACCGCTATGTCGGCGCCTGCGCCGACCCGACCGGTCTCTACAAGATGGGCCACCGCTACTACGACCCCACCCTGGGCCGCTTCACCCGGCCCGCCTCCTCCGGCCAGGAGGAGAATCCCTACCCTTACGCCAACGGCGATCCCATCAACAACACCTACCCCAATGGATGACGGTAATGGATGAGGCAGTGAGGGGAGTGCGCGTCTTTTCCGCGATCCTGATCGCAGGAGGGGTGTGTGCATGTGTTGCAGGAATATTCACCGGAGATTCTGTGTCACTCGTACTAGGTGCGATCGCAGCGGTTAGTGGGCTGATTCTGGCGGTCTTCGCCTTCCAGGCACACCGGAAGGATCGCTCCTGATGTCCGGGCGCCATCCAGGCGTGGAGCGCACCTCGTAGGCGCCCCCGGCGAAGCGGCCGGTGCGGGGCACCACGGAGCCCGGCCGGGATCGCGCCCCGCCTCGTAGGATCGGCGCATGGTGGCCTTCGTACCGTCGTTCGTCTGCTTCTTCCTGTTCTGCGCTGGTGTGGTTCGAGATCGCCGCCGAGTGAGCAACGCGGTTCTGCTGGGCCTGTCCGCCGTCTTCGCGCTGCTCGCGCTCTTGCTGCATGTGGCCTCCGAGCGAACCCAGTTGGGCCGCGATCTGGCCGTCGTGCTGCTGACCCTGGCGGGCGTGGGGGTCGTCACGCTGGCGTGGTTCCTCATCGCCAACGGGATCACCATGGTGCGCAAGGAGGGCAGGAGCCTGGCGAACCTGCTGTCCCTGGGGGCGGGCACAGCCCTCGTCGCCCTGCTCGCGCTGCTGATCACCGCGCTGGTGCTGCACACGCACACGCTTGTCGTCGTCGCGGCGACGGCGGTAGCGCTCGCCGGATACGTCGCCTTCCTGTTCCTCTGTTTCCTCGTCTACGGGAGTCTGTACGGGCGTCTGCGCCTCCGGCGCCGGGCGGACTACGTCGTGGTCCTCGGCTCGGGTCTGAGCGGCGGCACCACCGTGCCCCCACTGCTGGCCGGCCGCCTCGACCGGGCCCGGAAGGAACACGCACGGCTGTCCCGGAAGGGCCGGCGCCCGGTCCTGATCACCTCCGGAGGACAGGGACCCGACGAGAAGCTGCCCGAGTCCCACGCGATGGCCGACTACCTGGTCACCCAGGGTGTCCCCGCCGACCTGATCGAACGCGAGGACCGCTCGACGACCACGGACGAGAACCTGACGTACAGCAAAGCCCTGATGGAGCGGGCGAATCCGGACTACCGGTGCGTGATCGTCACGAACAACTACCACGTCTTCCGCGCAGCCATCACCGCCCGCCGCACCGGCGTCCGGGGCCATGTGATCGGGGCCCCGACAGCCGCGTACTTCTGGCCGAGCGCCATGATCCGCGAGTTCGTGGCCCTCCTGGTCGCCTACCGCCGCACCAACGCCGCACTCTTCCTGCTCGTCCTGCTGAGCGGCCTGTTCATCTGGTGGCTGGGGTGGCCGTCGCCGGGGGCAGTCACGTAGCGGCCGAGGATGTTCAGCGGCCCGACCGCCCATATGTTCCGCCCCCTCCGGCGCCTACGACTGCTCGAAGTGGAAGGACCGGATGTAGCAGTCTCGCGGCTGGCCGATCGCGAACAGGACGCAGTCGACGACGGACTGGGCGGTCAGCGGGCCGTCGGAGGTCCGGGAAGCCTGATCCCAGGAGGAGTGGAGCGGGTCACCTTCCGTGAAGTCCGGCGGATAGAGCGAGATGACCCGGACGCCCTCGGGACGGAGCCGGTGGGAGAGGATGTCGGCGAAGCCGGCCTGGGCGGCCTTGGCCGCGTAGAACGCGGGGTGCGCCTGGGAGCGGTGGTCACGGGCTTCCGCGGCCGAGGAGACCATGTTGACCACGTCCGCACCGGCAGAGGCGCGCAGCAAGGGCAGGAAGTGCTTGACCGTCAGCAGTGTGCCGGTGGCCCCGGAGGCGATGGTGTCGGTGATCGCGTCGTCGTCGGCGTCCCACAGTCCGGGGCCCTCCAGATAGCGGGCACCATTGTTGATCAGCACGTCCACGCGGTCGGCGTGGGCGGAGATCCCCTCCACGAAGGCTCGGATGGAGGCGGGGTCGGCCAGATCGCAGGCGAAGGCGTCGACTTTCGCGCCGCTGTCGGACGCCACCTCATCGGCCACGCGCTGGGCCGCAGGCAGAGCACGGGCCGACACGAACACGCGCGCCCCCAGTCGGCCCGCGCACAGGGCCAACGCCCGCCCGAACCCACGCCCGGCCCCGGTAATCACCACTGTGCGCCCGGTCAGATCCACCATCGCACACCTCCTTCTGCGTACGGTTCGTTTCTTCGAGCCTGATCTGCGCGCCAGACGAGGAGCGCGTGCACACTCAGGGTGCAGGCGGCTCTTCGAGCCCACCGAGACGGAGGAGTTCCTCGAGCTCGCCCTGCTTCGCGGGCGACAGGACTCCCGCCCGCTCGACCAGATCATTCCGGCGCAAGGTGACCAGCCACGTACAAGGGATGAGACCGGCACGGGGGAGCGCGACTCGTAGCACGCCTTCCATGGGCAGTCCCTCGGAGGCACCTACTGCCAGCTCGGCCGCCATGCCGCCGAATTCGATGCCGGCGGGAGCGACGACCTGCATCGCCCGGAACTCGGCCCCCTCCTGCGAGAGCAGCACGACCGGCCGCCGTTCATCGACATCCGCCCACCAGACTTCGCCACGCTGCACAGGTCCTCCTGACATGGAGCGGTAAATGAGCCGTGGTCTGAAACTGCCAGGCGATGGCGTCGATCATGCAGCATGTGCCTTTGCCACCAGGAGGCGGGCAGCGCCCCTGTTATCGTGCGCCGATGCCAACGATCAGACAGTTCCAAGTGACCTTCGACTGCGCGGAACCCGCCCGACTCGCCGCCTTCTGGTGCGAGGTGCTGGGGTACGTCGTACCGCCGGTCCCGGAGGGCTTCGCCACGTGGGAGGAGTACCACCACTCGTTGCCGCCCGAGGATGAGCTCTACTTCGCGTGCGCTGATCCCTCGAGTGTGGGCCCCCGCCTGCTCTTCCAGCGCGTTCCCGAAGGCAAGGTCGTCAAGAACCGGGTGCATCTCGATGTGAGGGCCGGCATCGGGCTGGTGGGTGACGAGCGCCTGGCCACGCTCGAAGCCGAATGCGCACGGCTGATGGCGCTCGGCGCGACACACGTGCTGACCCAGCGCGCCGACGGCGTCAACGAGTCCTGCATCACGATGCAGGACATCGAAGGCAACGAGTTCTGCCTCGACTGAATCCCCCGGCGTCGTCCGGGAACCGTCTGCGGAGGGGATGGTACGCATCGGGGAGGGCGCCGGCGCCCCTGCTTCGGAATCGGCACAGGTGGGACACATGAGGCGGAGTCAGCAGGTCGGCAGGGCGAAAGCGGCGTTGCAGGTCACCTTCGGCCTCGTGTTGTTTCTCAACCTCGTCGAGGCGTGGTGGGACCCGGATGGGCCGGCCTGGAGCCTTACGCGCATCGTGGTGTCCACGCTCTTCCTGCTCTCTCTCGCCACGTTCATCACCCTGTGGTGGCGGCATCGCAGAACTGCCGCTCGCTGACGGGACGTTCCAGGGGATGGGGCGAACGGGCGGAGCCCGGCAACGCGCACCGCCCCCGCCCGGCGGACCGGACAGGGGCGGTGCTCGGAGTCGGCGGTGAACCCGCCGAGCCATGGCGAGGACTCAGATGATGCTCACGCCATAGGCGCCGAGTGCCTCGGTGACCGGCTGGAAGAACGTCGTGCCGCCGGACGAGCAGTTGCCGCTGCCGCCCGAGGTCAGGCCGAGCGCGGTGCTGCCGGAGAACAGGGCGCCGCCGCTGTCGCCGGGCTCGGCGCAGACGTTGGTCTGGATCAGGCCCGAGACGATGCCGTCGGCACCGTAGTTGACGGTGGCGTTGAGGCCGGTGACGCTGCCGCCGTGCAGACCGGTCGTGCTGCCGCTGCGCTGGACGGACTGGCCGACCGAGGCGTTTCCGGCGCCGGTGATCTCCTGGTAGGAGCCGTTGTAGAGGTAGACGCGGCCGTCGGCGGCGGCACCGTTGGAGTGCCGGATGATGCCGTAGTCGTTGCCCGGGAAGCTGGAGCCGGCGGTGGTGCCGATCGACCACGAGCTGCCGATGTTGGTGCAGTGACCGGCGGTCAGCGCGAACTTGGTGCCCGCGCCGTCCTGCACGTTGAAGCCGAGGGAGCAGCGGGCTCCGCCCGTGGTGATGGCCTCGCCACCGGCGATGAGCTTCGAGAACGTGCCGGGCGTGTGCTTGACCACGAGCGCGTCGGCGTTCTCGCCGGCCGCACCCTTGATCTTGGCTATCTCGGCCTTGCTGACCGTGCTGTCGACCGTGACGACGACCTTGCCCGACTTGGCGTCGGTGTACCACGCGGTGCCGCCGACGTCGGCGGTGCGCACGGCGGCGGTCGTCTGGGTGAGCTCGGCTGCGCTGAACGTCTCCGGGGCCGGCTGCGCCGACGCGGTGGCGGCGGGGACCGCCAGTGCCGCGGCGGCCGCGAGGCCGGTGGCCATGGCGACCAGTCGTGCGCGTCTCGGAAGGCTGTGGGGGTGGGAGAGTCGCACTGTGAATCCTCCAGGTTGTGGGGAACCGGGGAGGGGGCGCTGGGTGGGCGCCCCATGACATGTCATCAGGAGCACACTGAAATCACTGGCGTGACCCTGACAAGCGCTTGCACCCATGCTGGGTAGAGCGGCGCGTCTGCGCAAGACCCCCGGACGGGACTGGCCGAGGAGTAATCGGCCTGTTTGAGGGAGTGCGTTGATGCATCGGCGGATTGGTCTGGTTCGCCAACAGTGGGGCGGCATGGGAGTGATGCGGCGCGATTCCGAGGGCGTGTCGCACGCGGATCGGGGGCATGCGCAGGACAAGGCAGCCAGCCGTCAGGGTCGGTGGGTGGCTGTGCCGAATCCACGTGCGGAGGTGCCGCGATGACGCATGCCCTGGTGTTGAAGACGTTCCCCGCGGGCTCGCCCCGCGGCTCCTGGCCGGCCGAGGAATTCGCGTCGCACCTGCGCGCGCAGGGCCGGACGGCCGAGGTCGTCATGGACCTCGCCGCCGACGCCTTCCTCGTCGTCGCCCCCGCCTCCACGGCCCCCTCGGACACGCGCGGAAACGAGGCGGAACCCCTGCGCTCCGCGGCCTGACACGCCCCTGGTGGCAGGGGCCGGCTCGTCCGTCCAGCACGGGGGTCCGGGCCATGCGCGGGTAGAGTGTGGCAGTGGAGAGGATCGTGTGAAGGAACGTACCCATGAGACGCCCGGTGCGCCGTCCGGCTGGTGGCGCCACCTGCACGAGCTGTGGCTCGCGGCCGTGCGTGCTCAGGACGTCACCACGCTCGCCACGCGCGTCTACTCCGCTCTGTCCGAGGTGCCCGGAGCCGTCGCGGTCGTAGGAGCACGCTGGGAGGGGCGCGAGACGCGCTACCTCCGCCGCTGGACGCCCGACTCCGACGGACCCGTCACCTGGTACCCGGCCGCCGCCGACTGGCCCGGGGGAGCGGTACCGCCCTCCGCCGACGCGATCCACGACCCGCCGCGTGCGCACCGCCGCGATCCGGGCACCGTCGCACCGCTCGTGGTGCCCGCCCTGCGGGGGACCGGCGCGGTCGTCGTCCTGGAGTGCCTATTCCCGCTCGGGTCCGACGACACCGCGGGCCTCTGGACGGCCCTCGACCACGCGCCGTCCGAGGACGAGGAGCAGGAGATCCGCGAGCGGCTGCAACAGGTCGCCGACGTCCTCATGGCCAGCAACCTGCGCATCGTGGAGGACGAGGCCCACGAACGGCGCCAGGCCCGCGACGCCTTCCTCGCCGAAGCCTCGCTCCAGATGGACGAGAGCCTGGAGGTGGAGGAGACGCTGAGGCGGGTGGCGCGTCTGGCCGTGCCCGCCGTGGCCGAGGGCTGCGCGGTGCACCTCCTGCGGCCGGACGGCGGCCTGGAACCCGTCGCCACCGCCCACGTCGCGGCCGACGCGCAGACCTGGCTCGGGGAGGTGGCCCTGCACGACGCCTGGCTCGCCGCGCGGCTGCAACAGGTCGCCGGCCAGTCCCGGGGGCGGGTGCTGCGCGACGGCGACCTCAGCGGCGGTCCCTTCGGGCCGGACGCCGTGGGCGACGGCAAGACCATCCGGGCGCTGAGCGTCAGCCCGCTGCGGGCCCGCGGGCGCGTCCTGGGCACGCTGACCTTCCTCTACCACCGCGACGACACCAGCCTGGCGGACCTGCCGACCCTCGCCGACCTGGCCGGCCGGGCCGCGCTCGCCATCGACACGGCCACTCTCTATGCCCAGCGGCGCCAGCACGTGGAGACCCTGCAGCGCCAGCTGCTGCCCCGCGTCCTGCCCGAGTCGCCCGGGGTGCTGCTGAGCGCCGCCTACGAGGTCGGCGACCCCAGCCTGGACGTCGGCGGCGACTTCTACGACGCGGTGGTGGCCGGCGACCGGATCTCCCTCTTCATCGGCGACGTCTGCGGTCGCGGGGCCGAGGCCGCGGCGTACACCGCGCTGGCCCGGCACACCCTGCGCACGCTGCTCACGGACGGCACCGCGCCGGAACGGACCCTGGAGCGGCTGAACGGCGCGCTGGTCGAGGAGGGCGCCGCCCGATTCGTGACCGCCCTGGTGATGACCCTCACCCCGGCAGCCGGGGGCCGCTGGGACGCCGAGATCGCCGGTGCGGGACACCCCTGGCCGCTGGTCCGGCATGCCGACGGGACGGTGGAGGAGCTGCCCGCCCGAGGACTGCTCCTGGGCGTCGTGCCCGGAGCCGAGTACACGCCGCACCGGGTCCGGCTGGCCGACGGGGACACCCTGGTGCTGTTCACCGACGGACTCACGGAGGCCAGGGCGGCGGACGGCACCTGTTTCGAGGACCTCCTGCACGACGCCGTGCGGGGGACCGGACCCGTCGACGAACTCTCGGCGCGGCGGCTCGTCACCGCCGCCTCGGACTTCCGCGAGATGGGCGACGACGACACCGCAGTACTGATCGCGCACCTGAGGGGACGACCGTGACGCAGGCACACGCACCGGGCAAGCGGCTGGACAACGGCCGGGTCCTGGTGGTGGAGGACTCGCAGGAGGACGCCGAGGCGATCGAACGGGCGCTCGCGCGCAGTCACCCCCAGCTCCGCCTGGAGTTCCTCGACCGAGGCGACGGCCTGGTGGACCGCCTGCTGGCCGAGGACGAGGTGCCCGGCATCCTGCTGCTGGACCTGAACATGCCCGGGCTGAGCGGTCACGCGGTGCTCCGGGCCATCCGGGCGCGTACGGAACTGGCCGAGATCGCCGTGGTGGTCTTCACCTCGTCGACCGCGCCGCCGGAGGTCGACGCCGCCTACGCGGCCGGAGCCGACAGCTACATCTACAAGCCGCTCAACTTCCACCTGTTCCGTACGGTCCTCAAGGGCGCGCTCGACTACTGGCTGGAGGCCAAGGGTCAGCCGCCCGTCCCGCCGGCGGGCTCCTCGCCCAGGGTGAAGTAGAACGCCGAACCCTCGCCGGGCACGCTGGTCAGCCAGAGCCGGCCGCCGTGCCGTTCGACGATCCGCTTGACCACCGCCAGCCCCACCCCGGTGCCGCCGCCGCGCTCCCGCGGCCCGTGCAGCCTGCGGAAGAGGTCGAAGACCTCCTCCTGCCTGTCGTGCGGGATGCCGATTCCGTTGTCGCGGACCACCACCGTCGGCGCGGCCCGCCCGGACCCCGGGGGCACGGCGTCCTCCACGCCCACCTCCACCGTGCGGTCCGGCCGGTCGGCCGCGTACTTCGCGGCGTTGACCAGCAGGTTGAGCAGGATCTCGTAGAGCCGGTCGGCGTCGGCACGGACCCGGGGAAGGGCCGGCGGCCGCACGACCCGCACCCCCTCCTCGTCCAGACGCGGACCGGCCACCTCCAGCACCGCGTCCAGGACGTCGTCGAGGGCGATGTCCTCCCGTCGCAGGCCGGCGCGGCCCATCCGCGCGTAGTGGAGCAGCGAGTTGAGCAGGTCGTCCATCCGGGCGGCGAGCCGCTGCATGGTCTCCAGCCGGCGCACGCTCGTCCCGTCGAGGTCCTGCCCCGCGTCCTCCAGGGTGAAGGTGGCGGCGTTGGCGATGCCGCGCAGCGGCTCCTTGAGGTCGTGGGCGGCGACGTGCGCGAAGGAGTCGAGGTCCAGGTTGGTCATCCGCAGCTCGTCGTTGAGCTGGCTCAGATCGTCGGCGTGGCGCAGGACCAGCTCGGTGAGCAGGCGGCCCATCTCCACCGCCGCGGCCCGGTCCCGCGCGGTCCACGGCAGGCTGCGGCCCCGGATCATCGACCGGTAGACGGCGCCCGAGCCCCGCGGCGTCAGGCGCTCGCCCCGCGGCCCGACGAGCACCGGGTGGGCGGGGTCCGCCGCCCACTCGCGGGGCGTCGGCCGCTCCCGCCGGAACCAGGCCAGGTAGTCGCCGCCGCGTCCGACGGGCAGCAGCAGCACGCCCGCGGGGCAGCCCTCCAGCGGCGGGGCGTCGTCCCGGGCGGCGAGCAGTTCCGGCAGCCGGTCGGTGGACCACACTCCGTCGGGCGCCGCGTGGGCCGCGTAGGTGCCGAGGGCCCGAAGCACCTCCTCGGGCACGGGCAGACCGCCCGAGGACGCGCGGCCCGCGCGCATGAACAGGACGCCGTCCGCGCCGACCAGTTCGCGCACCGCGCTCTCGTGGCGCAGCAGTGACGCGTCGACGTCCTCGTCGAGCAGTCCGGCGACCGCGGCCACGTCCCGGCCCGAGCGCTCCAGGGCGTCGGCGCGGTGACGTTCCGCGATGGCGGCCAGCTGCATGGAGAAGGCGGTGCCGAACAGTTCGCACGCCGACCGCACCTCCGGGGCCAGCGTGCGCGGCTCGGCCCCGTGGCAGGCGATCAGCCCCCAGAGGCGGCCCTCGCGCATCAGGGACACCGACATGGAGGAACGGACGCCGATGTTGCGCAGGTACTCCAGGTGGAAGCCGGAGACCGTGCGCAGCGCGGCACCGGACAGGTCGAGCGGGGTGCCCGTGGCCGGGCGGCGCTCCGGACGGAGCCGGGCCGTGGGGTCGTCGACGTCCCGGATGACGCGGATCCAGTTCTCCTCGTACAGGCGCCGGGCCTGGGGCGGGATGTCGGTGGCCGGGAACCACAGGCCGAGCCAGGGCTCCCAACTGTCCCGGACGTCCTCCGCGACCACCTCCCCCGGGCCGTCGGTGCCCTCGAAACGGTAGGCGACGACCCGGTCGTACCCGGTCAGCCGGCGCACCTCGGTCACCGCTGTGCGGCAGCAGTCGACCACCGTCGTCGCGGAGCGCAGCCGGCGCAGGGCGCGGCGTACCTCCTGGTAGAACGCGGCGAACCGGAAGGCGTCCGCCGCGTCGCGCGGCTCGAACTCCAGCACCACCAGACCCTCACGGCGGTGCACCGACAGGTCGAAGCCCGCCCGGTGCCCGGCGGCGCCCGCCGTCACGGGGAACGTCACGGAGACGGACTCGCCCTCGGCCGACGCCGCCACGGCCTCCGCCCAGTCGTCCTCGTCCAGTACGGCGGTGACGTGCCCGCCCACGAGGCCGTCGGCCGGTGCCCCCAGCAGGCTCCCGGTGTTCTCGGCGGCGGTGTCCACCAGCCCACTCCCCGGGTCCGCCGCCAGCAGGGTCCCGTGCGACTGGACGCCTCCCAGCTGATGGATCCGCTCCCGTACGCACACCGAGAGGTCGAACCCACTCCCCGCTGACGCCTCGGCCGATCTGACCCGATTCGACAACCAGTCGTCCGTCATGACTCGATCATGCCCTACCGCCCGGACCGCGGCGCCCGCGGCGGTGCGCCGAGCAGGACGGCGTGCCCGGCAGGCCGGATGGTCTCGCCGAGGACGTGGACCATGACGGCGAACAGGTTCGTGTTGGGGGGAGGGGTGTCGGCCGGCTACTTTCCGCGCCCCGTGGCGGTCAGTACTGCCGCGAGGCCCTCCCGGAGGTCCTTGACGAAGTACTCGGGGACCTCCAGTGACGGGAAATGGCCCCCGGATTCGGGCGCACTCCAGCGGACGATCTGCCGGTACCGCTCCTGTGCCCAGGGGCGCGGGCACTTCTCGATGTCGCGGGGGTACATGCTGATCGCCGACGGGACGTCGACCCGGAGTTCGGGGTCCAGTGAGTTGTGGCTCTCGTAGTAGATGCGGGCCGCCGACGCGCCGGTGCGTGTCAGCCAGTAGAGCGTCACGTTGTCGAGGATGCGGTCCTTGGAGATCCTCTCGAACGGGCTGTCCTCCGTGTCCGACCACTCGGCGAACTTGTCCAGGATCCAGGCGAGAAGCCCGGCCGGTGAGTCCACGAGGGAGTAGCCGATGGTCTGGGGCCGGGTCGCCTGCTGCTTCGCGTACGCCGCGCGGTGGCGCCAGAAGTGGGCTGTTTGCTCGGTCCACCCGCGTTCGACCGCTGTCAGTCCGTCCGTGGTCAAGCCGGGGGGTGCCTGCGCGAACGTGCTGTGGATGCCGAGGACGTGCGCCGGGAACCTGCCGCCGAGAACCGTGGTGATGTTGCCGCCCCAGTCTCCGCCGTGGGCCGCGAACTCGCCGTAGCCGAGCCTTCCCATCAACTCCACCCACGCGGCCGCGATCTTCTCGGTTCCCCACCCGGTGGTGGCCGGTTTGTCGCTGTAGCCGAAGCCCGGCAGCGACGGCGCGACGACGTGGAACGCCGGCGCGCCCGCGTCCTGTGGATCCGCCAGCTCGTCCACCACGTCGATGAACTCGGCGATGCTGCCCGGCCAGCCGTGCGTCATGAGCAGGGGAGTGGCGTCCGCGCGCGTGGACCGCCGGTGCAGGAAGTGGATTCCCAGGCCGTCGATAGTGGTGCGGAACTGGCCGACGCGGTCGAGGCGGTCTTCGAACGACCGCCAGTCGTACCCCGTGCGCCAGTAGTTCACGAGATCGACGAGGTCGGCGAGCGGCACGCCCTGATCCCATCGGCCGCGACCGGGCGCGGCGCGCCGGACCGTCTCCGCCTCCGGCAGCCGCGCCGCGGCCAGTCGTGCGCGCAGGTCGTCGAGTTCGGCGTCCGTCGCGTGGGCTTCGAACGCTCGCACATCGCTGTCTGGACGGGACATGAGACCTCCTGAGCATTATGGAACCGGCTAAGACGGTTCTAGCAGTCCTGCGAGCCATGCCGCAACCGGCTAAGGTGGTTCCATGCCTGCTGCGTTCCCCGAGTTCCGTCTCGGCAAGGTCCTGGCCACCAGCTTCACGGGGACCCTGTCGGAGCGTCATGGCGACGCCGTGGAGCGGATTCCCACGCCGCAGCGACTCGTCGACTGGCTGGCGGTGTACGACCTGGCCGTGGACTCCTGTACGGCGGCACAGCTCGACCTCGCCCGGGAGCTGAGGGAGTCGATCCACGCCGCCGCGACGGCGGCCGCGGTCCAGGACGCGCTCCCCGCGTCCGCCGTCCACGTCATCAATGACCGCAGCGCTCAGGGCCGGGCCGCGGCGGTCCTGACGCCCGAGGGTGTGCGGCGATGGCGGCTCAGCCCGGCTTCCCGCGTGGAGGACGCCCTCAGCGTGATCGCCGCCGACGCGATCAGCGTCATCGCGGGCGAGCGGGACGGAAAACTGGCCCTGTGCGCGTCACCCACCTGCCGAGCCGCCTTCTTCGACACCAGCCAGAGCCGCACCCGCAAGTGGTGTGACATGAACACGTGCGGGAATCGGCAGAAGAAGGCGCGCTTCCATGCCAGCCGGCGGAAGGGCGCCGCCGGGTCGGCGGAGTGACCCGGGCGCCTGTCCTCACCCCCCTCCCGGCCCCGACGCGATCGACCTGATCGTGTCCGGGCCCACCCGGCAGCAGCCGCCGACCAGCCGGGCACCGGACGCCCGCCAGGCCCGCACCCGCTCCGGGGTGAAAGAGGAACGCCCCCGCCAGGACCGGGCCACCGCGTCCCAGGTCTCCCCGCTGTTGGGGTAGGCCACGACCGGTTTGCCGGTGACCCGGGCGGCGGTCTCGACCGCACCCGGCACGTCCTCGGGGGCGCAGCAGTTGACGCCGACCGCGATCACCTCGTCCGCGTCGGCGGCCGGCGCGAACGCCTCCTCCAGCGGCTGCCCGGCGCGAGTGCGGCCGCCCGCGACCGTGTACGAAAGCCAGGCGGGGACGTTCAGTCCGCGCACCGCCCGCAGCAGCGCCGCCGCCTCGTCGGCGTCGGGAACCGTCTCCAGCGCGAGGACGTCGGGCCGGGCGGCGGCCAGTACCTCCAGCCGGGGCCGGTGGAAGCGCTCCAGGGCCTCCACCGTGAGTCCGTACCGGCCGCGGTACTCCGAGCCGTCCGCGAGCATCGCGCCGTACGGGCCGACGGAGGCCGCCACCCACAGCGGGCGGTCGGTGCGGACCCGGCGCGCGGCCTCCCTGGCCAAGCCGACGCCGAGGGCCATCAGTTCGGCCGAGCGCTCGCGACCGAAGCCGCGCCGGGCGAACCCCTCGAAGGTCGCCTGGTAGCCGGCCGTGATGGCGACATCGGCGCCCGCCTCGTAGTACGCGAGGTGCGCCTCGGTGATCGCGCCGGGCGCCTCGGCGAGCAGCCGCGCCGACCACAGCTCGTCGCTCAGATCGTGCCCGGCGGCCTCCAGCTGGTTGGACATGCCGCCGTCGAGCACGAGCGGGCGACCCGAGGCGAGGGCGTCGGCGAAAGCGCTGGTCATGGTACGAGGCTAGGCCCTGTACGGGCGCGGGCCCGGGGCCTTGTCCCCCGTGCGAGCTACGGCCAGGTGTCCACCGTGAGGGGACGAACTCCCGCAGCCGGATCCGTAGCGTCGTGATCGGCCCGGGACACCCCGGTCGCGGGCCTTCTTCCACCAAGGAGTTCCCGTGAGGTTCGTCTGGCAGTTCCTGGCCGTCCTGGCGATGTACGCGATAGGCGGGATCGCCGTCAACGCCGTGAAGGAGAACGACTGGCTGACACTCGTCGCCGGCCTCACGGCGGCCGCGCTCGCGGTCCTCGTGTACGCGTGGGTGGTCCGGCGGACCGAGCACCGGCAGGCCCTGGACGTGGCGCGGGAGGGCGCCGCGGCCAAGGCCGGCTGGGGGACGCTGATTGGCGCCGGGATGTTCGGCGCCGTCATCGTGAACCTCTTCTCCTCCGGGTACTACGAGGTCGACGGCCTGGGCTCCCTGGAGGGCGCCCTGGGCCTGGTCGGCTTCATGGCGGCCGCCGCCGCGATGGAGGAAGTGGTGTACCGCGGCGTCCTGTTCCGGATCGTCGAGGAACACGTCGGCACGTACGTCGCGCTGGTCCTGACCGGCGTCGTGTTCGGCCTCTCGCACCTGCTCAACGAGCACGCGACCGTCTGGGGCGCCCTCGCCATCTCCATCGAGGCCGGCTTCATGCTCGCCGCCGCCTACGCCGCCACGCGCAGCCTCTGGCTGACGATCGGCGTGCACTTCGGCTGGAACTTCGCCGCGGCCGGCGTCTTCAGCACCGAGGTCTCCGGCAACGGCTCCAACCAGGGGCTGCTGGACGCCGCGACGGACGGCCCGAAGCTGATCACGGGCGGCGAGTTCGGCCCCGAGGGCAGCGTGTACGCGGTCGGATTCGGCGCGCTGCTGACCCTGGTGTTCCTGTGGCTGGCCCACCGGCGCGGGCACATCGTGGCGCCCGGGGCTCGGCGGGCGGCACGTGCCAACTCCACCGCTACACTGCCCCGATGACCGCTCGCCGAGGGATGCCGGACATGTGGCCGGGGATGACCGAGCGGTGGCGACGCCTCGACGTGACCGTCCGGGACCTGCCGTTCGGAGTGCTCCTCCTGGTCGCGTCCCTGCTGCCGGCGCTGCGGGGCAACGGGACCGAGGTCGGCGGTCTGCCCACCCGCTCCGCCGACGTACTCGCCGGTGTCGCAGCCGTCCTCCAGTGCCTCCCGCTCGCCGTGCGCCGACGGTGGCCGCACCTCTGCCTCGCCCTGGTGGCGATCGGCTTCGCCCTCGACCAGATCCGCGGCTACCACCTCTTCGCCGGCACCGCGCTGCCCATCGCGCTGCTGAGCGCCGGTTCGTATGTGGAGCGGTACCGGCGCGCGACCCTGGCCATCGCCTCCCTGGCTTTCGTCGCCCTCTCGGTCGAGCTGCACCGGCGCGGACCGGGCGACCCGGTCGCCGAGTTCGTCACGTTCTACCTGGCGATGGGCCTCGCCTGGGGCATCGGCACCTGGATGCGCTCCGCCCGGGTCGCGGAGGCCGAACGGCGGGTGCGGGTCGCCGAGGACGCCCGCAACGCCGAGCGCACCCGCATCGCCCGCGAACTCCACGACGTCGTCACCCACCACGTCACGGCGATGGTCGTCCAGTCCGAGGCCGCCCGGTACCTGACCGCCGCGCCCGACCGGCTCGACCAGACGCTGGCCGCGGTCAGCGACACCGGCCGCCGGGCCATCACCGACCTGCGGCACCTGCTCGACCTGCTCAATCCGGACCACGGCACCGACCGGAACGCCGAGCCCAGGACACCGCCCGTCGGCCGGGTGCTCACGCTGGTGGAGCAGACCCGCCGGGCCGGTCAGCCGGTGGAGTTCACCGAGGAGGGCACACCGGCGGCCGCGACCGGCAGCGCCGACCTCGTGGCCTACCGCGTCGTCCAGGAAGCCCTGACGAACGCGCTCAAGTACGACCACGGCGGCCGGACCTCGGTCCTGGTCCACCACGGCGAAAGGGAGATCACCGTGCGGGTCGGCACGGACGGCACCGGCTCGGGCGCCGCTTCCCCCGGCGGCAGCGGGCGCGGCCTGGCCGGACTGCGGGAACGGGTCGACGTCCTCGGCGGCGACTTCAGCACGGACCGCCCGGCGGGCGGAGGCTTCGTCGTCCAGGCCCGCATCCCCGCGGGAAGTCCGTCATGAGCGCCCCGGTACGCGTCCTGATCTGCGACGACCAGGTGATGATCCGCGTCGGCCTGGCGACGATCGTCGACGCCCAGCCCGACCTGGAGGTGGCGGGCGAGTGCGGCGACGGGCAGGCCGCCGTCGACCTGGCCGCCGAAGTACGGCCGGACGTGGTCGTCATGGACGTACGGATGCCGGTGATGGACGGCATCGAGGCCACCCGGCGGCTGGCGGGCGCGGGGGTGGAGCGTCCCGTCAAGGTCCTCGTGGTGACGACGTTCAACCTCGACGAGTACGTCTACGAGGCGCTGCGCGCGGGCGCGAGCGGGTTCCTGCTCAAGGACGCGCCGCCGGACCGCCTGCTGCACGGCATCCGGACCGTGGCGATGGGCGCGGCGCTCCTCGATCCCGATGTGACGCGCCGCCTCGTCGGCCGGTACGCCGCCCGCATCCGGCCCGTCGGCGGCCCCGCCGAGAACCTCCCCCTCACACCCCGCGAGACGGAGGTGCTGCGCCTCATCGCGGACGGCCTCTCCAACAGCGAGATCGCCGCCGCCCTGGTGATCAGCCCCGAGACGGTCAAGACCTTCGTCTCCCGCATCCTCACCAAGCTGGACCTGCGCGACCGCGTCCAGGCGGTCGTGTTCGCCTACCGCCACGGGCTGGTGACCTGACGCACGGATTCAGGCCCACCGGCCCGGGGGATTCAGGTCCGCAGCCGGTGCCGCATCTGCGTCAGGCGCCGGTCGAAGCGGAGGTTGTTCCAGGTCAGCCAGCCCATGAAGGCCACCGCGAGGGCGAGGGTCAGGCTCCCCGCGGTCATCGAGCCGGCCGCGAACCACAGGACGGACGTACCGAAGAAGATGAGGGCCAGCATGGGGAACGCCCACCAGCGATTGCGCCGCAGCCGCCGCTGACGGGAGTCCACGAGCGCGGCCATCTCCCGGCGCCGCTCCGGGTCCTCGGGCGGCGCGCCCCCCTTGAGGATCCGCCGCTCCATGGCGGGCACGTCCTCGGGCTCGGCACCGGTGTCCCGAGCGTCGTGACGCCTGCGACGGCGTACCAGGAACACGACCCAGACACTCATCAGGGCAGCACTGATCACCGCCCACGGCCACGAGTCGAGCCCGTTCGCCGCCAGCCGCACCACCACGCCCACCGCCAGCGCGGCCAGGCCGATCACCGACAGCCTGTCCCGCCAGTCCCGCTCCAGGGCCCCGTCGCCTCGCTCGCGTCTGTTCATGTCCGCCTCTCGGTCGGCCGGATCGGGGGTGACGTCACGTGTCCGTCCGGATACCCGCCCGCCGCCGCCGGACACTTCGGCGCCCGCCGAAGCAACCGGCCCATAGCGTCGGGCACATGAGCGACACGCACACCGCAACCACGGCCCCCGCCCCCGCCCGTGCCACACCGGCCGACGCCGTCACCGGCATGGTCGAGCACGTCCTCGCCCTGGCCGCCACCTGGACCCGCTGGGAC
Organism: Streptomyces sp. NPDC058985; assembly: GCF_042740985.1. Lineage (NCBI taxonomy): Bacteria > Bacillati > Actinomycetota > Actinomycetes > Kitasatosporales > Streptomycetaceae > Streptomyces > Streptomyces sp. NPDC058985. The sequence goes on along the minus strand of NZ_JBHYJX010000043.1, from coordinate 3,221 downwards.
GGAGAACCCGTCCACGTCGACGGGCGCGTCTACACCCCGCACAAGGCCGTCCGGCGGGTCGCCGACCACATGGTCGACCATCTCGCCGAGATGGAGGCGCGGTTGGCGGGCCGGCCGACCCAGCCCGACCACTGGCACGCCTCCGCCACGACCACGGACGCGGACCGCGCCCCCTTCACGCCGGACGACCTCGACGAGGCCCGCAGCCGTCTCACCCGGCTCGCCCGGATCTGGGCCGACCGCCTGGACGCGCTCACCCCGCTCCAGCTCGACGACTCGCCCGGCGAGGGCTGGAGCTTCCGCGAACTCGCCCGGCACCTGGGGGAGTCCGTGTACTACGCCGACGCCGTGGGTGACCTGACGTGACCGCCTTCGCCGCCCTCCACCGGCCGGGCGAGCCCCTGCTGCTGCCGTGTGCCTGGGACCACGCGTCCGCGCACGCCCTCGCCGTCCGGGGCTTTCGGGCCGTGGGCACCACCAGCCTCGGTGTCGCGGCGGCGAGCGGGCTGCCCGACGGCGCGGCGGCGACCCGCGACGAGACCCTGCGGCTGGCCCTCACCCTGGGCTCCGGGCCGTTCCTGCTGACCGTGGACGCGGAGAGCGGCTTCGCCGACGACCCCGACGACGTGGGGGAGTTCGCGCGGCAACTGGCGGCGGTCGGCGCGGCCGGCATCAACCTGGAGGACGCGCTGGGCCCCGCCGACCGGCACGCCGCGAAGATCGCCGCGGTGCGGTCGGCGGCCCCGGGCCTGTTCGTCAACGCCCGTACGGACACGTACTGGTCGGGCGACGGCGATCCCGGGGAGACCGTGCGGCGCCTGGAGGCCTACCGCGAGGCCGGTGCCGACGGCGTCTTCGTCCCCGGCCTCACCGACCCCGCCCGGATCGCGGCCCTCGCCGCGCACTTCGACGTCCCGCTCAACGTCCTCCACTCACCCACCGGCCCCACCCTCCCGCACCTCGCCGACCTCGGCGTGGCCCGCGTGAGCCTCGGTTCGCTGCTGTACCGCAGGGCCCTGGGCGCCGCCCTGGAGACGGCGGCCGACATCGCCGCGGGCCGGCCGCCGGTGGGCACGTCACCGTCGTACGAGGAGGTGGCCGCGCTGAGCGGCGGCTAGTGCGCGCGCGGCCAGTTCTCCAACGCCACGTGCAGCGCGTCCACCGCGCGGTCCCAGGACGCCTGGACGGCACGCGGGGCGCCGAAGCCGCCGGTGGCCTCCAGGGCGCAGAACCCGTGGAACGTGCTGCGCAGCAGACGCACGGCGTCGGTGAGGTCGGGTTCGGTGAGGCCGTAGGCGCGGAGCATGCCGTGGGTGATGTCGGCGGTGCGGCGCAGGGCGGGGGAGTCGGCGACGAGGGACTGGTCCATGCGGATCTGCGTCGCGGCGTAACGGCCGGGGTGCCGCAGGGCGTAGGAGCGGTAGGCGTTCGCGAAGGCGGCCAGCGCGTCCTTCCCGGCCCGGCCCGCCACCGCCGCCGCGATCTCGTCGATCAGCTCGCCGCCGGCCAGCAACGCGACCCGCACGCGCAGGTCCTGGACGTTCCTGACGTGCGTGTACAGGCTCGCGTCCTTCACCCCGAAGTGCCGGGCGAGGGCGGAGACGGTGACGCTCTCGAAGCCGCGCGCGTCGGCGAGGTCGGCGGCGGCCGCGACGACACGGCCGGTCGTGAGGCCCACTCGGGGCATGCGCCACCTTCCTGACTCTCCGGGAATCTCCTGGACTCCTGGAGATCTCGGCCCACATGCTAGGCGAGCGGCAACAAACCCTGCTGCGCCCACCGCCCCCGGGTCCGTAAGGTGTCGCCGACCGCGGAGGGCGAGCGAGGGGGAGAAGGCGGCATGCGACGGCCGACGGCGACGACGGGATGACCCACGAGGCACGCGACGCCGACCGGGCCGCCCCACGCCCCGCGCAGGACCCCCGGCCCCTGTGGCGGCAACGGGACTTCGGGGTCTTCTGGGCCGCGCAGACCCTCTCCGTCCTCGGCGACTCCTTCGCGCTGATCGCGCTGCCCCTGCTGGTCCTGGAGGCCACCGGCTCGATCGCCCGGATGGGCCTGCTCACCGCCGTGGGCGGCGGCGCCGCGGTCCTCGCGGCCGTGTTCGCCGGCGCCGTCGTCGACCGCGTCGACCGCCGCAAGCTGCTCATCGGCTGCGACCTCGTCCGGATGGGCATGTACGGGCTGGTCCCCGTCGTCTGGCTGTTCGGCCCGCAGATCTGGCTGCTCTACGTCGTCCTGCCGCTGTGCGAGGCCGTGGGCATGCTGTTCGCCGTCGGCTACGTCACCGTCGTACGCAGCCTGGTCGGCACCGAACAGCTCACCGAGGCCAACGGGCGGCTCAACGCCACCGCCGCCGCGGCCGGCGTGCTGGGTCCGCTGTGCGCCGGGGTGGTGGCCGGCTGGTCGGGACCGGCCACCGCCATCGGCGTCGACGCGGCCAGCTTCGGCGTCTCGGCCGCCTGCGTCGCCTTCGTCCGCTTCCGCTCCCGCCCCGCCGACGACGCCCCCGCCACGGGGAAGCGGCCGGGGCTGTGGCAGGACCTGCGCACCGGGGTCCTGTTCCTGTACGGGCACCCCGTGCTGCGCTCGCTCACCGTGCTGCTGTGCGGCTTCAGCTTCCTCACCCTCGGCCTGAACGACCTGGTCATCTACCACCTCAAGCACGACCTGGGCCGCGACGACGGCACGGTCGGCACCGTCATGGCGGTCGGCGCGCTCGGCACCATCACCGGCGCGCTGCTGGTGGCCCGCGCGCGGCGCCTGCTCGGCTTCGGCCCGACCTGGACCGGCTCGGTCGCGGTGTGCGGACTGGCCTTCGCCGGTCTCGGCCGGGTGACCGAGGTGCCCGCTGTCGCCCTGCTGAGCGCCGCGTTCCTCGCCTGCGTCGGCATGGCGGGCACCTGCTCGATGTCCCTGCGCCAGGAGGTGACCCCCGAGTACCTGCTCGGCCGCGTCACCTCCGCCTTCTGGACCCTCCAGTACTCGGTCGCCCCCATCGGCGCGGCCGTCCTCACCTGGGCGGCGGAGCACCACGGCACCACACCGGTCGCCCTGGCGGCGGGCGCCTGCTGCGTGCTCATCGCCACGGCCGCCCTGCTCACGCCGATCCGCGGGGCGGGGCGCTCCTAGTAGTGCTTGGTCATGTGCGGTCTGGGATGGCGTGTCTTCTTGATCGGTCGTGTCGTTGATCGGGTGTGCTGGGTGGGGAGTTGGCTGCG
>NZ_JBHYJX010000042.1:0-70882 GCF_042740985.1 Streptomyces sp. NPDC058985 | reverse complement strand
CTCATCCGACAGGATCAACTCGGCCTTCGGCCGCCCAGTACGTGCCACCAAGCAACCCTACACATCTGAACGGAATTCCTGACTCGGAAGACTAGGGCGTCTCCACCTGGGCTCAACGTGATCCGTTCACCACAGAAGTCGCAGTTCCAGGCCAGCGACTCCAGGTCGGCAGGCCGGATGCTGAGCCGCACTGATACCGGCGGATGCCAGCGGTGGATTTGCTCGATCACTGCATCGATCTGCGAACCGACGGGTGGAAAGAGCGCGAGTAGTTCGTCATGGTCGCTCGTGGTTCGGGAGAACTGCTGGATCATGTCGATGGAGGCCGACAGACCCGCGTTCTCGTAACCGACGATCTCAACGACCACACCCCATGGGTGATGGCTGAGGACCGTGGCCTGAACCTTCTGGCCGGGCATGAGCGCCAGACTCTCCGTCTCGAACCTTTCCATGAACCGCTTCCCCATCCTTCAGTCAAGCAGGCCGCGCCTGGTAGCGCTCATGCGCCCGTGTCGTCGACGCCGGAGCCGATAACCGTGCTCAGGGCCCGCAGGGCGTCATCGTATTGGTGACGGTCGAACTGGAACGGACCGAATGACACATAGTCGCGGGTCTTGCGGTGCGGTTGCTCGAAGGCGTCCCAGGTCACGAGGTCGGCTGTCGCGGTGATGCGGGCCATGAGCGGCCAGCATCCCCACTCGCCGCATTCACAACCGAGTACGGGTGTCTTCGGCCCCATCGCGTTCGTTGACCGTCCGAGGAAGTGGTCCTGCATCGGGCCGAACCGGAAGAACTCCGGGATCAGACCGCCGTAGGCGTCGCCTGCGGGCTGCATCCCGGCCGCGATCTCGAACCCGTCGATCAGCTCGGTGAGTGGTGCTCCGTCGATGCGGGGGACGATCACGAGCGGGCCGCCGTCGCCACGGTGATGGGAGTCGAACCGGATGTCATTGCTGGTCATCCAGTGATTGTGTCAGCGAAGCCGTTACCTCCGCCTGGGTGGGTTGAACTGCGGCTATGCGCGGCATGCCGAGGTCGATCGCCGTACCGCCGGAAGCTCGTCGGTCCATTTGAGCAAGCTTGTCTTCGGCGCCAGCCAGGCTGACCTGAAGCCCCTCCACCTCACCAAGCCATCCTTCGCGTTCGGCCTCGGCGATCCGGGCGAGGAGGTTGTCGCGGATCTCGACGAGCCGGTCGCGTTGGCTGGGATCGGGCCAGAGCATCGGGCAGCGAACACAGGCGTGTTCGTGGATGCAGGGGGTGCCGAAGGCACGGCCGCATGCGCCGATGGAGACTTTGCGCCGCTCGAAGTGACCGAGGAACTCATGCCATTCATCTTCGGTGGGGACACGGTACTCCTCGCTCGGGCGGAGGGATCGGCGACGGGCGAGGAAGGCCATATGCGCCTGGATCGCTTCCTCCGGATAGACAGCCTTGTAACCGAGGGTGACGTTGATGTCCTGGTGGCCTGCGATGACCTGGGCGATGTGCGGTGGCAGTCCGTTGAGGATGGCGTCGGTGATGAACAGGCGGCGGAAGTCGTGCGGTGTGTAGCGCAGTGGGTCGCCGGTGGTATCGGTCAGGCCCGTGGCGATGAGGGCCTGGTCCAGCATGGTGCGGACGGTCTCGTCGGTGAATGCGCGGTCCTCACCGGAGATGCGTCGTTGAAACAGCAACGGGGCTGGCGCCTGCCACTCGCATTCGCGGCGGTCGTAGGAGCGGACCAGGGGAACGGCCCCGGAGCTGTCTCGGGCTCGGCAGATGATCGCGCTCAGGACGTCGGCGAGCTCGGGGCTGACCAGCAGCAGCCGCTCTGTGTCCGTCTTCGACGGGACGATCTGAAGGTGGGGGACGAGTTCACTGGTGGTGGGCAGCCGGTATTGGACCAGGCTGTGGTGGCTGAGTTCGAGCAGTTCCTCGATGCGGATGCCCGTGGCCCGCAGGACCTCGACCACGGCCCAGGTCCAGAAGGCCCGTTCGTCCTCAAGCCCCAGATCGCGGCGTTTGCCTGTGTCCGGGCCCTCGGCCCAGATCCGGCCGGCCGTCCCGTGCGGAACCACGGCGCGTACAAGTTGCTGACCGGCTGCCGTGAACACCTCGCCGGGGATGGTGTGTCGGGCGGCTTCCAGCATCGCGGCAGTGTCCCTGCGGCGCTGGTCGACTGAGCGGACAAGAACCGGCAGCACTGGCAGGCGCTCGCGGGTGCGGGCGTCCATCCGCGCCTTGCGTCGGCGTTGCAGTTTGCGGTGTTCCAACTCGTCAGCCCTCACCGGGCTCGGTGCCACCCATGGGCCCCAGCGGCCGGGCTCTTCCAGGGCCCACTGAGCGATATCGAGGTAGAAGGCCCGCACCTGGGTGAGCGTGTCCCGGTGATTGAGCTTCTCGACCTTTGCGCTCGTGCGCCGGCCGTCGGGACCGATGACGGTCTTGTCCTTGGTGGCAATCCTCTGCTTCCACTGCCCGATGACGTCCGGGGCGAGGCGGAGGCTGTCGGCATCGGGATGATGTTGCTCGATGTTCTGCCAGAAACACTTGCCGAGGTGGTAGGAGAGGGACCTCAGGCTGTTGTAGTCCAGCGCGGGCTGGCGTTCCCGCAGATAGTCCACCAGCAGGTCACGGACGGGACGGCACGTCAGTCCGTATCGGTCGATCAGCTCTTCCGGGGTCCGCTGTCCCAGGTTACGGACCTCGCGCAGATTCTGCGGGGCGCCCTCCCCGAACGCCCCGAACTGGTGCAGTAGGCGGTAGAACACCTCGGTCCCCGCCATCGCCCGCTTGAGCACTACGGCTTGGGTCTCGAGGAGCTCCAGCACGTCTCCGACGGTGATGTCGGTCAGCGTGCCGCCCTTCGCCGCGAGGATGAGGGCGCTGCGGCAGAGCGTCGTGCTGACGGCGCCCGGCCGCACGCCTTGGGCCTGAGCGCCCAGCTCTCGCAGGCGCTCAAATCCGGCTGGGTCTCGGCTGTGTGCCATGGAGCGGACCAGCACTCCTTGGCGGCTGGCTCCGGCAGCCAGCCAGTCCACCGACGGTCGCAGCAGCTCAGCGCTGATCACCGTCGTCAGGGCCCGTCCCACCACCGGCATGCGCCAGGCTGCCTTCAGGCCACGCGCGTGAAGCCACTGTTTGATCACCGGCCGCCAGGCGGCGCCGGCCTGCTCGATGCCGCTGGCCTGCCACCGTTCCTGCCAGGTCTGTCCGGGCTGGTCTTCCAGCCAGTCCAGCACCATGACGATGCCGTGCTTGTGGTGTAGTTCGCTGCCGGCGTTCTTCAGCGTGTAGGGCGGACGGGACAGCAGTCGGGCCGCCTCGGCGCGCGAGCGCTCGGTGCCCGGCCAGCTGTCAGGAACGGTCCGGGCTGGGAAGCGCTTCTGGGCGGCCATTGCGCGGTTGCGCCCAGGTGAAACTCCGAGAGCCAGTGCGCGGTCGGTGTCCGCCGACAAGATGGTGCTCATCGAGCACCGGCTCCGAACAGCACATCGAGGCTCTCCGGCCGGTAGTCGGCTGCGGGAGGCGGCGCGATGCGGGCGGCTGCCTGCCGCGTCTGTTCGGCGTGGTGGGCCAGCAGTCGCCGGATCACGACTTCCTTGCGGGGCGTGAGGTAGAGCTGTGTCGTGGTCAACTGGGCGTGACCGAGAACGAACTGGACATCGGTGAGGGGCAGACTGGGATCCTCGGCCATCCGGTAGGCGGCGGTGTGCCGCAGCGCGTGCAGCGTCGCAGACGTCCCCGCCTTGGCGTTCGCCCGCTCGAACATCCGGTGAACCGCGTGGTAGGTCAGCGGTCTCGATGGTGAGCGCAGAGTCCACCACACAGGTAGGCGCTGCCCGCGTGGGATCGCGTCGTTCATCTCCAGCTGGTAAAGCCGCAGCCAGACGAACGCGTCGGTCGAGGCGGGGAGTTCCTGGACTTCTCGGGTGCCCTTGCGGACCACCGAGATCAGCTGGCGTCCCGGATCGACGCCAGCCTGCCATGTGCTGAGCAGCTCGCTGGCTCGGGCGCCGGTGGAGATATAGAAGGCGACCAGGGCGCGGTCCCGGTGCGACGGGAGCCGGGCGAAGATCTCGTTGAACTCCTCATCAGGGACGCTGCGGGGCACCCTCGCGGGCACTCTTGGCCGGTAGAGCCCGGCGCGTTCGTTGCGGGGCGGGTCCATCGGGTTGCGGTGGGCGTGGGCCCGTCGGCCTCGACGTGACCGGTCCAGTGGGAACGGGTTGAGGATCGGCCCGGTGCCGATGTCGCGGTGGTAGTCGTAGAAGCTCCGCAGCACGGTCTCGCTGTGCGCTCGTACCGACGGTGCGTACGGCTTCCCGCCCGCGGCCCATCGGCCCGCTTCGCTCGGGCGCCGCCAGTGCGGACGCCTCGGCTGGCCGGCGATCTGAAGCCAGCGGGAGAAGTCCCTCGCCTCGATCCGGCTCGCCCGGTCCCACGGCACCTCGACAGCCCACAAGAAGCGGAACCAACGCAGCAGATCCATCCCGTAGGAACGGGCCGTCGTCGCTGAACGACCGGCTCCATGCAGGTCCCGCAGGAAGGCGCCGGCTCCCTCGACCGGTTGTCCGGCTGGGCCAATGAGCCAGTACGGATCCCACGGATCATCCACGGCCAGTACCTCTCCGACCAGGGGGACGGACAGGGCTGACAGGTCTCTCGAAGCCTCCATGGCCGACTCAACGACGCCTCCACCATTAGGTCACTGACCTGCGGAAACTTCACGAGTAGTTCAGTCAACAGGTCATCAACCAGGGCCTGTTCTACCTGGCCTGGCTGATGGACCACCGCGCCGAGTTCGAGCACCTGGTCCGCGACCGGCTCGGGGTAACGGCCGCGTCCCAGGTCCTGTGGAGCGGCCCACGCCTGATCTGCGTCGCCGGCGACTTCACCCGCTACGACGTGCACGCCGTGCGCGAGCACCGGCGCTCGATCGACCTGGTCCGCTACCGGCTCTTCGGCAGCGATCTGCTCGGCCTTGAGACCGTGGCTTCCGTGAGCGGTGGCATGCAGGTGGCCCGCCGGGCGCGGCGGGGGTTGGCTGCCCAGGCAGCGGCCGGAGTGCAGGGCGCGGCGATGGTGGAGCTGGCGGGTGCGGTCGACGAGGTACTGCTCGGGCTCGGGGACGGCGTGAACCGCGTGGAGCGAAAGCAGTATCGCGCGTACCAGCGCCTGCGGAACTTCGCCTGCATGTGCCCGCCGCAGCGCAGCAAGCTGCTGGTCTACCTGAAGGTCAACCCGAAGGACGTCGACCTCGTGCCGGACTTCACCAGGGACGTCACTGGTGTCGGTCACCACGGGACCGGCGACCTGGAGGTCCAGCTCCGTACGCCGAAGGACGTGGAGCGGGCCCGGGATCTGTTCCGGGCGAGCTTCGCCGCGGCGTGAGCGGACAGGGCTGCGCGTCGCCGGACGGGGCGCGCTTCGAGTCGTGTCTGGGGTCGTGAGGGCTTCTTTCGACGTGCGGACAGAGGGTGGCGGTGGACTATCTATGGTCCGCGGGATCGCCGGTTTGGCCAACCGGCGATCCCGCGCTATGTTCCCCCGCTGTCGTGGCCCCGGTGGCTAGCGTGAACGGCCGACAGAGGGGCCGGTCGTGGCCACTGGCCCCGGTAGCGGACTGGAGGCGAGGCTGGTCTTGGGTTCGCGGCCCCGCCGGACTTGGCGCGTGCCGCTCTCGTGGGCGAGGGAATCAGCGAGGCTCGCGAGCAGCGAACTCGGGGTCTGCGGGGACGCGGTGATCGACCAGGTGGGTCTGCCCTGGTCGGGCTGGGTTCCGGCCCAGAGGGTCCAGGTGGCCTGGTTCTGGCTGGGGTGCTGCGCGGCGAAGGCGTCGAACTGGATGCCGGCGTTCCCGTCGGATGAGGTCCAGCGGATCCACCGCCCGTCCACGGTGTGCTTCCAGCCGGCGCTGGAGAGCGGCTGGGTGGCCTCGGTGACCCTCTTCTCGTTCACCGGGGCGCCGAGGGCGGTGTCCCATCCCTCGCCGTCGGCGAGGTGGGTCAGCAGATCCTGCAGCAGCGGGGCGGGGGTGGCGCCGGTCGCGGTGAGGACCCACATGCGCTCGGAGACGGGTGTCTCGTAGGCGGCCACGGTCCAGGCGGTCTCGTGGGCGGAGGATTCGTGCACACGCTCGACGCGCAGGGTCTGCGACTCGTGGATGGCGTGGGTGGTGTCGTCCGACCAGGTGCGCCATCTTTCGAACTCGCCGTGGTCGTCGAGGAAGGTGTCGAGGAGCGCGTCGTGGTCGCCGGCGTCTGCCAGGTAGATCGGAACGGTCTCCGGCTTCGCGGGGGCGGGCGCGGACGTGGCGGTGGTGACGTCGAAGACGGAGCGTGCTGCGATGGCCTCGCGTTCGGTGTCCGTCAGGGGTGCCGGGCCGGGGCGCATCTCGACTGCGTGAACCTTCTCGAAGGCGAGCAGGGCCTGGGCGGGCGAGTCGAAGGTGTCGGCGATCTGGCGCAGATGGTCCACTCCGTGCAGGTAGACGGACTTGCCGCCTCGATGGAGGTACGTGCCGACCGCGACGGTCGTGTGGCCGTCGTCGGCGTGGGCGTGGATGAGGAGCTGGCCGTAGTGGATGTCGTCGTGGATCTTCTGCGCTTGCTGGGAGACCTCGCGGATCTCGCTGCGGGTGCACCACGGCATCGGGTAGTCCGGCCAGGTCCATTCCTCGACGATGGCCTCCCGGAGTTGCGGGGTGATGTCGACGGTGATGCCTTCGGCGACCATGTGCGTGGCGGCGTCATTGGCCCAGTAGGGCTCCTCGCGGTCGATACGGGCCAGGACCAGGACGCCTGGGGCGGCGACGCTCCAGCCGCCCGCCTCCAACACCATGACGGCGATGCGGGCCTGGGAGCCGGTCACGACGGCCTGGACGGCGCTGGGGTGGGTGGGGTGGGTGTCGAGGCGGATGCGGGCGTCGATGGGGGGAGTCACGTGGGGTCTCATCTGTCCTGCCGGTGACCGGGCCTTGCTGCCCGGCCGTCGGCGTCGTCGGGGGCTACCGGGTTGCTCGTGAGGATCGGGCGGTGGGCGCGGCCCTGGTGGTCGGCGGTCCGGCGCGGGTGGTGGGCGTGGGCCGCTGGCGTTGCGGTGGGGTGGCTGCGGTGGCGTGGTGCCAGCGTGTGCGGACGGCGGCGACGTCGGCGAGGGCGCGGCGGGCGCCGACGACAACTTGGAACGGGGTGTTCGCCGGGTCGTCCGCGTACGCCTGGATGCGACGGCCGGTGTGTTCGGCCGTGGCCAGGAGGGAGCGCTGCAGGGCCCGTTCGCCCCAGTGCTCTACGGACCCGGCCGGTTCGGCGAGCATGCGCAGGACCTCGTCCGGTGCGCTTGCGTCGTCCAGCAGGCCGCGCTGCTGGGCCTCCCACAGGACGGTGACGGGGTCGACGGGCTCGCCACGGCGGGCCAGGGCCGTCAGGCACTGCCACAGACCAGTGTGCAGCGCCACGGTGAAGTCATCGGGGAGCAGCCACCGGACGGAGTCGATGCCGACGGGGTAGGCCGTGGCGGTGGCGAGGAGGAGCTGCTCCTCCTCGGCGGCCTTCGTCGGATGGGTCGCGGCGTGCGGCGGCGGTGCCGGCGTGCGGGGAAGGACGCCTGCGCGGGGCGGGAAGCGGGCGGCGATGTCGTCCGCGACCGCGGCGAGTGCGTCGGCCTCGGCGAGCACCGTCTGGATGGGGTGGGGAAGGGAGGCGTCGTGGACGGTGTGGACGAGGCGTTCGGCGGCCGTGTGCAGGCGGCGGCGGGCGTGCTCGGCCTCGACCATCCGGGCGTAGGCGGGGGCGTGGCTCGGCCATGGGCAGACCTGGACGAGGGTGTGAAGGTAGGAGGCGGTCAGCCCGCGTGCCTGCTCCTGGGCCGTGGTGAGTACGCGGTCGAGCCACTGGGTGTTCTTCGCGTGCTCGGCGGGGTCGGGGCGCGGCAGGGTGGTGATCGCGCCGTACAGGGAGGCGTGCGCGGCGGTGGAGAAGGAGTCGGCGGCGATGCCGCTGACGTCGTCCTGGCGGTGTGGGTCGAGGAGGAGGGCACCGAGGAGGGCCTGCTCGACGTGGAAGACGGGCTGGGGAGGCGCGAGGGCGTCGAGGTCGTCTTCGTCGGGCTCGGGGATGTGGGGCATCAGGCGGCCAGGGTGAAGTCGTCGGGGTTCAGGGGAAGGCCGAGGTGCGGGGCGAGGAGGTGGCCGGCGAGCAGCGGGGGCACGGCGTTGCCGATCTGGGAGAACTGCTGGCCCTTGTTGCCGGCCCAGGGGTAGTCGGCGGGGAAGGTCTGCAGGAGGCCGGCCTCGCGGGCGGTGATCCGGATTGGCTCGGGAACGGCAGCAGCGTCGTCGGTCGACGGGGCGGCGGGTTCGGCGACCCAGGTGCACTCGTTCGCGCGGTGTCCGAAGAACAGGGTGCCGGCGGGCTCTGACGCCGATCGGATGGTGGCGTTGGCCTGGTTGTTGCTGCGCAGCGACCAGGACCAGCGGTGGGCCTCGGCGGTGAACGTCGGCGCCGGAGCGTCGGCGGGCCGGTTCTCGCGGGTGCCGTGCCGGGCCGCCCAACCCGCGCCTTCGCGTCGGGACTGCAGGACCACTCCGTCCGGGCGGGGCATCCAGGTGCCGCGCTCGCGGGCGTCGGAGAGCGTCTTGCGGGAGCCCGACGGGAATGGCTCGGGCCCGCCGCCGGGCCCGCCGCCCGCGCAGATGGTGGGGACGGGGCGGTCGGTGGCTCCCCAGCCCAGGGCTTCGGCCATGCTGACCCAGCGGGCCCGGCCCGGACCGAACAGCGACTCAGGTTCGGCGAGTTGGGCGTGCGTGGGCGTGGGCGGCTGTGCCGGCCGGACGCGGGAGGCGAGGAGGATCGCCCGCTTCCTGGTCTGGGGTACGCCGAAGTCGGCGGCGTTGAGGATCCCGTACCAGACGGAGAAACCCCACCCGCGCAGGACGGCGGCGTACTGCTTCCACAGGGGCAGGACGTCCGAGACTTCCTCCATGGCGACCCAGTCCGGCTCGCCCACGGCGTTCAGGGCGTAGAGGTAGCGCATGGGCTCGGCGGCCAGCAGGGAGCGCTCGTCGCGGCAGGCGGCCAACAGGCGTTCACGGGTGTCACGTCCGGCGGCCAGGTCGGCGACCGCCGCGTGCACCAGCGGCTGGTCCAGCAGCCCGAGGCGCTTGCCGGCCATGCTCCACGCCTGGCACGGCGGCGAGGCGATCACCCCGCGGGTACGGCCGACGAACGGCCAGACCGGATACCTCGCCACATCGCACCGGATGGTCAACTGCCCAGCAGCGCAGCGGGTCTTGCACGCCCACGGGTCCCACTCCAGTCCGACGTCGCGCACGCCGAGGACCTGCAAGGCCCTGCTCCAACCGCCCGGCCCCGCGAAGAGGTCGAGGATCACGTGGCCAGCCCGAAGCCGTCCTGCGTCGGCACCTCGGTATCACCGCGGCATGCCCAGGGCGAGCAGCCGTCCTCGACACCGCTCTCCAGGACCTCGGCCTCCTCCGCGCTGAGCTGCAGGGCAGCCCGCTCGGCAGCGGTGACGTGATCGACGGGGGCTTCGCTGAGTGGCACGCGCGAGCGGTGCAGGAACGCCTCGCCGAGCAATCGGCTGCCCGACGCATTGGCGCGAGCATTGCCCTGCCGGATGGCCGCGTCGAATTCGACAACGTCCGCCCACTCGGAGGGGGAGGTATCTCGGATATGCCGCCACTGGGCATTTCCGTGGAACGGGCATCCCAGGCAACTCGACTTCGGCGTATCGACGAGCCCGAGAGATGTCAGGTAGCGCACGCAGTCGGACCTGCTCCATGACATGTCCAGTAGTGGGTGCCGGTTCCTCATGTACTTGACGTCTGCGTCCTTCGCGCGATGGAATTCGTCCGTGGATATGCCGACCCACTGCTCGACGAAGACGCCTTTGGGTATGCGGTTCGGGTAGGGGTAGCCGAGCAGTTCGCGCACCTTCTGCTTTATCGGCCGCACCTTGTATTCGCCGGTACACTGGCGCCGCGTCATCCCAGGTCGCCCGTCCTGATTCAGGATGTGCAGCGGCATGGAGGCGAACCGGTGATCGGGATTAAGGGCATCGCTGCGGATGTTCCCGGCCGATACGCGAGAGACCGGTATGCCTGCGGGGGCGGCTACCTCCCTTTCTAGTCGGTCAAGGTGGGCATAAACCGCTCTGGGCTCCCATCCGGTGTCGGCGAATATCGCGTAGTCGACCTTGGGGAGGACACCCTCGGCCGACAGGGCAAGGAGGGTGCTGGATTGGACTCCGGCGCCGAGGGAGAGGGCGCGGAACTGGGGCTGATCGGAAATGGCTCTGTCCTGGGGTAGGGGAGGTGCGGCGTGCGCTGTGGTCCTGTCGACTGCTCAGTGGCGGGGACGGGAGTGGGCGCGCGGCTCTGCGGTGGTCGTCGAAGCAAGGGCGTGGGCGAACGCGGCGATGAGCTGCGGCGCTTGTTCGGGGGCGCTGGCCAGAGCGCGGACGATGGGGGTGCCGATGACGACGGCGTCCACCAGGGGCGCGACGTGTGCCGCTAGGGCGGGTGTGGAGATCCCGACGCCGGATACGACCGGCAAGGGGCTCGCCGCGCGCAAGCGCCGGGTGAAGGCGGTCAGGGCGGGGATGTCGAGCGGGCCTCGGTAGCCGGTGGGTTGAGCGCTGGCCGGTGCGTAGAGCCACCCGGAGGCGTTGGCGGCCACGGCGGCCAGGCCGTCGTCGGTGGTGCGGCGGGGGACGAGGCGTGGGGTGTGGAGGTTCGCGTGGCGTGCTGCGGCCTGCCAGCGCTCGGCGTGGTGGTCAGGCAGGTCGACGATCATCACGCCGGATGCGCCGGCCTCGGCGAAGAGGCGGGCCGCGGATTCGGGGCCGTGCCGTTGGAAGGGTTCCCAATAGGTCATGACGACGGTCGGTCGCAGGTGTGCGGCGTACGCGACCGCGCGGACGGTGCGGTTCAGGGCATCGCCGCTGCGCAGCGCGCGGCGGTAGGCGTCCTGGATGACGGGTCCGTCGAGGTGTGCGTCGTGGTGGGCGAGGCCGACCTCGAAGAAATCGGTGCCGGCGTGGGCAAGTTGCTTCAGGTGGCGACGCTCTTCGCGCGGGGAGTGGAGGCCGGCGGGGACGAAGGTGCCCAGCGCACAAGGGGGGCGGCTGAGAAGGCTGCGCAGGGAAGGGACGTTGGCCGGGGCGAGGGCCAGGCCATGGGCGTTGGTGGACGTGTGGCTTCTCCGATCGGGAAGACAGGGCCGACTGGCCGGAGTGGTGGGCCGGGGCTGCAGGGGCGGCTGCCGGTGCGGCGGGGTGTCTGCTGGAACGCTCGCGGCGCCGGGCCACCGCGAGGTGCACGCCGGCGGGAGGGTGTCGGCGTGGGGCGTCACGGGGTGACCCGCGCTGGAGTCGAAGGTCAGCGGGGGCGGCTGCGGGTGGCTGTATTCGCCGCGGTGGGTGCGGGCGCCGGGGTGGTGCCGGGTGTCCTGCGGACCGGTGGCCCGCTGATAGCGGCGGCCAGGGCGATGGCGCCCGCGGAGGTGAGACGGACTCGGTCTTGGAGCGGCCCCCCGACGTAGGCGGAGGGCGCGGATTTCGGGACGCGCTCCGCGAGCCCCTTCGTCTCCAGCGCCCGCAGTGTGCCGATGAGTACGCGCTCGTCGCGGTAGTGGACGTACTCCCGTGCGAGGGAGCCGGTGGCCACGACGTTTCCGCAGGCAATTTCCCAGAGGGCGGTGCTGTGGGCCGTGGTGAGGGGCTGGTCCGGCCCGTCGCCGGCGGTCGACCGTCGGCGACGGATCTCGTGGGCGAGGGTGTCCGCACATCCGACCGCTGCTTCCGGGGCCAAGGCGGTCAGCGAGCGTGCCGTCGGGAGCTGCTGATCCGCGGAGCTGCCGCTCAGGAAGGCGAGCTGCTGGAGGCGGACCATCACATCGGTCAGGTCGCGGCTTTGGAAGAGGCGTTCGTCGGTGACCACGTTGAGAGCGGTGCGGGTTGCGGCGGCGAGTTGCTGGGCCGAGGCGACGTGGGCGTCGGTTTCGGGCGGGGCCTCGCTCCGCAGAAGGCGGTCGAGCATGTCGTTGTGCTGCACGTACTGGTCGGCGAGAAGCAGCAGCCGCTCGACGGGAGTCGGCGGAGCGGCCACGTCGAACAGGAGGTTTTCGTCGGGAGCCGGTGCCGTCATGCCCGCCGCCGGACTGTTACGCCGTGCTGCGGGGCCGTGGCGGGCGGGCCCGCAGAGGGCCGGGGCTGCTGCACTTCCAGCGCGGTGCGCGCGGCAGCCAGAGCCCTGCTGGCTCCCTGGAGGTGGATCCGCAGGCTGCTGTGATGGCTCAGTGCATCGAGCCTCTGTCCGAGCGTGTAGTGCTTCGTCGCGGTGAGGGCGACGAGCGGGGCGAGCGCCTGGGTGTAGTGGGCGATGGCCTGACCGAGCTGGCCGGTGCACGCGGCGAGGGTCGTGGCGGGCGGAAGGTCGGCGATGTTCGGCGCGAGCTGGTACTCGGCGTCGGCGGCCATGCGCGCGGTGAGATGGCACAGCAGGTCGATGTGCCGCATGGCGGTGAACAGGCCGGTTCCGTCCAGGGTGACGGTGTGGTCGCGTACGTCCGCGGCCACGGCGTCCAGGGCGTCCAGTGGGGTCATGTCTTCGAGGTCGTGGGGTTCGTAGGTGTACAGGTCATCTCCAGGCGTGAGGTCCCGGGCTCGTCCGGCTCGGGGTGCTGTCAGGTCCGGCGCCTGGCTGCGAGGGTCGGCGGCGTCGCGTTGGACAGGGTTGGACTGTGGTGCAGGAACTCAGGGTGCGTCGTGAAGGAAGCGAGGCGGCGGGACAACTGCTGGGCGACGGCGCGATAGGTGGTGGCGGCGCGCTGCATTTCGCGCTCAGCGCGGCGGAGTTGATCGGCGCTGGTAGCGGGGGTGGGGTCGGCGTCCTCGTAGAGGTAGATCTCGGTGCGGTGGTGGATGGCGAGGTTGCACAAGGTGGCGGCGAGCGAGATCTGTGCGCAGGCACCGGCAAGGCGGGCCAGGGCTTCGGCGCCCCCCTCCGTCGTCGGATAGTGGCTGACCGACAGGTCGTGGACCTGCCGGGTGCACTGCGCGGCCAGCTCGTGCACCCGCAGACTGAGGGGAGCGATCTCGCGGACCGGCTTGGCGATCTCGCCCTTCCGGATGCGTCCGGCCTCGGTGGACAGCTCCCTCAGAGTGCGGGAAACCTCGCCGAGTAGACGGGTGTGTTCGGTCAGGTCGACCATGTGCGGGGCTACTCCGGTCCGGTCGGTTGTGCTGCGGGAGCGTTGCTGGGGACGGACGGCGTCGGGTCGGGGGCCTGCCACAGGAAGCGGGCGACGTGGTCGTTGCCGTGGCCGGTCCGGGGACGGGAAGCGGTGTGCCATCCGGCTCGTGGGGGACGGCGGGCGATCAAGTGCCAGCCCGCGCCACGCAGGGAGGCGCCGCTCTCGCCTTCCTGCGTGAACGTGATCAGACGCCGGTATCCGAGGGCCTTCGCCGCGCGCCACGATGCCCCGTAGAGCAACGAGTTGGCGTTGCGGGTGCCGTCGCTGGCGGTCCGGGTGACTTCGACAGTGGCGCCGTCGTCGAGGTGGCGGGCTACGGGCCGGCCCACGATTGCGACCGCGCGGAGGACGCCTGTTTCGTCGGCGGCGCCGATGGCGAAGATCTGCCCGGTGGGCGGCGGGTGGTGGCGGTGCCAGGTCTGTACGAACTCCTTCGCCTGGCGCGAGCGGACCGGCACCAGGACCAGCGAAGTGCTGCTCACGCGGCGGTCCCGAAGTCGGACTGCGTGGGCGTGTGCTTGGCTACCGCGCGGGCGGTGATCGCCTGCGATGCGCGGTCGGACGCGGCGGACAGTTCCGTCGCCCCGGGCTCTCGGTACCACGGCCGCAGGTCGAGCATGGCCGCGCGCATCCCGGTGGCGAAGCAGAGCGCGGTGCCCTTGGGCAGGGCGCGGATCGCGTCGGCGGGCAGGATCCGCTCCTGCCGCATCGACACCGACGTGCTCTTGCCGGATTCGGAGTGCGAGGTGGACGTGGTCTGTACGTCGTGGTCGCCGATCAGGCGGGAGAGCTTGTCGGCGAAGTCCGGGTCGTCGATGCCGGAGCCGATGACCTTGACGGTCGAGGCGGACCACATGGCGTCCATGCCCGCGTCCCCCCAGACTTTCTGGCCCTGGCGGTAGGACTGCAGGATCGTGATGGGGATGATTCCGCGGCTGCCGAGGTGGGAGTACAGGTCAGGCAGGTCGCTGATCTTGCACACGTTGGCGGCCTCGTCGAGGATCGCCAGCATGGGCGGGTCCAGGCGTCCGCCGGCGCGTTCGGCCTGAGCGGTCGCGGCCCGCATCACCGAGTCCGCGCACGCGGCGATCAGTGCGCTGGCTCCTCCGCCGCCGTCCTTGCTGAGCAGGAAGAGGGTGTCGGTGGAGGTGACGAACTGCTCCGGCCGGAACTCCGCGACGTCCTTCTGCGGTGTCACCCAGGCGGCGATCTCCGCGTTCAGGAGGGCCGCGGCGTACTGGCGGGCGGTCTCGTAGATGCCGTCCCGGGTCTCGGGCGGGCCTTCCACGGTGCCCTTGAGCTGAGCGGCGACGGCGGTGAAGCCGTGGTCGCGCAGGATGTCCAGCGGGGTGCGGTCGGCGGGGAAGGCGAGCCAGGCCATGATGTCGGTGATCGGGCGCTCGTCGAGCGCTGCGGCCAGCAGGAGCTGGGAGAGGATGTTGCTGCCGGCCTTGGACCAGAAGTCGCCCTGCTGGGAGGCGTCCACGGATGCGGCGAGGAAGTGCCCGGCAAGCCGGTTCGCCCCGTCCAGGGTCTTCGCTCCGGCGAGGGGGTTCCACCACATCTCGCGGGCGGCGTGCGCGATCTGCTGCGGGTCCATGGTCCACACCGCCCCCGCCTGGGCCCGCGCCTCGTAGGCGGTGGTGAAGGCATCGCCGGCGGCCTTGTTCGACGTCAACAGGACCGGGCCGGGTGCGTTGAGCATGGAGGGGATCGCGAGGGAGGTGGTTTTGCCCGAGCGGGGTGCCATGATCGCGACGGCGACGTCCTCGAACCCCATCCGCACCTCGTGCCTGGTGCCCTGCAGGTTGCCCAGGAGGATGCCGGTGTCCTTGGCGTCGATGTGCTTGGCGTTCTTCAGGCTCGGTCGCAGGGAGCGGGCCTTGTCGGTGATGGCCTTGGACATCAGGGGCTCGATGTCCCGGGCCTTGGCCATGTCGGTGATCTTCTTCTTCCGGCCACCGCCCGAGCTCTTGTGCCGGGTCCACAGGAGGCCGATTACGGCGGCGAGGGCCAGGAGGAGGACGACGGGCACGATGCGCGCGCCGACCAGCAGGGACGTTTCTCCTGCGGTGGGCCAGACCTGCTCGGGGTGGAGCAGGGCGGCAGTGGGCTGGTAGGGCGCCCAGGCGGCCCCCGTGAGGGTGGCGGTGAGGTTGCCGCCGAGCCAGGCGAGGTGGGCGAGTGGGATGGCGAGGGCCGCCAGGCCGAGCAGGAGGCGCAGGGCGAGGTCGTACCCGTCGGTGTTGCTGGTGGAGGAGGGTGGCAAGGGCTGGGTGCTTCCGGGCGGGGACGGGAGGGCTAGTGGCTGTGACCGCGCTGCGGCGGCGAGTGCCGTGCGGGGATGGGGGCCGGCTGCGTACCGGCGGGCCGGGCAGCGAGGGAGCGGACGCGTTCCTCCAGCGCGGCGGCGACGTAGGCGGCGGGGACGTCGATGTACCGGCGGGTGACGAGGCGGGGGTCCAGGGTCGGTAGACCGCGCGCGCCTGTGGTGCGGTACACGGGGTCCGGGTCGGCGAGCGCGGTGGTGAACGCGGTGACGAGGTGGGGCGGGGTGTGGGCGTCGAAGCGCGCCTGCCACACCGGTCGGTTTGGGCCGAGGGTGGCGGTGACGAACCAGGCCCCCGGTTCCTCCGCGCTGCCCAGTCGCTGAACGTAGGCCGTGTCGTCCGGCGAGACCAGGCCGTCGGCACCAACGGCCGGAGCGGACCAGGCGATCTGCCGGAGCGGCTCGAACGGGTCGGCAGCCTCACCTCCCGGCGGGACTGGGTCGGTAAGGGCGTCGGTGACGGCGGCGATCAGTTCGACGGGGGTGCGGGCGCCGAAGCTGGCGTACCAGGCGGGCCGGCCTGGCTCGGCGGCGTGCTGGAGGGTCCACCACTGGCCCTCTGGGTCCGGCTCCAGGCGCAGGAGGGCCTTCTGGTCGAGGCTGGAGAGCAGCACGCGCGGCATCAGCGGGTCGTCGCCGTGGCTCCAGCCGCTGGCGCGGTGGAGGGGGACGGTGATCCAGGCGGGGTCGCCGCCACCGGCGAGATGGCGCGGGGTGATGAAGTCGACCTCGACGGTCTCCGCGGTGGAGGCCACGCTCACCGCCTCGTCGCGCGGTAGCCGCCGGGCCGCGAGGTCAGGACGGGCAGCTGGGGGCGCTTGGGCTGAGGGCCGGATCGGCGGGTGGCGGTGTGGATGTCGAGAATGGCGCGGCCGTGGCAGGCCCAGTCGTCGAGATAGCTCCAGCACTCGGCGTGGTGCTCGTCCAGCGCGTCGTCGTACGCCTCGCTCCCCGGTCCGGCGCCTTCGGGGAGCTGTGCCACGGTCTGTCGCCACTGCGCGTCCAGAGCGTCGAGGCGGTTCAGCGCCTGCTCCAGGATGGTCAGCTGTCCGGGCCAGCTCTTGCGCGTGAGGTGGGTGGGCAGTTGCTGGAGCTGGAGGCGCGCGGTGGCCAGGAGTTGGCGGGCTCCGGCGCGGGTGGTGGTGAACGCCGCTGCGGTGTCGGAGTCGCGGACGGCGGCCCGGCGGCCGTAGGCGTCGTCGTCGAAGGGCCAGCCGTCCAGGTCGGTGTTGAACTCCGTGTAGGCGTCCCACGAGGCCAGGATCCGGTCGCTGTTGCGCAGGTAGCGGTTGAGGCGCCGTAGCGAGGTGCGGCGGTGGTTCAGGGTGCGGGGGATGAGGCGGTCCTTCCGGTTCAGCGGTGGGCGGTGGGCTGGACGGCTGCGGTGTGTGGCGGGCGCGGCGCGGGGGTGGTCTGCCGGCGGCGTGCGGCGCGGGCCTGTGCGCCGATTGCCTTCATGCGGGCGGTGTGAGCCTCGACGACCTGCTGCGGGCTCAGCGGGCTCGACTCCTTGACGGCGCTGTGGTGGGCGGTGCGGTCGAACATGCCGCGCTGCAGCGGGCTCTGGTCGGTCAGCGCCGTGAGGAAGGCGCCGGCGAGGCGGTCGGGCACGTGCTCGTCGAGGAAGGCGTGCCAGATGCGCGGGCCGGGGTACTGCGCGTCGCGGGCGTCGCGGGCCTCGATGTGCCACGACGGATGGAGGCGGAACTCGCTCATCGGGCGCCGTTCGATGTGGCACAGGGAGTCCGGAGAGTGCGCCGCGCCGGCCTCGTCGCGTCGCCAGCCCGCTCGAGTCACCGGGTCCCAGGGGTCCTGCTGCGGTGAGGCCGGTGCGATGAGGGCGTCGGTGAGGCCGGCGAGGACCTCTGCTGGCACGCGCTTGCCGAACTCGGCGTACCAGCCGGGCCCGTTGTCGCTGTTCTCGGCCCGCAGCCGCCACCAGGCGGAGGTGGTGGACTGGGGGTCGAACTGGAGGCGGTAGCGGTGATCGGGGCTGCGCATCACGATCTCGGCGTCGAGGGGGTCGGAGAGCGTGGTCCATCCGGCGGCTGCCAGGCCGTGGGTGACGTGGCGAGCGTCGCCGGGGCCGGCGAGGTGGCGGGGGCTGGTGTCGAAGGGGATCTGCCCGGCGTGCTTGTCGGCGAAGGAGGCGAGTTGGCGTTCGCTCAGCGGCACGCGCCGCACTCCGGGTCGCTCTCGGCTGCCTGGTGCAGTGCGCGCAGTTCGTCCAGGACGTAGTGGAGGGTGTGCTGGTCGCTCTGCTCCCACGCGGCGGTGAGCAGTTCGGCGATCAGGAGGCTGACGTGTGTCGCGCCGGCGGCTATCTGGTGCTCCTGGATGGTGCGGGCGAGGGCGCGCAGGGTGTCGGCGAACTGGACGGGCAGGCCCGTGTACTCGTCCAGGAGCGGCTCGATCAGGGCGAGGGCCTCGGTGGGGTCGGGGTTCTCGCGCAGGTACTCGGTGAGGTCCGCGAGGGTGTCGGTCAGGGTGCTCAGGGCGTCCGGGGTGGGGGCGGGCATCGTGCTCCTTGAAGGCGGCGGGGGTTCAGCGGCGGGTTCGGGCGCCGCCGGCGGGGGCGTGAGGGCGGGTCTTGGTGCGCGGGCGGGCGTTGTGGACGCTGCTTCGGGCCCAGGTGGCGGCGCGGGCGGCGGTGATCCGGGCCTGCTGCCAGGCGCCGAGCTGGGAGGGCGTGACGGAGACCGACCAGGTACGGATCTGCGCGCTGCTCGGCACGCGCCCGCGCGGGCGCATGACGGGCTCGGGGTTGGCGAGTTCGGTGGCGAAGGCTTGCACCAGCTGCATCGGGGTGTTCGGGGTGAAGCTGGCCGTCCAGCCGTTGTTCTGCGTGTCCCTCGCTTCAGCCCACCACGTCGCCGAACCGTCGGGACCGTGCTGGTAGTGCAGGCTGGCGCTGCCGTCCGGGCTGGTGGCCACGTAGTGCTCGCCCTCGGCGTGGGTGTTCCAGTGCTGCTCCTGCAGCGGTGCCCAGACGTTGGGCGCGTGAGCGGAGCGGGGCCGGGTGAGGGCGTCGGTCAGGCCCGCGACGATTTCCACCGGTGTCTGGCGGCCCAGGTGCGCCGACCACTCGCCGTTGAGCGCGTCGGCTTTGCCGTGGATGGTCCATCCACCGGGGATGACGTAGGGGTCGTAGACGACGCGCAGCGCGCGGCTGGGGCTTTCCATGAGCAGCGGGCCGTCGGACTTGGACTTCTCCCGCCATCCGCAGGCGCGCAGGAACTCCGAGATGTGCCGGACGTCGCCGCCGCCGGCCAGGGCGCGGGGCTGGACGAGGTAGTGCTGCTCTGCCCGCTCGCCGGGCCCCCAGCCCTGCCATTGCTTCTTGCTCACCGGTGTCGCCGGGCGACGAGCGGTGCAGGGGCCACAGGCTTCGCCGCCGCGGTGGTGGCCGGCCGAGCGCCGAGGTCCTGGAGGAGGTTCTGGTGGTCGTCCAGGTCCAGGCTGATGTCGTGCAGTTCGTTGGCGGCTCGGCCGAGCGCGAGCCAGACCTCGGCGGGGAGGGCGCCGCGTTCGGCCTCGCTCTTGGCGAAGTGGCTTCCGGTGATGACGAGGTGGGTGACGCCGCCGAGGACTCCGGCCTCCGGGTCGAGGATGCGGGCGATGACCTGAGCGGCCTGCGGCGCGGGGAGCTGGGAGAGGTGGTCGGCGAGCTGACCGAGCTGGCGGGTGATGTCGTCGGCGAGCTTCACCGGCTGAGGGACGGGGTGGGACATGCTCCTCCTGGTGGATGGACGGTCAGTGGTGATGGCGGTAGCCGATGCGCTGGGTCTCCGCGAGGACGGTCTCGGGATGGGCGCCGGCCAGCGGGGAGGGCCGGTCGGGGCCGGTTGGGAGGCAGGCGCGCAGATAGCGGCGGAAGAGGGCCGTGGCCAGTCGCGGCTTGCGCCGGGCACTGATGGGCGGGGGTGTGCGGGTTGCTACGAGGTGCTCCAGGTATCGGGCGGCGGGCCCGGGTGGCCCCGGCGCGGTGCCGGGACCACCCGGGCTCCTTACCGTGTCGACGATTTCGCCGAGTTGTGCGAAGCGATCGGGTTCGTGGCCTGGCGGCGGACCCTCACCGGGAACGGACGGCCTGCGACCGGGAGCCGGCCGGGACGGGCGGTGGCGAAGCGGGCGCGGCGGTGGGCGCGCTGCGGCCCGCGGGGTGCTGGAGAGCGGTGCCGATGCCGAGCGCGTCGAGACGCGGGCCGATCGCGCGCAGGGCTCGGGCCTGGGCCTGGGTGTCGTCGCCGGTGAGGCGGTAGATGCCGCTGAGAGGGTCCTGGACGAAGCCGTGTGCGGTGAGGATGGCGCCGGCGCGGTCGTCGGCGGGGGCGGTGGCGATGCTGCCGTCCACCTGCCAGGTCAGAACGACGCGGTCCGGCTGGGAGGGCTGGACGGATGCCAGGGCGTTGTGGCGGGCCTGGGCGAGGGCACGGTCGTAGCGGGCGAGCAGGTCGTCGGCGATCTGCTCCGCGCTGAGGAACGGGTCGTCGGTCAGGGCGATGCCGTTGGGTTCACCGACCGCGCGGTATGCCTCGTCGGGCAGGGCTGGCGGGGCGAGGGCGGCGATGAGGAACCCGTCGCGGCCGTCGTGCCGGTCCAGGACGGCGAACTGCGCGCCGTCCGGGCGGCTGAGGACGGCGGCCTCGGTCAGCGGGTGCTCGGCGAGGGCGGCGGCGACCAGGTCCAGGTCCCAGATCCGTTCGGCCAGCTCGGCGAGGTCGTCCTTGGCATCGGCGGGGAGGTGAGCGCTGGTCCAGGTGTCCGGGAGTTCGCCGGCGAGGACGTCGGCGTAGGAGGCGAGGCGCTCGGAGGTGGGGTCGTGCATGGTGTCCTTGCGGGTGGGAGGTCAGCGGCGCATCGCGGCGGCCAGCGGGGGCGGCGGGGCCGGGAGCGGGCGGGGCGGGGGCGGGCAGGCGCACACGGCGGAGCGCTCCCGTTCGGCGGCCGGCACTTCACCGGTGCAGGTGCTGCGGCCGGGGTGCGGGGCGTGCCGGTCGGCGAGCGCGTTGCGCGTGTGGGCGAGATCGGTGCCGATGAGGTGGAGGTACTCCTCGGCGAGGTAGCGCAGGCGCCGGGCGACGTAGGGGTCGACCGGCTGGCCGAGGTGGTCATGGAAGTCGGCTGCGGCGGTCAGCACCTCGTGCAGGGCGGCGAGGATGCCGTCGCCGGGGGCGGTCATCTCGGTCAGCGCATCGGCCGCCTCGTCGGTGGTGGTGGCCTCGCGGATGCGCTCGGCGACGTGGGCGACGGAGGAGCCGAGCGTGGGGTAACTGGCGGGGCGGGCCTCGGTGTCGAGGTCCTTGTCGCAGTCGACGTGGTAGCCGAGGGCCCGCAGGCGGGCGACGGCGCCGGTGGCCAGGCGGGTCTCGTCGTCCCGGTTCAGGCCGGTGGGGGTGCGGTGGTAGGTCTCGTGGAGGCGGACCACGGCGACGAAGCCCGCGCGCTGCAGGACGCTGTGTGCCTCAAGGTCGCCCCCACGGGCGAGGAGTTCGCCGGAGTGCGGGTTGCGCCGGATGTCCAGGAAGCGGTCGGTCGAGGGCAGAAGGGCTTCTCCTACGGTGATCGGTGGGCGGAGCGCCGGGCAGGCGGGGGAAGTGCGGCGGTGCGGGGCTGGACCAAGCGTGCTGCGGTGGTGTCCAGGTCCTGTTGGATGGCGTGCAGGCGGCGGGCGATCAGCTCCAGGCCGTGTGCCGCTTCGACGCCAGCGGGTCCCGGCTGGCGTTCGAGACGGTGGGCGATGTGCTCGATCAGTCCGCGGACCGCGGCCAGAGGGCCGGCCTGTTCCTCGGCGAGCTGGGTGAGGACGCGGTCGAGCTGGGCGGATGCCGTGGGCGCGGCCGGGATGGCGCTGCTGCCGGTGCGTACGGGGATCAGGTTCAGGTCCTGCTCGATGCGGCGGGCCTGGTCCGAGAGACGGCGCAGGCTGTCGGCGGGTGGGGCGTGCCAGGCGCCGTCGAGGTGGATCAGGTTGGCGATCAGGTCCAAGCGCCTGGGCTGCGCCTGAACGGCGATCCACCGGCAGCCGTGCTCCTTGCCGGGGATCTCGATACCGGCGGCCCGCGCGAGCCGATGAGCAACCTCCGACCACTCCGGTCCGGTCAGGTCGCGGTCCTGCGGATGCAGGCGGACGTCCAGGTGCAGGATCGCCTGCCGGTCGTCGTCCGGGCTGGCGGCGAACGGGTGCTCCAGGTACGGGTCTTCAAGGTGCTCCGCCCACTGGGTGGCCGTCCACGTCGTCTGTTCGTCGTCCAGGGTGAAGTGGTCCAGGCCGGGCCAGTGAGCGACGACCGTGTGGTCCGTCAGGCCCTCGTTAGGGGAGACCGGCCGGCCCAGCGCCTCTTCGAGGGGGCCGTGGGAGCGGTGCGTGCGCTCGTTCAGGCGGGGGATCACCGGCCGCCCCGCGCATCGGCGAGGTGGACGAGCTGGCCCAGGGCGGTGGTCGTGTACCAGCCGCAGTCGATCACTTCCTCGCGGTCGGCGAAGCGAGGCAGGAAGGTGTCCTCCATGGCCCGCAGGTGGATCAGGCAGTCGGGACAGCGCCACGAGAGGTGCACGAGGTACCGGGGGTGGCCGGTAGTGTAGGTCTGGGCGCCGCCGGTCGGGTCGCGCAGTCGCCATCCGTCTTCGTCGGTGGGGGTGTGCCAGGACGGGGCGACGATGCGCATCGCGTCGCCCCACAGCTCCCCGCCGGCAACCCCCTTCAGCACGACGACCGTCTCGCCGGCCTGGAAGTGGGCGTGGGTGATGTCCCGGGTGGGAGTGAGCGGGTCGGGCGTGAGGGCGAGGACCGGGGCGGGCGGCGGGGTCCAGGGCGGGGGAAGCAAGCGGAGTCCTTCCACGCGAGGGGAACGGCGGGAGGATCAATGGTCCGCAGGAACGCCGGTTTGGCTAACCGGCGTTGTCCGGCTATGTTGCCCCGGCCTCAGCGGAAGGGGTTCTCCGTGCCGAGGTCGTCCTCGCCGGCTGCTTCCAGGAGTTCGAGCAGGTCAGAGCCCTCGGCGTCGCGCTGGTCGATCCACCAGCCGGCTCTGGTCACGGCGCGGGCCTTCTCCTCCAGCTCCGCCCAGTCCGCCTCGTCCCACGTGCCCTCCACGACCAGCGTCGTGTGCGCGCCGGTCATCAGCTGGTGGCGGGAGCGCTCGCCCCAGTCCAGAGGCTTCTCGGGGCCCTCCAGCGGCGGCATGTCGAATCGCTTCGCCCACGCTCGGGCTGCCTCCTGCTCCGCGGCGCGCTTGGCCGCGAGCCACTCCTCCTTGGATTCGGTGTCGGCGTCGCGTGACGCCTTCCAGCAGTCGGTGCAGTCCTTCGTCGCGAGCCAGCGGGCGAATCCGGCGCGTCGGTCGGCGGGGCGGTTGGACAGGTCATGCGTCACTTCGTGTCCACAGCTGTGGATGATCTTCCAGGTCGTGCGTGACCCCGTGGAATTGCGTTTGATGCGTGATCCATTCGAGGTTGAGCTGGTGTTCTGCGGCTTCACGTTGGCGTCCCTTCTTTCGTACGCAGGCTGATGGCCTGCGGTGTTGTGCGATGGCGTGCACCTGATGCATGATTCGCGCATCAGGTGAGAGGGAGAGTTGGGTGAGCGGAGCGGGCGTGAGCGAGGCGTCAGCTCGCCTGGTCCTGGTGCAGGGCGTGTCTTTGCTGCACCCCGAAGACGCAGTCTTCGAGGCGATGCTGAGCGGCTGGGAGCGGCAGCAGCAGGGCGGGCGACGGCTGCAACCGGACACGATCGACGACCGGACGGGCATGGTGCGGCGCTTCGCGGCGTACACCAACACCTATCCGTGGCAGTGGACGGCGTCGGATCTGGACGAGTGGATGACGTACCTGATCGGCGAGTTGAAGCGCGCGGAGTCCACGATCCGCGGCTATCAGGGCGCGATCCGGATGTTCTGCGACTACGTCACCTCGCCGCACTACCAGTGGCCAGCGGAGTGCGAGGCGCGGTTCGGGACGCATCCGGTGCAGATCTGCCACGAGTGGAACACCACGGCGCATCTGGTCGACTACGAGGGGCAGCCGGCGCGACGGCCGATGACCCGCGAGGAGATCCAGGCATTCCTCGATCACGCCGATGCGCAGGTGGAGCGGGTGGTGCGGCACGGCCGCAAAGGGGCGTTGGCGGCGTACCGGGATGCCACGGTGTTCAAGGTGATGTACGGCTGGGGGAGCCGCTGCACCGAGACGTCCCGGCTGGACGAGGTCGACTTCTACCGCAATCCCAAGGCGCCGGAGCTGGGCAGGTTCGGCGCGCTGCATGTGCGCTACGGCAAGCGGACCAGGGGCTCCCCTCCGCGGCGGCGTACGACCTTGACGGTGATGCCGTGGGCGGCGGAGGCCGTCTGCGACTACGTGACGAACATCCGGCCGCGCTATCCGGCCGCGGCCAGCAGCGCGGCGCTGTGGCTGACCGAGCGCGGTGGCCGGCTGAAGCCGCGGGAGATCGAGGCGCGGTTCGCCGAGTACCGTGACGCGCTGGGGCTGGAGGAGGCGTTGGTGCCGCACTGCCTGCGCCACAGCCACGTCACGCATCAGATTGAGGATGGGGCTGATCCGGTGTTCGTGCAGCGGCAGGTCGGGCACGTCTACCCGTCGACGACCGCGCTGTACACCGGGGTCAGCGGCGATTTCATGAACACGATGATGCGCAAGGTCTTGGACCGGGCGCTCGATGGAGGGGGTTAGGGAGCGACCGTGGCTGCGAAGCTGGATTACCGATGGCATCTGCGGGAGGTGATGGCCACCCGCAGCATGTTCTCCACTACCGATCTAGGCCCGTTGCTGGCCGAGCGAGGAATCGACCTCTCTCCCAGCCAGATCTACCGGCTGGTGGCCGAGCGGCCGGAGCGGCTGAGTCTGCGCACCCTGATGGCGCTGCTGGACATCCTCGGCTGCACCATGGACGAACTGATCGAGCCGGTGGCGGCGGCCGGTGCCAGGCGCCGCCGCGCCGCCGGAGCCGATCCGAATGATCCGCCGGGCCCCGGGGAGGCCGGGGTGGGCAGCTTCCGCCCGCGCCGGGCGCGGATCGTGCCGGAGTAGCCGCCAGTGGATGAGAGCCTGCCGCGATTCGCCATCGAACCCGAGACGGTCATCGGCGAGATCGTCCGGTCCGTCGACTCGAGCTGCGCGACGATCGACATCACGGCGCTGCTGGAGGAGGTCTTTTGCTACCGCAGCCAGCGCCGCACGCTCGCAGAGGTGCTGCACACGGATGCGGAGCTGCTGACCTCCGGCCGCCCGGAAGGCCCGCGCACGGTGGAGCGGCTGATCCGCGCCCTGCAGGCCAAAGGGGCGACGGGGCTGGTGCTGCCGCGGTGCGGGAAGTGCGGGCGTCAGCGGCCGTTGACAGCCTTGGGTGACGGTCGCCGGATCTGCCGCTCGTGCGCCAACCGACGGCAGGCTCAGGCAAATCCGTGCGGGATCTGCGGCAGTATCGACTATGCGGGCCGGGATCGTGACGGCACTCCGCGGTGTCGTGCGCACCCGCCCGGCGGCGACATCGCCCCGGCCGTCGAACTGGCCGGCCGCCTGGCCGGGCCGACCGGCCTGCCCATCGAGACGGCGGTTGCGGCGATCCGCGCGGTCGCCCGCAACCGGGGTGGCCAGCTGCGGTTGCTGTGGGCGTTCGAGGACCACCCGGACTTGCTGTCCGGCGGTGGCGCGAAGGGCCCGCCAAAAACTGGAGCGTTGGCACGGGCACTGATCGACCGCGGCGCCACCGGGGTGCAGGTACCCCGGTGCCCGCTGTGCGACCGTGCAGCGGAGCTGCGGCTGCTGCACCAGGGTCAGCGATGCTGCGGACGCTGCTGGCTGGCGCGTCATCGGGAGGTCTGCGCGGACTGCGAGCGGCTGCTGCCGGTGGGCGGACGGACCTTCGACGGCAAGCCCGTCTGCGTCGGCTGCCGGCAGGCCGATCCGTTCAACCGCCGCTGCTGCGACGGCTGTGGCCAGCTGCGGGTGGTCAAGGCGCGCACCGGTGATGGCCGCGCTCTGTGCTCCACCTGCCATGACATCCCCCGGGCACGGTGCGCCACCTGCGGGGAGCTGGGTCCGTGCCGGTTCGTGACTAGTGAGGCGCCGCGCTGCCTGTCGTGCTGCGCGAAGCAGCGCAAGGAAGCGATCTGCGTCGGCTGCGGCAACTGGCGGAGGGTCAACAACCGCACGGCGACCGGTGAACCGCTGTGCGGCAACTGCGGCAAGAAGCCCAAGCCGTGCGACGGCTGCGGCAAGGTCTACCGGGTCAGCGCCCGCACCGCCGACGGCCGGGCGCTGTGCCAGACCTGCTGGGCCAAACACCCTGCCGCCCGGCAGCCGTGCGCCGCCTGCGGCAGCCTCGAGCGGCTCTACCACCACGGCCTGTGCGCCGCCTGCGCCGCCCCGCGCAGCCTGCACCGCGCTCTGGCCGGCCCGGACGGACAGCTGCGCCCCGAGCTCGAAGGGGTCTACACCGCGCTGCTGCGCCTGCCGTCACATGCGAGCCTGCGTTGGAGCAACCGCCGGCCGACCCACCGCGCGCTCCTACAGGCACTGGCCGCCGGCACCGGCCCGATCACCCACGAAAGCCTCGACCTGCTGGCCCCGACTCAGATCGTCGACCACCTGCGCGCCCTGCTGGTCGCCGGCGAAGCGCTGCCCGAGCGCGACGAACAACTCGCCCGCCTGGAGCGCTGGGTAACCCGCACCATTGCCCGCCTCCCTAACCCCACCGAGCGACGCCTGCTGACCCACTACACCGCCTGGCAGCCACTGCGCCGACTGCGCCGCGTTCGACCCGGACGGCACACCACCGTCGGGCAGGGTGACAGCGTCCGCATGGAGATCCGCAACACGGTACGACTGCTGGAATGGCTCCACGGCGGCGGGATTCCCCTGGCCGAGGCCACCCAGGATCACATCGACACCTGGCTCAGCCAGGGCAGCACCCAGCGTCACTGGGTACGCGCCTTCCTGCTGTGGACTTCCCGCAGCGGGCACAGCAGGCCGCTGACCGCGCCCGCCCACGGGAGCGAGCTCAGCTTCAACGTCATCGCCCAAGATCACCGCTGGGCGCTGGTCCGCCGACTGGTCACCGACCACCAGCTCGCCGCCCCGGACCGCGCCGCCGGGCTGCTGGTGCTGCTGTTCGCACAGCCACCCAGCCGCATCACCCGGCTCACCACCGACCATGTCCTCGACACCGGCGAGCACGTCCGGCTGCACCTGGGCCGCGAACCCGTGCTCGTCCCCGCACCACTGGATCATCTGCTGCGGGAGCTGGTGAACCGCCGCCGCGGCCGGTCGACAACCCCGCCCAGCCGCGAGCCCACCTGGCTCTTCCACGGCATCTACCCCGGCCGTCCGATGGATCCCAGCAGCCTCAGCCGCCGCCTGAAAGCCATCGGCGTCCAGCCGCGCCAAGCCCGCAACGCCTCCCTGATGGACGTCGCCTCCGAGTTGCCCGCATACGTCTTCAGCCGCCTGCTCGGCTACTGCCAAAAGACCGCCGACAACTGGAACACCGAAGCCTCCGGCTTCGGACCCGACTACGCCGCCGACCTCACCCGCCGCTGACCTCAGCAGTCGCAGCGGGTGGGGCTGGCCTGCTAGCGGGTGCATCGGCTGGTTCGGCGGCGCCGAGCAGGCGGAGCAGGCTGGCGTGCAGGACATCCCTGGCCACTGTCGTCGGCAGTCGGCCGGCGTCCTGCTCCGTGCTCGCCGTGTGCCCGAGCGAGATGGTCGAGGCGACGAGCCAGTCAACGGGGAGCTGGTCATCGAATTCTCCGGCCTGCTGGCCTTGTTCGATCACCTGTCTGATCCGGTCAGCGACGGGCATGTGTCGGTCGCGGTCGGCCTCCGCGCTGACGGGCTGGGCGCTGATCATCCGCAGCAGCACGGGGTAGCGCTCGGTCACATGGGCACCTGCGTCGATCATGCGGAGCAGCGTTTCCGTTGCGGTGCCGGCGTTGAGGTCTACGGCGTCCATGGCGGCGAGGGCCTCGTCGGTGATCCGCTCGACCACGGCCAGCAAGAGCTTCTCCCGGGAGGGGAAGTGGGCGTAGACCGTCGGCCGGGTCACGCCCGCGGCCCCGGCGATGGCCTCCAGGCCGGCGTCGGGATCCACGTTGAGGACCTGGGTCGCGGCATCCAGGATGGCGGCCCGGCTGCGAAGGGCGTCCGCGCGGCGGTTGCGGGCAGGAGGTGACTTCATCTCTTACATGTTGCCAAAATTGTCGGCCGCTGTATATTTGACAGCCCGTAAAAGATAGCGTCCGTACATCAACAGCGGGAGCGACATGCGACCACTTGGCAGTACCGACCCCGGGCAGTTCATCGCGGACTTCTACACCTCCTTGACCGAGGAGTTGCTGCAGTCGGACGAGGACGCAGCAGCGATTATCGACCGCTATCACACCCCGGACATCGTGGAGATCGCCGACGGGCACCGGATGGACCGCGACAAACTCATCGCGCATTGCCGTCCCGTGCGCAAAAACCGCCCCACATTGCGCATGGAGGTGCACGAGGCCATCGTCGACGGCGACCGGCTCGCCGCCCGGTACACCATGCACTCCTCGCAGCGCGGCAAGGACCTCGCTACCGAGGTCTACTTCTTCGGCCGGTTCACGCCGGACGGGCGTATGAGAAAGGCCCACATGACCACCCGCACTCTTCGGGCCGACGCAAACAGCGGACAGCAGGCGGTGACACCGTGACCGAGCGCGTCTGCACCGTCAGGGGCATGGTCTGCGGCCACTGCGCGGAGTCGGTTGGCGAAGAGCTCGAAGGCGTCGCTGGTGTCACGGCTGTCAGCGTGGACGTCGACAGCGGCACGGTTGCGATCACGAGCGATGAGGCGCTGGACACCGCGGACGTACGCGCGGCGATCGAGGAAGCCGGCTACGAGCTGTCTGCCGAAGGCGCGTAGACCCCAGCCGGGGCCCCAGCCACGCGGCAGTGACCCACCGTCGAACCGCACGCCGAAGTGTCCGAGCGCCGGGCATCCCCACGGCCTTCGGTCGATCCGCCCGACAAGCGCATAGATGGTGCACCCAGGGACCTGACCGCGTCGCGCGCACCAAGCGGCAGCGTCAAGCCCGCCTCCGACAACCGCCACCGAGAGGGCTGCCATGAAACCCCACGTGAACTCGGACGAACTCGCCGCAGCGTACGGACGACTGCACGGTTACGGTCCCGAATTCGGCGGGGACGAGGAGGGCAACCACGGGTTGACCAATCACGGCCCTATGGCTGTAGAGGTCATGGTCAGGCGCGGGCTGGATATTGGCGTTCAGAAATGGCTCGACCGCTACGTCCACCGACTGGCAGAGCTTCCCGACGTCGGCGACCCCATCCAGCCCGACGGGTGGAGCCCGGCGCTCGGTCAGGCACGACGGCTGCCGGACTGGACGGTGTATTTCCAGCGAGAGCTTGCCGAACGTACATGGCAAGACGTACTTACTGAGTGGTGGCCACGGTTGCTACCGGGCATCGTGGCCGGCTCCACCCACGGCGTGATCCGGGTCGGGCACGCAGTGAGGGCCCTCTGCGCCTTTCCTGGCGCGCCAGTGCGTCCGATGCTCGACGAGCTGGCGCACGGACTGGCCTTCTGGGCAGCCCGATACCGTGAGCTCACCGGGGTGGCCATGCCAACGGGCTCCCTCACAGCACAACATGCCGTGACAGCCGTCAACCGGCTGGACAACCAAAGCGGCTTCATCACTCACCGCCTCGACCGCCTCGAGCACAGCCCGGGCTGGACCGCGAGCCTACGCCTGCTGCAACCCGCCGCGTCCACCGAAGAAGTCCCGGCACAGCTGGAGACGCTGGTCGACAGCGCCGCCAGGGCATACCTCGGGCTCGGTCATGGGGCTCCGGTCCTCCTCGTCCACGCCTCCACCGCGCCCAACGCCGTGCTGCATGTTCTCCCGGTCCTGCCGACAGAACTGTGGCAGCGGAGCCTGACAGCGGCCTGGGCTGCCACAGCGGCGATCATCGCGACCTACGCACCAGCCCAGTCGGCACCAGAAGCGGAGATTCGTGCGCGTCTGCCCGAGCTCTCCCGCGAGGATGCGCTGTGCCAGGCAGCAGAGCACGGCGACGAGCACGTTCTGAAGTTCACCGACACTGCCGTCGAGTCCTACGACCGCACTGGTGACCCGGCGTTTCTGTCCGCGACCAGCCTGGCTGGCGAGCTCATCGACCGGCCCTGATGTGGCACTGGAAGGATGGAGCCAGCTGACGCCCAGGTTGAGTGTCGGCAAATCGAAGGTCGGGAAGCGACATTTCAAGTCCTCACGTCAGGGGAACTTGCCTACATGGTCTGGGGGACCGCCCGGTGTGGTGAACGCAGACCACGCTGTGGGCTCGAGTCCGGCGGAATTCCGCATCTTCTGATAGCCGCGATTACCAATAACTGCCACGTGGTTGTTCCTGCTTTCTGTCTTTTGTCGTTTCTCAGCGTGTTCTGCGGATGGCGTCTGTGGCCGCCTTGGCGATGGCGGCGGGGGCGGTGGAGGGCTGGGGAAGGTGCAGCAAGGTGGCCCCCGGCAAGTGGCGGGACTCGGAGGTGAGGGTGAGCTGGAGTACGGCGCAGCCGATGGTGGTGAGCTGCTTGACGCGGGTGACGGCTTGAGCGGTCTCGTCGCGGCCGTAGTGGGCGTCGGTGACGATCACGAGGAGGCGGCCGGCACCGGGGCGACTGAGTTCGAGGCCGTGGTCCAATGCGTCGATGGCGTCGCCGAGATTGTGGTGGCCGCCGTTGGCAGCGAAGGTCGTCACGCGCTCCGGTGCTCGGTGGGTGGGTCGCGTCAGCGCGGTCAGGTGCATGTCGTAGGCGATGGTGGCGGTACGGGAGTCGGGGTCCGTCAGGGCCGCTGCGCGTGCCACGATCCAGGCAGCGGACGCGACGGGTGCGCAGGCGGCACGCATGGAGCCGGAAACGTCGACGGCGATACCCACACGCAGCGGTGGGGTGGGGGAGTTCCGGCGGCGGGTGTGGGTGAACGGCTCTGCCGTGGGAGTCGCCCCGGCGGCGCGCTGCGCGTCGCGTGCGAGGGCGGCGCGCATGTTGAGGCGGCCGGGCGGTGTGGGGCTGGTGGTCCGTTCCTCGATTCGCTCGCGGTAGGCGGCGGCGCGCAGGGCGCGGCTCAGGCGCGCGGCGGCACTCTGCTCGGCGGCGGTGGGCCTGCGGGTGCCGGTGACCGGGTTGCTGCGGGGCGCCGGTGTGCCGTCGGGGGTGACGGTGGTGCCGCGGGTGTTGAAGACCGACTTGGCGGTGGCGGCGGCTTTGCGTCGCTGGCCGGCCCGCTGGGCGCGGTCCTGCGCCTGCGCCTTGGACTGCGCGGCCATGGCGTTGGTCGCTGCGGCCTGTGCCGCGAGGTCGGCGGCGTCGGTGGCGGCAGTGCTGTCCATGACGACTCCCACGGCGCCGGACAGCAGGTCGGTGAGGTTCTCCGGCACGGGCAGGGTGGGGGCAGCGGCGTCCAGAGCGTCGCACCATTTCTGGCCGTGCACGAGCATGGTCGTGGCGTCGTGGTCGGCGCACTGGTGGGCTGCGGTCCAGATGCGGGTGAGGGTGGCCAGCAGGTCTGCACCGAGCACCTTTTCGCACAGATCGGCGAGGGCCTGGGTCTCACCGGCGTCCAGGATGCCGACGTCTCGGCGGCCGAGGATCAGGGCCGCCGCGCCGGCGGCCTGCTCGATGCCCTGGAGGGTGGGGTGGGCGATGTCGGGCATGACCAGGGTTCGGGCACTGGTGCGCAGATACCGGCGGTCCGTGGGCCGCGTGATGAGGTGTGCGCCTTCGACACGGCTCTCCTCCAGCAGGAGCGCGGCCTCGACGACACGGGGGTCTGCTCCGGCAGGCTGCGTCCAGACGGAGTGGGCCGCGTGCGCGGCCTCGTGGACGAACACGCCCCAGGCGGCGGGATAGCGCTCCTCGTCGCCCACGATCCGCGGATGGATCTCGTGGGGCTTCAGTGGCGCGAACAAACGGGCGTCGAACTCGACCTCGCCCAGCGTGGGGAAGAACGCGGCCGGAGCGCCGCTGCGCGTGCCGGGGCGGCAGGTGACGAGGAGGTCCTGGCGGCCGGATAGGGCGACCAGCCGGTCGCCGAGTTCGGCTCCCACGCGCAGCCATGCGTCCGGGGAGGTGCGGGGTTGTGCGGGCGGGGCGCCGTCGTCGTCCCAGCGTGCGAGGTCGGCGTCGTCGTCCGGCGTGGTGGCGGGCGACTGGACGTGGTGGTGGGCGCTCATCGCGAGCGGCCCCGGGGTGCGGAGCCGACGCTGCCCGGCGGCTGCCGGGCGGCTGAGGAGGGGAGCTGCTTGCCGAGAGTCAGGGGGGCGATCTTCTTGACGCCGACGGCCTTGGTGACGGCGTCTGCGACGGCGTCGCGGTCCTCCACAGGAGCGATGCCGACGAGGTTCGCGAGCGCGGCTTTGGTGCCGAGGACGGCCTCGGTTTTTTGGTAGCTGAGCAGCTCTCGCAGTTGGGGGGCCCAGCCCAGCTCGCCGAGTTCGACCTGGTGGGCGAGGTGTCGGGCGACCCGCACCACCCGGGCATCGATCCTCAGCGCCAGGGCGAGGTCGTAGTCTGTGCCGATCTGGATCTGCACGCTGAACCGGCTTGCGAGGGCCTCCGTCAACACCGCGCCGTGGACGCCGGGGTTGTGGCCAGCCACCACGTAGAAGCCCGGCTCGGCCTTGATGGTCTCGCCCTTGTGGGCCTTGACCTGGATCTGCCGGCGCCCGTCCATCGCGGGATACAGCGCCGCCAACACCTTCGGTGAGATCAGGGTGGCATCGTCGATCAGCAGGGCGCGGCCCTCGGTCATCGCGGTGACCAGCGGACCGTACTGGAACACGTAGCCTCCGCCGTCGGCCTGCGTCCAATCGCCGATCAAGTCGCCGACCTGGGTGTCGCCATCACCGGCGACGGTGAGCAGGTCCGGGAACGCCGCCTCGACCAGACTCGTCTTGCCGGTGCCGGGAGGGCCGTAGAGCAGCACCGGCACGTCGGCGTCGCGCAGGCGATTCAGCGCCTCGACGTCGGGCAGATCGGCCAGTTCCCGGGGGTGGTAGAGCTGGCCGCCCGCGCGGCGGATCGGGCCGGTCTGCCTGGGGGTGGCTGCGGCGGGAGTGGCCGTGCGGGCCGTGGCCGCCTGGGCGCGGGGAGCGTGGGTGCCCGGTGGGCTGATCACAGCGGTCTGCGCGGCTGCGGCGGTTTTCGCGTTCGCGAGGAACTCCGGTTGTCCGGTGGCACTTTGATCGGCTTCGCCGCGTCGGACCAGGGTGAGGGCGGCGTTGCGGACGGCGCCGTGGGAGTGGCCCAGCTGCCTGGCCATGTCCCCGATGGTGAGCCTGTCCGTCGGCCGGTCGGCCAGTAGCCGGGCCACCTTGGCTCGCAGTTCGCCGCCCTTGGTGCGCGCTGGACTGGTAGGCGCAACAGGTGTGGTCAAACGAGCCTCCTTGAACGGGTGCGGGCGGGTTGGCGATGCGCTGGAGAGGCTGGCCGCTCCCGGAGCGGAGCACGGGCTGTGGCGACATCGGCGACCGGGCCAGCTGAGGGATTGCCGGCAACGTTCACCGGTCGGCCGAGGGCTTGGTGCAGGTGCACGTGATGGTCGGCGACGGGCAGCGTGCTGGCTGCTGAGCAGGCCCGTGTGTCCGTTCCGTACCGGGTTCCGTCGCTCGGCAGGCGCAGTCGGGCGTCTCTTCGAAGCCGTCCTGGAACAGGATCTGCCGGGCGGCGGCGTTGTAGCCGGTGGTGGTGATCTCGCCGGTGATGGCGTGCCGGATCGTCAGGAACGGCTCTGCTGGTGTGTCGGGCAAGGCGGATCTCCTATCGGTGTTGGCGGGAACGGGGAGGGTCGCGGGCTGCTTGTCGGCTGCCGTGGCGGTACGAGTCGGCGGCGTGCGGCGAGTAGAACGGCGAGCGCGAAGGCGGCGCCGGCGGCGGGGAGCACGGCGCTCGCCAGGGGCTGCTCGGCGAGGCGTCCGGACAGGGCGGTGCCGGCGGACTGCCCGACGCCGATCGAGAGGATCAGCCAGGCGTACGCCTCGCTGGTGCGGGCCGCGGGTGCGAGGGTGTCGGTGGTGACGTAGGCGCAGGCGACCACGACGGTCAGGAACGCGGCGGGAACCGCGACCGCGACGGTGGCCGCGTACGGGCCGGGGAGGAACAGGAGTGGCAGCCACCCGGCAACGAACGCAGCGGCGGCGGTGACCAGTCGGCCGGTGGTGGTGCTGTTCCAGTGCCGGCGGCCGTAGAGGAGGCCGCCCAGGAAGCTGCCGGTGGAGAACGCTGCGGGGAGGATCCCGGAGAGCATCTCCTGCCCGTGTTGTTCGGCCATGGAGACCGCCCAGACGTTCATGGCACCGATCGCGAAGCCGATGCCGACCAGAGAAGCGAAGAGCAGTACCAGCGCGGGACTGGCCAGTCGCGGTGTCTCGGGTGCTGGTTCCTGAGCAGGCGGGGCCGGACGCCAGCGTCGTGACGGTGGCGCGAGAGCCACCGCGGCGGTACCGGCCATACCGAGTACGGCGGTGACCGCGAGCGCGGTGGTGGGGCTGCTCGTGGAGGCGAGCGCCGCCACGAGCAGGGGGCCGACGATGTAGAGCAGACCCTGCGTGCCGGTGTCCAGGGCGAGGGCAGCGTGGCGGAGGCGGGGGTCGGGCAGCACGCTGGGCCACAGGGCCCATAGGCCGGCCTCCAGGGGAGGCGTGCTCAGGCCGCCGGCTACGACGATGGCCGAGGCCAGGCCCGCTCCGCCGTACGGGCCGGTCAGCGGCAGGGCGACCAGGAGAGCGGAGTTGATCAGGGCGGCCGGCAGGTGCACCGCTGTCTGGCCGTGGCGGTCCATGAGGCGTCCCTTGACCGGCTGGGCCAATGCGGAGGACAGCCCGTACAGGGCGCTGAGCAGTCCGCCGAAGGCGATGCCGTGGCCGTTTGCGGTGGCCCACAGGACGATGGCGACCGGTGCCATGCCGTTGGGGAGCCGACCGGTGAGGGTGCCTGCGAGGAGACGGGTGACGTACGGGCTGCCCAGCACCGCGCCGTAGGTGGGGCGCGGTGCCGGGGTGGGGGATGCGGTCAGGGACAACGAGGGGCTTTCTCGGTGGTCAGCGGTGGTGGGTGCTCGTGCTGGCGTGCGGTGGTGGTGCGGGTGGGGTGGTGTCCACGGCCGGGCGCGGGCGGATACGCAGGACGGGGGTGCGGTGCGGGGGCAGGACGGCGACGGTCGCGCCCAGGTCCTCGGCGGCGTCTTCGACTTCGCGGGCGAGGAACTCGATCTGCCGGCCGAGGGCGGACAGGCGGGCGGCGATCTGGCGTCCGTGCACGGTCTCCAGCGCGCTGGCGAACTGGCCGCTGGTCTCCAGTAGTTCCTGGAGGCGGACCATGGGGCCGGCGTGGTAGCCGCGCTGGACGGCGCTCAGGAGCGCGTTGGATGCGTCACCGGCACTGTGGCCTTCGACGACGTCGCGGATGAGTTCCTGCAGGGACACCTCCGGGACCGGCACGGGGCGGGCGAACCGGGAGATGTCCGGGCGCAGCACGCCGGGCGGGACCGCGGGGGGCAGGGCCTTGCCCGCCTCCCACTCGTGGGCGTGGTGCCCGATCACCTTCCAGCCTGGTGCGCCCGGGTCGCCGTGGAGCGCGACCACCGTCGAGTCGTCGTCCTCGACGAGGTAGGCGAGGGTGATGGGCTGGCCGTCGGCGGCGTACCAGGACTCGATCAGGTCCAGTTCGCCGCGCTGCTGCGCGGCCTGGGCCTTCTCGGTCCACGCCTGCTGTTCCTCCATCGTCAGCGAGGGCCGGTGATGATGAGTGCTGTGTTGGTCGGCGAGGTTGCTGGCGATGGAGCCGTGGTCGGCCCATGCGGTCAGGTGGGGCCACAGCGCCGCGCGCCGAGCGCGTTCGGCCGAGGGGCCGGTGACCGGCCGGTCGAGGACACGGCGGATCTCGGCGGTGGTGGCGGACAAGCCGTCCAGAACGGCCCGCCACCCGGCCAGGTGCCGCGCGGGCGGCAGTTCGTCGAGCGCGCGACGGGCGGCGTCCAGGAGGTCTTCGGCGTGCGGAGCGAGGTGGGTGGCGTACGCCTCGACCGCCGCTTCGTCGCGGTGGGCTCGTGCGGCTGCCGCTGCGCCTGCATGGACGGTGCGGCCGAAGCGGTCGCGGGTGGTGTCGAGCGCGACCTCGTACTCGTGGTCGATGACCGCCATCCGCAGCCGGAAGGTACGGGCGCTCTCGACGACGTTCTTCGCCACGGGCGGGGGGCTATCTGGGAGGGAGCTTGGCGCTGTCATCGGGATCGCCCTGTTCCAGCGGCGGTCAGGTGAACGGTCGGTGCGTAGGCGGGCTTCGGCGGGATCGGCCGGGCTGAGGGGAGCGAGGTGGTGGGCGTGGTGGCGCGCTGGGTGGTCCGGCCGGCGGCAGCCTGGGCGAGACGGGCGCGGCGCTCCTGGAGGCCGTTGGGCCGCACTGGGCGCGCGGCTGCGGCGGACTGCATGGGGTCCACGCGGATGTCGGCCTGCACGGTGTAGCCGTGGCTGCGCAGGTCGTGGACGGCTTGGCGGGTGCGGCGGGTTCCGTCCCGTTCGGGCTCGCTGAGCCGGTAGAGCCCCGGCTCGTCGGGGACGGGCTCGAACTGCTCGCGCTCAAGGAACCAGTGGGCGAGGTGTGCGGGTATCGAGGCGGTGGAGGAGGCGACGAAGCCGTGCTGGGGGTGGGTGCCGAAGGCGAAGTGGGTGCCGGGCTGCAAGGGGGCGTACTTCTCCTGACGTGGTCGGGTCGGGGCAGTCAGTGGGCGTGCGGGGCGGGGCGGGCACCGGCGGTGATGGAGCGGGCCGGGGCGGTGACGGGGAGTACCGGGCGACGGTGGGGCGCGCTCAGGCGGGCTTGGCGCAGGAAGCGCTCGCCGTCGGTGAGCCAGGTCTGGACGGCCGGCCACACCCGGGCCCGGCGCTCCTGGGGGGCCACGGAACCTTGGATGACGTCCTCCAGCACTGCCCCGGTCTGAAGGACGGCGTCCGTCAGGCGGGAGAGGGCCGCAGCATCCTCGGGCCACGGACTGAGGTCGGGGCGGCACTCGTTGAGCAGGGTGGGGGCGTGGTCGAGGACCGGAAGGAAGCGGTTCCAGGACTGGTCGAGGAACTCCTCGACCGCGGTACCGAGGGCGGCGGCGTCCAGCGGGGTGGCGTCGCTGTAGCGGCCGGAGGCGACCATGGCCTGCCAGGTCTCGTACTCGCTGCGGATCTCGTCGAGGGCGGCGGCGATGCCCGCCGTCCGGCGGGCGTGGACGGCCCGGTCGTAGGCGGGCAGGTACCGGTCGGTGAGAGCCTGCGCCGCGCGCCCGGGATACGGCGGGAGGACGATGCTGTGCGGAGCGTGGGGGTCGCCGTAGCCCTCTTCGAACCCCTCGGGTGCGAACGCGCCCACCAGGTAGTCGAGGTGGCTGCCGGGGCGCTCGACGAACAGGAGGGTGGTGTCGTGGACGGTGTCGGTGAGGATCGCGGCGTAGGGGATCCGTTCGTTCTGCAGGGCGCGGCCGAGCTCACCGCCGTCCCAGATCCAGGGCACGAGGTCTTCCTGCCAGGCGGGGTGGGAGTAGAGCTCCACCCTCGCCTCCCAGCGGCCTGGGAGTTGACGGGCGAGGTCGCTCGCGGCGTCGCCGATGAAGCGTCGGCTGCTGGTGTGCACGCTGGTGCGGTGCCGCTGCGCGCAGCGGACCAGGTCCAGCACCGTGGTCCCGGTGTCGCCGGCGGGCAGGTGCCACGCGCCCGTCTCACCGCGCCGGAAGCCACTCTCGGCGAGGGCGGTGTGCGCCCACTTGTACTGCTCGCCCGACACGAGGCCGACGATCCCGGACTCCCGGCTGTGCGCGAGGATGATCTGCGCCTCAGCCATGGAAGTGGTTCCCGCCGTCGCCCACCAGGGCACGCAGACTGCGTCCGTAGGCCCACGCGTGCTCGCGGGCCGCCGCCTCCAGCTGGTCGTATCCGACCTGGACCGTCATCTGCCCCGGGTGCTTGCGGTACCGGTACACCGGGACCGGAAGCAGGATCCCGGGCGCCAGCGAGGTCACGCCGAGGGCCGCGCAGTAGTCCTCGCCCTGGACGAGGCCGCCCATGGGTGCGGCGCGCACGAGGTCGGTGCGAGCGAGGATCGTGGTCGGCCCGATGGGGATGGTGTCCGCCGGCGACTTCCAGTACGTCCACGCCTCCCCGGCCTGGTGCCGGCCGGGCGGCGTGGGGCAGCGCCATAGGGTGGTCGAGCCGTCGGGGTGCTGGTCCTGGCTCCAGCCGGCGCACCAGCCGACGCCGGTCGACTCCAGGATGTCTTGCCGCACGGACATGGCGTCGTCCGTGAACTCGTCATCGTCGTCCGCCCAGTTGACGTAGCGGGTGCGGACGTGGGTGAGAGCGAGGTTGCGGGCGCAGGCGGCGCCGACCGGCCGGGGCAGGGCCAGTGTGCGGACCCGGGGATCCTGCGCGAGCGGGGCCGGCAGGCGGTCCGGGGAGGCGCCGTCGAGCGCGATCACGGCCTCCCACGGCACGGACTGCCGGGTGAGGCTGGCGTGCATGGCGCTCAGGTAGTCGAGGCGGTCGTCGCGCAGGCGGGTGGCGATGACGAC
Organism: Streptomyces sp. NPDC058985; assembly: GCF_042740985.1. Lineage (NCBI taxonomy): Bacteria > Bacillati > Actinomycetota > Actinomycetes > Kitasatosporales > Streptomycetaceae > Streptomyces > Streptomyces sp. NPDC058985. Next base: position 32,678 of record NZ_JBHYJX010000042.1, on the reverse strand, counting down.
GGTAATCAGGGGAGCGGACAGGGAGGTCTCCGGCAATGAGGGGAGGTGTGGGTCAGCGGCGGACAGCCGTGCGGGAACCGGGCGGCGCTGCACGGGCAGTGGGCCGCGGCGGCGTGCGCAGGGCAGTTGGTGTCCGGTGGGTGGTGATGGCGGGCCAGTGGGCCGGGTGGTCGCTGAAGGGGGTGCTGGGGTCGGTGTCCCAGGCGACGAGGGGGCCCGTGCCGGTGTGAGCCATGCTGATCACTTCGATGCCCTGCGGATGCAGGACGTAGCCCCACTGCACGTCCATATCGCCGGCGGTGTCGTCGGTGACAGCCATGCACACCAGCGGGGAGCCGTCCGGGGTGACCAGGTGGTCCAGGGTGCGGCTGGGCCACCGCTCGCCGCCGGTCAGCGCGTGCACGAGGGCGGGCGGGGCGTCGTCGAGGAGGTCGGTGCCCAGCTCGTTCCAGCCGACGGTGACGTCGTCGACGAGGTGGCGGGACATGGCCTCCAGGTCGCGGCCGAAGCGGTGCTGGTAGGCGGCCAGGAGGAGCGGGAGGTGGTGGCTGGGCAGTCCGTCGAACTGAACGTGGATGCCGCTGTACCCGGTGCCGGTGGTGGGGCGGGCGATGAAGGAATGGGTGGACAGGGGTACTCCGGGGGACGTGCGGGAGAGGCTGGGCTGCCGCGAGGACGGGAACGATCGGCCCGCTCGGCGGTCCGGTCCTACGCGCGATGCAACTGGGTGGGAACCGGGGGGCCGGAGGCGTTGGTGCGGGCGCAGGTGTAGCCGATCAGGCGGGAGGGCTCGGCCTTCGCGGGGACGGTGGCGGCGTCGTTGCACACGAACGTGGAGCGGATGGAGGTGCGGGGCACGTCGTGGAGCCAGGCCCGGTCGTCCTTGCCGGGGTTGAGCTGCAGGCCGGAGTTCGCGACGGTGTCGGTCTGGGTGTGCGTGTGGGAGAAGAGGACCAAGGCGCCGCCGTCCGTGGTCTTCAGGGCGTAGGCGTCCTCGTAGCGGTTCGGGGCTGCCTCGAAGACGGTGCTGGCCTGGTTCCCGAAGCGGCTGCCCGTCTCGTCGTGGACCTTGATCTGTCGCTTGCTCGCCTCGGTCGGCGAGAAGACCTTCGTCCCGGTGTTCGTGCCTCCGGTGGCGAAGTTGTCGAGCACGGCCGTGCGCAGCAGGTTGGCGCCGGCTGCCAGCTTCTTGTTGCCGTCAGCGGCGACGGCCGTGGCGTACCCGTCGCGGCCGAGGGCGATCTTCGGCAGCTTCGGGCTGTCGAGGTCGACGACCGAGACCATCTCCCACCGCTTGCGCTGCGGGCGTTCGGCGAACACAGCCAGTCGGGAGGGGGCCTTGCCCTGGCGGTCCGAGAGCGCGGTGGCGAACCAGCGCTCCTGGCCCGAGGGCAGGCGGGGGATGTACAGCTTGGCGCTGGTGACGTCGTAGGACCACGCCTTGTACGGCTCGCGGTCCTTGGCGGGAAGTCCTTCGGTCTCGGTGTAGTCCGAGAGGGACATCGCATACAGGGGGCCGTCTTCGACCGTGTTGAGCAGGCGCCGGTCGCGGTCGGCGTTGGCCTCGTTGTTGATCTTCGAATAGCGGGTGATGACGTCGCGGGCCTGAGCGGCGCTGAGAGCCGGCGCCGGCTTCGGGGAGGTGCTGGCGCTGGGCGTCTTCCGAGCCTGGGCGGGTCCATCTTCGCCGGCGCACCCAGTGAGGGCCAGGGCGAGGCAGGCTGTCGCGGTGAGCAGAGGGACGGTACGGAGAGCGGTGCGGATCAGGGGCTCCAAGGGATCTGCTGGAGGGAACGGGGTCAGCGAGTGCGGCGGATCGTGGGGGCTGCCGGGGGTGATGCCGGGGGAAGGGCCGATGCCCGGGCGGGGGCGGCCCGCGGTGGTGGCGGGAGCGGGGTGAGCGCCCGCATCCGGTCCTCGGCCACGTGCAGGACCTCGCCGAGCTGGCGGATCTCGGCGGCGGCGTCGGCGAGGTCGTAGGACAGGTCGAAGCCGTCGTCCTCCTCTGCTTCCTTGGCCTTCTCGCCGGCTGCTTCGAAGAACTCGCCGAGCTGCGTCAGCAGACCGTCGGTGGGCTCCAGGATCTGGTGCAGCAGGGCAGCGGCATCCGCGTGCGACTCGGCTCCGTTGAGCCGGTCGGTCAGCTCGCGCATCGCGTCACCGCAGACGTGGGCAGCGCCACGCTCTGGTGTGCCGGGGGCGTCCTGGGCTGGAGACGCCGGCCGGCCGGGGGCGGGGTGAGCGCTTGCGTGGGGCGTGGCGAGGGCCGGGAGGAGTCCGAGCTGGCCGAGGCGGTGGTCGATTGCCGCAAGCAGGGGTTCGGCGCTGCCGCCGTGGCGGGCTTCGGGTCGCGGGCTGGCGCCGGGGTCGTCGCAGGGAACCGAGTCGTAGAGAACCTCGTACCGCATCACGATGTCGGGGATCTCGCGGGTGACGATCCAGCCCTCGGGGTCTCCGGGACGGCGTTCGGAGGGGGCTCCTGCGGCGGACTGATGGTCAGGTAGCTGTCGTCGGGGAGCGAGACGCGCACGATGTAGGCGCTCATGCCGAACTCGATGTCGCAGGGCAGTCCGCGGGCCCGGAGCGGTGTCGTGATGTGCGTGTGGCGACGCCACAGCTCCTGCCACCATCGTTCCCCCACGTTGCGGTGATCGGGAAGCGGCGCGAGCGGGCTCGTGCGGGAGTCCGGGGGGTTCGGCTCGTCAGCGGCCACGGCTTCTCCTTCGCGACGCCGGCCGCTGTCGCGGATCCGGCGGGGGGTTGAGGCCGCTCACTGGCTCCGGCGCCGGATGGGTGCCGAGTGTGCAGTCGTCGCAGGCAGCGATCAGGTCGTGCTCCCTCTCGGCTTCGCGGTCGGCGAGCTGCGCCGTGAGGGCGTCGTGTTCGACTTGCTGGCGTTGGGCTTCGGCCCAATCAGTGGTGTTCACGTGCGGTGGATGGGTCAAGGGGGCTCCGGGTGAGGGCGGGCTCGGCAGCTCGCCGGGGATCGGGGTCTGGGATGTGGTGGGCGCGCTCCGGCCGTTACCGGCGGGGCGCGCTGCCAGGGGAGGGGGGAGAGGGGGGCGGGCTCGCGACAGCGCCCGCCTGGAGGTCGGTCGGCGTCGTGGGGGCCGGGTCGTAGGTGGCACGGAGCCTGTTCAGGCCGGCTTCGTCGGCCAAGGCCAGGACCGACAGCGCCCGGCTGGCTGCGGTCATCAGCAGGTTCGACGGCGAGCCCATGGCTGCTCCGCGGTTCTCCTGCTTCCACCGGGCGGCGGCGACGAGGTAGTCGCTCACGGCGCGCAGTGCGGGTTCGGCCGCGTCCAGGACGTGGTCGGTGACCGCGTCGATCTCAGCCGGGGTCTGGGCCGCCGGGAGGGCATCCAGGTACGGCGTGAGGTCGGGCGCCGGCCAGGGCTGGTCGGGCAGCGGGTGCGCCGCGAGGAAGGGCCCGGCGTCGCGTCGCGCCCACCGCTTCAGGTCACCGCGGGTGGCCAGGTTGTGCCGGGCGGCATGGATCTGGTCGGCGTCACGGCCGACGTTGTCGTACAGCTCGAAGTCTGGGTCACGCATGGGTGTTCGGTAGTCCTTCGGCGAGTGCGAGGCCACAGGCCGTCGGCGTCCGGAGAGGTCGTTGAGCGGGTCCTGCTCGTAGGGGAAGAGCACGAGGTGGGTGCCGACGCGTCGGTGTGATCGGCATCAGGGCCTTGTGCTGAGACCAGCTCCTTAGCCAGCGGCACTACGTCAGCTGCGTAGCGCTCGGCCACTGCGAGTAGGCGATTCCCGCCGGCGCGGTGACGGGCAGACGGCGCTCCTCGACGTGGCGGGAGGTGGGCATCGCAGTCATCGGCGGCCGCGGCGAGCAGCTGTGAACGGCGCGGGCGTGGCCCGTGGGCTGGAAGGGGCCGTGGGCTTGTCAGCTGTCACCTGGCGGTAGGCGGCGATGGCTTCCTTGAGGCGGTCGACTGCGTCAGCCCTACGAGCGGCGAGGATGTCGATTTGAATCGCGGAGTACTGCAGGACACCTAGGGAGTTGATCGACTTCGTGTCGGCTATGACGCTCGTAAGCGCGGTGGCCGCCTGCTGAGCGGCGTCGGTGAATTGACGGTGCACGTCGTCCAGGTGACGTGCGGCACTGGTCACGAGGACGGCCATCACCAGGTCGGTGCCCTCGTGGAGGAACCGGAGTTCCGACGGCGTCTTGCCGAGGGTCTGGTGCACCATCTGGGAACCGGGTGCGGCGGGAGGCCGGGTGTTGGAGATATCCATCAGGGTTTCTGGTGCGAAGAGTTGAAGGTGTTGCTGCAAAGAGCCCTTGGGGCCGGTAGGGCTACAGGTCGGCGAGATCGTCGGTGTCGAGGAAGTCGTCGTCGAGGGTGTCCTGCTGGTAGTGGAAGACCGATTCCTCCAGCGGGTGGAGGCTGGAGATTCCGGGGTGGGAGCGGAAGGCGTCGGTGCGCTCATGGATGTACTGCTGGGTGTCCGCGGCGGCGGTGATGGTGCGCACGGTGTTCCGAGAGGAGATCAGGCCCCACTGCGTCATGTCCGTCGGGGTGGTGTGCTTCATCCACACCCAGATCCCGTTGCCGAGCTTGATGATGCTCTCGGGGTGGTACAGGCCGCCGGTCCTCTTGTTGCGGCGAGGGCTGCGGCGCTCCCCGAGGTCCCGCATCAGACCTGGGCGGCCTTCTTCAGGACGGCGCCCTCTAGGTCGGCGCGCTCGTGGATTCGGGCACATAGGTCGTCGAGGAAGTCGTCCTTGTGCATACGGCCGGCGTCGGTGGTGACGTGCTGGGCTGCTTCGAGGGCGAGCTGGCGCAGCTGGGGGTCGGAGGAATACTTCACGGGAGGTCGCGGTCCTTCCAAGCGGCGGCTACTTCGGCCAGGGCGGTGGTGGCGTGCTCGATCACTTCACGGGTGACGGCTCGGCCGGGCGGAGCGAGTTCGGGGTCGTACTGTGCGAAGGTGCGGCTGCCGCGTATCTGGGCGAGGGCGGGGAGAATCTCGCAGAGCAGGTTCGTGGCGACCCTGCGCTGCCGCAGGTCTTCCTCCTGGCGTGCCTTGCGTTCCGCCCATGCGCCCTGGATGGTGAGTTCTCCCTCGGCAACCCTGTCGGCCAGCTGGGGGTCCTCGGAACGCAGGCGCGCGAGCTGGGCTTCCGACGATTCGGCTTGGGCCTTGTTCTTCTGCGCCACTGAGTACGCCTCGTTCAGGCCGATCGTGCCGTTGATGACTGCCTCGGCCAGGTCCGGTGCATGCCGCAGGACCATGCTGGCCTGTCCGATGCGTCCCACCGAGACGCCAGCCTGTTCACTCAGTGAACGGACGGACCGTTCACCGGGTGAACGCTGCTCGTGTTCACTGAATGAACGCGCCTTGGCCGTGATCATCGCGAGCTGGCCCTTGGTCACGTTCCGGCGCTGCCTGTTGGCCGAAAGTACGTACCGATCGGTGTCGTCGCCTTCGTATGTGGTGTAGGTCGGCTGGGTGCCTGCGATCTCGCAGGCACGAAGGCGGTTCTTGCCGTCCAGGATCCGGCCGGTGGTGTCGAGGACGACGGGGTTGTCGAGGCCGTGCTCGCGGATGTCGTCTGCGAGGGACTGGAGCTCTTCCTCGTCGAGTAGGGGGAAAAGTGCGGTGGTCGGGTGGGCTTCTATGGTGGCTTCCTTATGGATGTCGTCGTGATTGGTGCACGCACCGATCCGAGGCGGTTCAGGGCGTTGCTCCGCCGTGGGGGTGGGTGGCTCTCGGCAGGTGATCAGCGGTGGCGACCGTCCGGCTGGCCTCGCGGTCGCGTCGGCACGTTCTCCTGGCGGGTGAGCGTTGTGAGGAAGCGTTGGAAGCCGAGGTGCTCGTTGAGTTCCTTGGCCGCGTCGCCAAGGGATTCCGAGGCGCTGCGTAGGTAGGCGCGGGCGGAGGAGTGGTCGATGACCATGCGATTCGTGAGGTGGTGCCGGTCTGTCGAGGCGGCGCGGGACAGAGCCAGCGCGCACTCGGCGGTCTCGGTGAAGTGCGCTGATGCGTGGCTCGACATGGTCGTCGCCGTGGCGAGGCGCTTCAGAACTGTGCTGCCGGCGGGGGTGGTGTGGTGTGGGCTCAGGGCGAAGTCGGCAGTAAGCCGGAGGACGCCGCGGGAGAGGTCCTGTGCGGCAACGGCGTGCTGGAGCAGCGTGGTGTAAGAAGGTGCGGCCGGTATGTGTCCGTTCTCGTCGAGCAGCTCCCACTGCTGGGCGGCGTCGTGTAGTTGGTCCTTCATCGCGTTCAGCGCGCCGATAAGGTGGAGGGTGGCGTCGCGCGGTATCAGGTCGCGTTGGAGACCGGGTGGCATGGACCTATTGCTCCTCAATGCATACGGGCATCGGTGTCGAAGAGTGCCAGTTCGTGGCTGTGCAGCAGGTGCTGCACGATGAAGCTCCGACCTGCGACTTTCCACAGACCGCGCCCCCGGTTGAGGTGGGCGATGGCATCCATCTCGACGGAGGTCAGGCCGAGGAGGGTGGCGGCGGCGTGGAGCTGGTCGGTCTCCTGGCGGTAGATGATCCGGGTGGAGCAGTCGGCGAGGAGGCCCTCGGCCAGGGCGCGTCCCTGTGATCCGGCGTCGCCGGCGGTGAGCAGGTCCGACAGCCGGTGGATCACCATGAGGTTCGCGATGCCTAGACCCCGGGAGAGTTTCCACTGGGCCTGCATGCGCTGGAGCAGGCCGACGTGGCGCATCAGGCGCCAGGCTTCGTCGTAGACGATCCAGCGCCTGCCGCCGTCGGGGTCGGAGAGGGCGGACTCCATCCAGGCGGAGGCGCAGGTCATCGCCAGGACCAGCGCGGTGTCGTCGCCGGAGCCGCCGAGACGGGATAGGTCGATGGAGAGCATCGGCGCGTTCGGGTCGAAGTCGACGGTGGAGGGCGCGTCGAACATGCCCGCCAGGTCGCCGAAGACGAGGCGGCGCATGGCGTGGGCGAGGTCGCGGGCGGCCTCGCCGAGCTGCCCGGACATCATCCCGGCGGCCTCGTCGAGGGCTGCGGAGTTGTTGAGGGTGCTGGCGATGTCGCCGAGGAGCGGGGTGCGGCCGGTGGTGTCGGCGTGGGTGACGACGGCGTCGAGGGCGACGTCGAGGGCGGTGTGCTCCATGGGCAGCAGGTCCCGGCCCAGGACGGTGCGGGCTAGGGAGCCGAGCAGGAGCAGGCGCCGCTTGCGGATCTCGCCGGCCCAGTCCGCTTCGGAGACGCTCGCCGGTCGGAGGGCTGCATCCAGGGGGTTCAGCCGTCCGGGCAGGCCGGGCCCCAGGGCGACGGACCGGCCGCCGAGGGCTTGGGCCACCGGCGTCCACTCACCCTTGGGGTCGCAGGGCACGTAAACGCGGTAGCCGAAGGCGATCGAGCGCAGCGCGAAGGACTTGGCGAGCGCGCTCTTGCCCTGTCCGATGACGCCGGCGAGCAGAAGGTTGGGGTTGGTGAAGCCCTCGACCTTGCCGTACAGGGCGAAGGGGTCGAAGACGAAGGATGCCTCGGCGTGGACGTCGCGGCCGATGTAGATGCCTTCGGCGCCGAGGCCGCCTTCGGCGAGGAAGGGGTACGCGCCGGCGGCGACGGCGGTGGTCATGCGGTGCGCGGGGAGCTTGAGCTGGTTCCCGCGGGCGGAGGCGGGGCCGGGGCGTCCGCCGGCCGGGTGGAGCGCGGCGGGCATCTCGTGCTCGTCGCTCGTGACCGCGTCGGGGCGGGTGCCGGCTTCGACGCGGGCCTTGGCGGCGGCTTCGGCGAGCTGGCGGCGGGCGGCCTTGCGGCTGGCGCGGTCGACGCCGTGCGGGGTGAACAGCGGGGAGGCGGAGGCGCGGCGTGCGCGGCGGGCGGGCCGGTGGCTCATCGGGGGCCCTCGATTCTGCGGGTGGGGCTCATCGCACGCAGGCGGTGGTGTGCGGGCGGAGGTCGCTGGGGGTGGTCTTGCGGCGGACGACGTGTCCGGCGGCGAGGTGTCGCTGGCAGATCGTCAGTACCGGCGGGCCTTCGGGCAGCCGGTCGGGGCGGCATGCGCTGTTCTCGGCGTCCGCCGCGGTGCCGGCAGGCAGCAGGTGAAAGGCGTTGTGGACGTTGCTGGTGGCCTGCCAGAGGCGGGTGTGCGCGGTGGCCAGGAGTCGGCCGGCGGCCGGGTGGGGCGGTCGGGTGCTCTCGGCGAGGCGGTCCAGCAGGTGGAGCAGGGCGGTGAGGTGGCCGTGAAGTGCGTCCAGGTGCTGCCGGTCGGCCGGCTGAGGCGGTAGGGCGTCCGGCGGGCGGAGGGCGCGAGTGTGGTGGCGGACTCCGGCGCTTGCGGCGCGCAGGTAGGGGTGCGCGTCCTCCGGGGGTGCGGGGGAGGTCAAAGGTGGTGGTCCTTCCTGCCGGGCGGCAGGGGCGGCGACGGGTGCTCGTGTCGCGGATGAGCGAAGGGATGTGGGCAGGGGTGCCGGCCCGTGAACAGGGGCGGGTTCACAGAGCGGTGCGGGCGAGGGGCAGAGCGCTGAGGGTGAAGGCGTCGGGTTGCTGGTAGTTGAGCCTGCGGAGGTCGACGCCGGAGGTGACGGCATGGGTTTCGATCTGCGCGCAGGCGGCGTCCAGGAGGGCGTCGGTGTCGGCGGTGACGGTGACCAGGCCGGTCAGGGCCACGTCCGCGTGCCCGGCGATGAGCTGGCGCTCACGCTGCTTGACGTCGGCGTACTCGACGGAGTCTTCCTCGCTGTCGACCTGTCCGCGGCGGGAGCGTTCGTTGGCGTCGGCGATGATCGCGGCCTTCCGCCGCTGGACATCGCGCAGCGCGGACTCCAGGGCCTGCGGCACGTAGATCAGGGAGAGGCTGCGGCGCACGCCTGCGGTGAACATGATCCCGTGCAGGAATCCGGCGCCCATCTCGGTGCGGGGCCAGTTCTCCACCCAGTACGTGGCGTGGCGGGCGCTGTCGGTGGCCAGGCGGTCGTACTCCTCGACCTGGACGACGGGGCCTGCGGCGGCGGGGTCGGCCTCGGCGCGGCCGGTCTCGGACCACTGCTGCAGGGCGGCGAGGGCGGCCGGGTCGTAGGCGGTGCGGATGACGGCGGCGATCTCCCGCGCGGTCAGCCACCCGGTGACCGTCAGGCCGGCGTTGCGGGCTGCCTGGGCGATGGAGGCGGTGGTCTGCTCCATGACGGTGAACGCCCCCGGCAGCCCGCCGCCGGCCTGGCTGATCAGGCGCCGGGCGGCCTTGAGGTCCAGGGAGATGGCGAGGTAGGTCTCGTGCGGTGCGGCGGCGGGTCCGGCGGAGGCGACCAGCTCGGAGTAGATCTGTCCGGCGACGGGGGTCTGAGGCTGGCCGTGTTGGGTCCAGTGGCGGGTGAGGGTGTCGCCGCTGTCGGGGACGGTGCGCTCCAGCACCTGCACGGTGGCGATGTGCCCGGTGCGGGCGATGCCCGCCAGCGCGCGGCCCCAGCTCGAGACGTTGTGGTTCTGCGTGGCGGGGTCCAGGAGGGCGAAGGCGCGGGAGCTGACGCGGGCGATGGCGGTCAGGGTCTGGTGGTGCGGGTCGTGGACGGCCGCGGCGCCGTTGGCGGAGTCGCCGGGGGTGACCACCTTGAGGGAGGCGGTGGTGCCGGGCAGGTGCAGGATGCCGTCCTGCCGGGGCCGGGTGACGGGCCGGGCGAGCCAGAGCGTCTGACCGGTGCGGCGGCGGTGCGCGTAGCGGGTGACGATCGGCGCCCAGTCGATCAGGGATCGTCCGTGCCGGCGGATGGCGACGAGCGCGCCGGACGCCGCCCACAGAGGGGCCAGGGCGACGGCGCCGAGCAGCCCGGTGGAGATCACGGTCAGCAGCAGCACAGCCAGCGTGGCGGAGACGAGGAGAAGTTGGGGCAGGGAGAGGCCGAGGAGGATGCCGCGGCGGGAGCGGTGCGGGAACTTCACCGTGACCGGGGCGACGGACAGATCAGTCATGAAGGGGGTCCTGGAGGCGCGGATGGAGGCCGGGGGCGGGAGGCGCGGGGCACGTCCCACCCCCGGTGTTCGGGCAGGGGGTCAGAGGCCGGCCGGAGGCGGCGGTGTGCTTGACCCGCTGGACGGGGCGTTCTGCGATCCGGAGGACGGGGGCGCGCCCTGGGGCGGCGGGGTGGTGGTCGGCGGCGTGGACTGCCACCCACCTCCCTGTCCGGAGGCGGCGTTCGTCCCGGCTCCACCCGGCCCGGGGCTGCCGCCCACCTGGCCGCTGGTGTCGTCGGACACGCTGGTCGGCGCGGGCTGGACGGCTTTCTCCAGTCCGGCCTTGAGGGCGTCGCCACCGGGTGAGGCGCCTGTTCCGCCTCCCTGCGGTCCGTCCTTGCCTGCTTCGCCACCGCCGCCGGTCGGGTTGGCCGCGATGTCGCCGGGGAAGCCTCCGCCGGCGTCGGGCCCCTGCGGAGCGGCGCCCGCTCCAGCGGCTGCGCCACCGGTTCCGGCGGTGGCCGCGGCTGCGGCGGCTTTGCGGGCGGCCTTCTCGGCGTGCGCCTTCGCGATCTGCGCTCCGGCGCCTCCCGCCCGGTGGATGGACTCCCCGTCGGTGCCGTCCGCGGCCCAGTGCACGAACTTGAACACGGCGTACGGGCACAGCAGCACCAGCACCATGATCACGATGCCGGACATGACGTCGGCGAGGGCCGCGATGCCGTCCTTGGCTTCAGTCTTGCCCATGGCGGCGATGCCGAGAACGAAGATCACGGTCATCAGGAGCTTGGAGACCACGAGGGTGGCGGTTGCTTCGATCCAGCCCTTGCGCCAGCGCCGGGCGGCCTCCCAGCCGCCGCCGGCGGACGCGAAGACGGCGAGGGTGACCATGACGAGGATGCCGACCTTGCGGACCATCATCACGCACCAGTAGAGGAACGCACCGATGGCGGCGCCGAGTCCGGCGACGACGGGCACGAGCCAGCCCAGGCCGGAGAGCGCACCGATCTGATTGACCTTGACGATGCGGCGCACGGCGGACTCGATGTTCAGATTTGCGGTCTTGAACAGGCCGTCGCTGATCGCGTCGACGACTTCGATGGCGACCGTGGTCAGGGAGATGGCGCAGAAGGCGAACAGGACGCCTGACATGGTGCCGGTGAAGGCTTGAGTGAGGGCCTGCCCGTCGCGCCGGACGGCGGCGCGGACCAGTTGCGCGGAGAAGGACGCGACCAGCAGGACCAGGCCCAGGGGCAGCAGCATCTCGTAGTTGTCGACGAACCATCCGGCGTTCAGGTCGACCTTGGTGGTGGTGTTGACCGCCTCGGCGGCGAGGTCGGCCGCGGCGGCGGCCAGTTCGCCGGCGGACTTCGCCATCCAGTCACCGATGGCCTTGCCCGGGTCGGTGGCGAAGTCCACCGCGTCGCCGACAGCGCACAGCTTGTCGGCCAAGGGGAAGTCACAGAAACCCACGGGGCGCTGCTCCTCCTTTCGTGTCGGTCAGGTGCGGGTCACTGCGTGACGCTCGGGGCGATGGCGGCCAGGGCGCAGTCCTGGTTCGGGCGGCACTGCACCGCGAGGGTCACGGCCCGTTCCTCGGTTCCGCCGCCGCCCTTCTTCCAGGCGATCTGCTGCTTGCCGTTGACGGTGACGACGTAGATGTACGCCTCGGTGATCGCGGACGGATCGTCGGCCAGGGCCTGCTTGAACGCGGAGGGGTAGTGGCCCTCGGTCACACTGGCGGCGGCGTGCTGGTCCTGGTCGGCCATCCGTGACCACAGCACCGGATCGGGGACCTGCCCGGAGACCGAAGCCCAGTCGGCGTACGTGGACTCGGTGGTCATCCAGGCGCGCATGCCGGCCAGCTGCTGGTCGCGGCTGGTGTCGCGGGTGTCGTAGGACCACAGCATCTGGGCTGCTGCCTTGGCGTAGGCGACCGGTTCGGAGATCTGCGGCGGCTTGGGCACCGATCCTGACCCGGAGGCGGAGGAGTGCTCGGGGGCGGCCTCGGTCGCGGTCGGGCTGCCCGTCGGAGCAGGAGCGGTGGTCGCCGGAGCTTGGTGGTCCTCCCCGCTGCCGGTCACGACGGCGACGACGCCGGCGAGGACCAGCAGCGCGGCGACGACCCCAGCGACGATGGCGATGCGACGGTTCGCTGACCAGCCCGCACCGTAGGAGGAGAGTGAGGGGAGTCGGTTCTTCATCACTGGATCTGCGATCCGAGGTTGGAGAAGAAGGCGACCAGGCCGTTGGCGGCGCCCAGACCGAGGGCGGCGCCGGCGGAGACCATGGCGCCCTTCTTGCCGTTGGCCTCGGCCTGGTGGCCGCCGGTGTGGTGGCCCCAGGCCCACACACCGAGGGAGACGGCCAAGGCGCCGACGACGGCCACGATGCCGAAGAGGTTGATCGAGCTGACGACGGTCTTGAGCACGCTCAGGCCGGGAAGGCCGCCGCCCTTGGGCGTGATGCCGGGGTCGTAGGCGAGCTGTATGACGCGGTCGGCGAGGGGGACATGCATAGGGGTGAGGGGGCTCCTTGCGTACGCGGGCCGGGCGAGGGCCGGTGAGTGGGGAAGCGGAGGGACGCGGATGGGGACCGCGAGGTGGCCTCGCCCGATCGGAGCGGGCGGGCGGCGGCGTCAGAGGACGCGACGGGCGGCGAGGATCGTCCAGTCCTTGATCGGCGTGATCCGGACCGGCTTGGTGGTGCGGGGCGCCTCGATGACCAGACCCTCGCCCATGTACATGCCGACGTGCTCCGGCCGTGCGGCGGTGCCGCGGCTGAAGATCAGGTCACCGGGCTTGAGGTGAGCGGGCGAGACGACCTTGCCCTCGCCGACCTGCGTGTACGTGGTGCGGGTGAGCTGGATGCCGGCGTGGGCGTATGCCTGCTGCATCAGGGAGCTGCAGTCGCAGCGGGCCATGGGGTCGGGGCCGTGGGCGTTCGTGCAGGAGCCGCCCCACTGGTAGAGCGTTCCGAGCTGTTGCATCGCCCAGGCGATGGCCTTGCGGGCCTTCGGGTCGGCGTCCTTGGGGATGGTGTAGCCCTTGGGGACGCTCCCCTCGGGGATGCGGCCAAACCCGGAACCGTCCTGGCCCGGCGTGCAGCCGGTCGAGGTCGAGGGCTCCTTGTCCTCGTCGGCGTCCGCACCCTCCGCGTCACCGCCGGGGAAGGCTTTGACGAGGGCGGACTGCAGTGCAGTGGCCAGGTCCTCCCACTGCGCATACGCGTCCGGCAGGCCGGATCGCTGGACGGCCTGGGCGGCCTGGGCGACGGTCATCTGCTGCCACCCGTTCACCTTGAGCAAATGCTTGTAAAACTGCTCGGAGGCGTAGGTGGGGTCGCGGATCTGCTCGGCGCTGCCCCACCCCTGAGAGGGGCGCTGCTGGAAGAGGCCGAGGGAGTCGCGGTCGCCGTAGTTCAGGTTGCGCAGCCGGCTCTCCTGCATCGCCGTGGCGAGCGCGATGATCTGCCCCTTCTTCGGGACGTCGAGGGAGAGGCCGGCGGCGACGATGGTCTGGGCGTTGGGGACCTGTTCAGCAGGCAGGTCCAGGCCCTCGATGTGCACGTCCTCACCGGAGGCGCCATCCAGGAGCTTGGAGACCTGGTCGGCGATCTCGCTGGAATCCAGGTCCGTCAGGCAGTTGCTGAGGGTGCCGTTGCTTTGCACAGCGTCGGCGGAGGAGGCCAGCATCATGCCGGTGCCGGCCAGGAGGATCGGGGAGAGGAAGACGACGCCGATGCCGGCGGCGAGGGCCTTCAACCCGAGCGGACCGCTCGCCGGTCAGCGATATTGGGCACGGGTGGGTAAGGAGAGGCCATGCAGGGTCCTTCGGTGGTGTCCGGCACGTCGCGTACGCAGGGCGTGGTGGAAGGGCGCGGCGGGCCGGGGCGATCGGAGGCAGGGCTGGCGGGGCGAGCTGCCGCTCGCTTCGCGTGGCCCGGGTAGTGAGCTGGGTGGGGCGTGAGTAGCCAACGGCGGTGTGCGCCGGGCGGTTCAAAAACAGTAGGTGCGGATCGGCGGTTGACCAAAAAGTCAGCGCGGGGTGCCGGAATCCGACCCCTCGACGGGCACTTCTTGGTCGTCGGCAAATTCGGCCCTACAGTTTTTGGACTCCCCTCGCCCTCCTCGGTCCGCGGCCCCGGGCTTCTGCATGCCCGAACTCGGCCCGCGAGGACTCCTGTGCGAGGCGGCAGTCTCTTCCCGCGACTCCGCACCCGAATTGGGGTTCCTCTTTGCCTTTTTCCCTCCACCAGGGCGACGCTCTGGCCGTCCTCGCCGGCCTGCCGGACGGATGCGTCGACTCCGTCATCACCGACCCGCCATACAACTCCGGCGGGCGCACCGCGAAGGAACGCACGACCCGCTCCGCCAAGCAGAAGTACACCTCCGCCGATGCGAAGAACGAACTTCCCGACTTCACCGGCGAGAACATGGACCAGCGCAGCTACGGATTCTGGCTGACGCAGATCATGACCGAAGCCCACCGCCTGACCAAGACCGGCGGGACGGGCCTGCTGTTCACTGACTGGCGTCAGCTGCCGACCACGACGGACGCGATCCAGGCGGCCGGATGGCTGTGGCGCGGGGTGCTGGCCTGGCACAAGCCCGCCGCACGGCCGCAGAAGGGCCGTTTCACGCAGAACTGCGAGTTCATCGTCTGGGCCTCCAAGGGGCCGATCGACGGCTCACGCAACCCGGTCTACCTGCCGGGCCTGTACTCGGCGTCGCAGCCCTCGGGCGCGAAGCGGCAGCACATCACGCAGAAGCCGGTGGAGGTGATGCGTGAGCTGGTCAAGATCAGCCCCGAGGGAGGCACCGTCCTCGACTTCTGTGCCGGCTCCGGATCCACCGGCGTGGCCGCCCTGCTGGAGGGCCGCGACTTCATCGGCGTGGAGAAGACCGAGCACTATGCGTCGATCGCGGCCGACCGGCTCACCGAGACGATCCGCGCCACCCTCACCCAGGACGACATGGTCCTCACCGTATAGGCGGCTGCGGCGCAGCCGATTCTGCATTCGGTACACGCCGTCGAATCCCGAACGGCCGTTGATGTGAGCGGCACTTCGCCATTCGCGTGTACGCCGCTGCTTTCGCCCACCATCACTTCGCGTCTCGTAGGAGGCCGTACTCTTTCATGCCCGAATCCGTAGAACCCGCAGCAGGCGGGGAATTGGATCCGATCCGCGTCCCGGACCCTCAGCTGGAGGGAATCGAGGCGAGCGTGCGGCGGCTCATGGAGCAGTCGGCGCAACAGGCCCAGCAGCTGGATCATCTCGCCTCCGCTCCACCGCCGAGTGACTCCCCGTTCGCGGCGTTCGGCATGCCGGGCTTCGGTGGGCCGGCTCCCGACGCTCCGCCGGAGCCTCGGCCGATCCTGGAGCTGGACGGGGAGGAACGCGAAGACGAACTCGATGCCCTCAGCGACTGGGTGGACGACTTCTTCCTTCCGGTCTACGGGGCGGAGGTCACCACCGCGGCGCCCTGGTGCCTGCAGTGGCAGGAACACGACGACGTCGTGGCCTGGCTCCACGCCCTCTGGCTCGCCTACCAGCAGCACAAGGACCCCGAATCGGGGCTGAGCGGCCTGTTCGTGTGGCACCGGGACTTCCTCACCCACGCGGTCGCTGCCATCCGCGCGCCGGGTGGACCGCTGTCGGCGTGCATGACCTCGCCCGAGCGGCCTGCGCACCGCCTGCTGCCCGGCCCGCCGCCGTCCATACGCACCGAGGCGGCGTCCGCCGCCGAAGCCGTCGGCACCACCGAGCCGGACGAGCCGACGTCATGAGCGGGGGAGCAGGAGAGCCTGCCTTCGGCCTGAGCTTCGACCCTCGCGCGTTGACCGACCTCCTCCAGGCCCCCAGCCACATCCGCGACATCACCCTCGCATACCTCCAGGAGGTCGTGAACGCGCAACGCTTCGGGCTGCGCCTGGACGGTGACCTGGAGGGGTACCGAAAGCTGTTCGTCGACGCGCGCAAGGACTGGCGCGTCGTCTACGGCGTCCGCCCGGCACCCGCGGACTCCCTGCACCACAAGGAGATCCACGTCGTGGTCCTCCGGCCGAGAGCAGGCAACGACGTCTACGACGAGGTCGGCCGCCGGCTGGGGATGACCCGCCGGCCGGTAAGCGCCCGTACCCACGCGGCACGCTCCCGCTCCCCCCAACTGACCACCCGCGGGCGCGTACCCCGGCCCGGCCCGGCACCCGGCCCGCTACCGGGTCTGTCCCGGCCTGCCCACTCGGCCGCCTCCCGGCACACCCGCTGACCCCGCGTGAAAGGCCCTCTTGTCGTCCAGCGAACCGGTGCCCGACCGAGCGTCCAACCCCGAATCTGTCGCCTTCGAGGTGGATCACCTCGACGCCGAAGAGGACGTCCTCATCGACTTCTACCAGCAAGTCGGAGACGCCGACATGCTGGTGCCGCTCGCCGAACACCACACGGCGAACGGCGTACACAGCTACTTCGTCCTCTTCGACCGAACCGCCACCTTCGACCATCCCGGCACCGCGGCCTACCGTGCCGTGCACCTTCGACGGGACCTGGAGCAGCGCACGTTCGCCTTCGAGCAGGCCGTCCTGCCGCTGCCGGCCCTGGCGCAGTCCTGGCTCATCCACCGCGGATGCCGCCCCGATGCCATCACCCTCAACCCCGACCTCGGCCCCCCTGCGGCCGACGAGACGACCCGGTTGCTGGAGCGGCGCCTGGCCGGCGACGGCGACCACTACGCGATGGGCTACTCCTACACCCGCGACGATCCCGAGGACATGGTCACCATCGTCGTGCTGCGGGCCCTGGACGAGCACGCGCCCAGCCCCTTTCGCGTAGTGGTCGAAGAGGTCGACAGCAGCGCATGGACCTACACGCTGCGCGAGGGCGGATTCTCCTCTGCCGGTGAAGCCCTGCAATGGGGCGAAGACCGCCTCGCTGGAAACGCCGGCCCCCCGCCGCCCGTCCGCCGGTCAACCACGCCCGCGCGTCCGTCTGCTGTACCTAAGGCTCCGCCTGTGCGCGCACCCGGACGTCTCTTCTGACGCCGGCAACTGGCAACGGCGGGCGCAACATAGCCGACGATCGCCGGTTAGCCAAACCGGCGATTCTCCGGATTCTTGATGCAGCCGCCGGGACAACCGGCAGCGCCCTTTCAGACAACCCCCTTTTGCCTCATGGAGGTTCCTCCCGCATGCGCTCCACCCGAATCGCCGTGTCGGCCGCTCTCCTCGGCACGCTGGCCCTGCCGGCGCTTTCCGCCACCAGCGCGAGTGCGGCGGCCGTACCCACGGCGGCAACCGCCGCCCCCGCAGTCAGCTGCCAGAAGCTGCCGCCGCTGCCGTACGAGGTGCACACCAGCGCTGTGACCATCCGGTCCAAGGCCATCGCCTCGTCCACCGCCCTGGGCCTGCTCTACAAGAGCCACAAGTTCAGCGTTTCCAAGAAGAGCGGCAACTGGCTCTACATCACGGACAAGACCACTGGCGTCAAGGGCTGGGTCTCCGGCACGTACGTCTACCGCGACGTCCGCATGTGCCTCGACTGACAGGCTCATCGGTTCCCGAACGCCCAAGTCTCCGGGACCCGTCATTTCCTCGCCCGGTCCTACGCCCGTCCTCTCCAGAATTGGAGCTTCCCTTTGCCCGAGCGCATATCCGATGGCGCTGAAGATGTCGTGGGCGTGCTCACCGAACGGATCGAAGCGCGTTTCGGTATGGACCTGGACCAGCTGAAGGCCGCAGTTGCCGCCGCGCCGACGGCCAATCCGGATGCCACCGATGTCGTCAAGTGGCACGGCCTTCTCGTCGAGGCCCAGTCGGTGCTCGACCGAACGGAGGACGACCTCCTTGCCGCGCTCCAGACTCAGCCCAGCGAGGTCGACGACCCGACGATGGACCTTGCCCATCGGGTGAACGCTGCCGTCACGACTCGCGACGGCCGGGCCATGGTCGTGAAGTGGTTCCTCGATCCCGATGCACCCGGGAAGAAGGATCTGGCTGCCGAACAGCTGGCCCGCCTACGCCCCCGAACAGGACCGGCGGTGCAGACCAGCGCTCCCCACCAACCCAGCGGAGTGCCCGCTCCTGCCTCGGCGGTGCGAGCGGGAAGGCCGGGCCGATGAGCACGGCCAAGGCCAGCACCATGGACACCGACCTCCAGCGGGTCTTCGGGAGCCCGGTCCCCGAACTCCACGAGGTCGCTGTCGCGCGCGACGCCTCTCCCGCCCTCACCCGCGCCCTGGAACTGCGCTCCTTCCTGGCGCTGACCGAGGAACAGGTCGCCCGGGTACGTGACCGGGTGCACGCGGACATGGATCCCGACCGCGATATGGGCGAGTTGGCGGCGGACAAGCTTCGCTTCGACGCCCAGTGGCTGGAAGCTGCGCTGGACGCCCGTGACGGCTACCGCGCCGCCCTCGGCGAACTGCTGCGCACCATGCCCCCGCTCGGCCAGCCGGCCCGGCCCGTGCGCATGACACAGCCCCGGGCCACCGTCACCCTGCCCACCTCGGCCGCCCCTGCACCGCCGCGTGCGGGGGCGGCCCGGGGCCCCCGACCCGGAAAGCCTGCTTGACCCACCTCACGTCCACCGAGATCGCCGGACGGATCGAGGACCTGTACGGCGCCCCGCTCGCCGACCTCCGCGCCCACGCCCAGGACCAGCCGCCCGGCATGCTCTGCGCCCTCCTCGGCATGCACGAGCACCTCGCCGGCGCCGAACGCAGCATCGCCTTCCACCGCGAGCACCTCACCCGGCTTCTCCATCCCGAGCGGCCAATCGACCGTCACGAGGTCTCCCACCTCCTGGACGGTGCGCGCCGGCTCGCCGAAGCCGTTGCCGTCCGCGACGTCCAGGCCACGTCGGTGACTGCCGTCCTGCGCAGCCTCGCCCCCGTCCCGGCCCCGGCGCCGCCTCCGCCGCCTGCCGCGTCCCCTGCAACCGCTCCGCCCTGTGCGACGCCGAGCGCGGCACACAGCCGCTGACCCGGCGGCGCATTCCCTTACTGACCCAGGAGTTCTTGTCTTGGCCATCACCGCCCTGCCCCCTGACACCGCGACCGACATCGCCCGGGTCACCGAAGCCCTCGGCATGATCACCCCGCGGTGGAACGTGCGGATCCTGCTGGCACTCTCCGCTCGCCCCATGAGGTACAGCGATCTGGCCGCCAAGGTGTCCTGGCTCCACGACGGGCAGCTCCACCCCAAGGTGAAGGCGCTGTGCGACGCCGGCTTGGTGGAGCGCACCGAGCACAGTGCGCGACACGTGACCTACGGGAACACCGAGCGCGGCACCGCCCTGCTGCCGGTCCTGCCGGTGATCGTCACCTGGGCCGAGGAGCACCTGGAGAAGGCGGATCACCCGCTGAGGGCGATCGACCACATCGAGGACAGCCTCACACTGCTAACCCGACGCCACGCCGCCGCGATCCTGTGGGTGCTCAAGACCCACCAGGAGGTCAGCGGACGCACCCTGGCCCGGCTCGTGATGCCCCAGAGCGACTGGACCAACATCTACCCGCCGCTGCGCCAGCTCGTTGACGACGCCTTGGTCAACACCAAGGGCAAGGGCAGGCCCTACCGGTTGTCCGCGTCCGGCGACGGGCTGGGCCCCGTCTTCAGCGCCTTGTCCGCGTGGGCCGCCGGACAGCCCCTCCACGAGGCGGCGTCCCACCCGGTCTGGGGTTCCCCGAACGCCGGACCGACGCCCAAGCCATGGGTCAGCAGCCTGTCCCGGACGGCCCCCGGAACGCACCTCCCGACGCGGGCACCGGAGGTGGCTCCGGCCACCTGGCAGAGCCGTGAACTCTTCTCCCACGCCACGACCACCGGCCCGAAGGCGGCCCTCCCGGCAGGGGGTCCGCGCCGATGACCACCTCCTTCACCACAGCCGAGATACGCACCGCGGTCGAGGTACTGGCATCGCGCCCCTTGATCCGCCTAATCACCGAGATCGACGACAACGGAGCGATACCGCCCAGGCGGCTGGCCGCCACCCTCCCCGACCTCTCCACCCATCACCTGCGGATCGCAACCGAGACGGCCCGCAACCACGGTCTCGTCCGCACCGCGCCAGGCGCCGGCCTCGAACTCACCCACCGCGGCCAGGAGCTGGCCGACGTCTACGATGCGGCAGCGCGCTGGTCCCGCCGCCACACCCCACCGGCGGAGGTCTGCGACTTCACCCACCGCGTCCGTCACGTCCTGGGACTGCTGGCACTCCAGATCTCCAGCGAGAGCGCACAGGATCCGGCACGCCCCTCCGCCGCGAGCTGGGCCGGCACCGAGCCCGAGACCGACCCAGCCCACGTTCGGGTTCTCCTGCTCCAGTGGCTGGCCGAAAACCCGCAGCTCACCTACTTGTCAACGTACGAGCCGGTCGCGTGAGCCACGTCGCAGATACCCGGGACCCGCTCCCAGCCGATTCGCTGCTGCGCACCATCTACCTGCCGCGCACGGCCGACGCCCTCGCTTTCGCGATGTGCACCTACGGCATCCCGCTGCTCGTTCTGGCCACCACGAACTCCGCCGCGCTGACGGGGGCCGCGTTCGCCCTGGAGTGGATGCCGCGACTGGCGGCCTTCGGATGGGCAGGATCGATCGTCGACAGGCGCGGGGCGGCCATCGTGTTCCACCTCGCCTCCCTGGGGCGCGCGGTGGCCCTCGCCGCCGGCGCGACCCTGCTGTGGCTGCACCCCTCGGGGACCGTGGCGAGCGTCACCGTGATGGCGCTGGCGGCGACAACCGGCGTGCTCACCGAGTTCAGTTACATCGCGGCCGAGACCGCCGGCGCTGCCGCGGGCCGCCGGGCGGGCTCTCGAGCCCACCGGGTCCAAGCAGTACTGATCGGCATCGACCAGACAGCCACCCTGGCCGGCCCGGCCCTCGCCGGGCTGCTCCTGCTGGCCGGACCGCCCCCCATGCTCGCGGTGATCACCGCGTTCTCGCTGATCGCCGCGCTGCTCGCCCTGCGCACCCCACCCTCGCCCACGGCCTCGGAGCACCGCCACAAGGGGCGCCCGGGCGCCGGGCTCCTCACAGGATGGCGCACGATCCGCTCGCTGCCAGCGCTCGGCTGGCTGGTCACCGGTCTGACCGTGTCCAACCTGGCCATCGGCATTCTGCAGGCAGCCGGTCCGGTGATCGTCGTCAAGCACTTCGGTCAGTCCACCACTGCCGTCGGCCTGGTGTGGTCCGCCGCAGCAGCAGCCACGCTCCTGGCCGTCACCATCTGCCGGTTCGCACTGGACCGCCTGGGCCTGTGGCCTGTCGGCGCCGCCTGCGCCGTCCTCGCCTCGTTGGCCTGTCTCGCCGCCGCCCAGGCCCCCGACTACCTGTCCTACCTGGTGCTGGTCGCGATCCTCATGGCCGCCGACGGCGGTCTGGCGGTCGTCCTGCGCACCCTGCGGTCCCACCTCATCCCCCCGGAGAAGTTCGGCAGCACGCTGTCCGCAACCATCCTCATCCTGCTCCTGCCCTTCCCCGTCGCCGGCCTGCTCACCGCCCTCACGCCCCCCGACGCTCTGGGCCACGTCATCACCGTCTGCGCCGTCCTGCAGGCCCTCGGCCTGCTCTGCGCCTTCGCCCGCCTGCGCCGCGACCCCGCCCTGCGCCCCTGACCCTGCTGCGCCCCAGTCTGTGGAGAACGCCATGCCTATCGCCGTCCGCGGGTCGCACCGCACGACCGGGCACACCAACACCGACCAGTTCCACGCCTTCGATGCTCACAACCCACACGTCTACTACGCGCTCGAACGCATGGCCGCTCTCCGTCTGGCGGCCGGGGCCACCCGCATCGGCATGAAAGACCTCTTCGAGGACCTCCGCCGCGAACTCCCCCACGGCGTTGCCGGACTGAACAAAAACTTCACCGCGCTGTACGCCCGGAAGTTGATCGACGGCCATCCCCGTTGGGCCGGTGCGTTCGAGCTGCACCGCCGCCGCGCGGCCTGAGAGCCCTCCTCCTGATCCTGCCCTCACCGATACGGAGACCACCTTCTTGTCTGACCGCCCCGTCGTACTCGTCGTCGCTCCCGGAGACGCGAATTACCGCGGCTACTGCCTTGAGCAAGTCGCCGACGCCTACGACATCGTGCTGCTCACCGCCGCCGAACCCTGCTGGGAGGAGGCGCACATCATCGACCACGTCGTCGCGGACCTCGACGATCCAGCCGCCCTGCTGGCAGGGGGCCGGGCTCTGGCCGCACGCCACGACCTGGCCGGAGTCATGACCTGGGACGAGTGGTGCCTCGTCCCGACCGCCCGTCTCACCCGCGCCCTCGGACTGCCCGCCAACTCCGTCGAGGTGACACGTGCGTGCCGCAACAAGGCAACCGCACGCTCCCTGTTCGCCCGTCACGGTGTACCTTCCGCCGTTTCGTTGAGCGTGCGCAGCCTGCCAGAAGCCCAGACCGCCGCCGCCCAGATCGGCTACCCGGTCGTCATCAAGCCCGCTGCCCACGCCGGCGCCATGGGCGTACAGCGCGTGGACACCCCGGATCAGCTCGCCACCGCACATCAGGTCGCGCAGCTGACGGCCGAGCCGGCAGCAGAGAACAACCAGGTGCTCGTCGAGGAGTTCCTCGACGGTCCCGAGATCAGCGTCGAGTGCGTCACCTACCGCGGAACGACCACGGTAGTCGCGGTCAACCGCAAGACCATCAGCCCGCCACCCCACTTCGAACAGCTCGCGCACCATGTCGACGCTGCCGATCCACTCCTCGGCATCGTCACGCCCGCCGCGCGGGCCGCCATCCGAGCACTGGGGATCACCAACGGCGTCAGCCACATCGAGATGCGTCTCGTCGACGGCCGACCGCGTCTGATCGAGGTCAACGGCCGACTCGCCGGCGACATGATCGGCCACCTCGTCCGCCTCACCACCGGAATCGACCTTCCGCGCGCTGCCGCCGACCTGGCCTGCGGTCAAGCCCCCGACCTCACGGCCAGCCGCGTCGGCGCCGCTGCCATCGGGATGATCTACCCCCACATCTCCGGCACCCTCACCCACCTCGGCTACACAGGCACTCGCCCGCCGTGGCTGGACCGGCTGTGCTTCCAGCGTCGACCCGGAGACCGCGTCCAGCTCCCGCAGGACGGCGGCACCCTGTTCACCGCCCGCGCCGGATCCTACATCGTGACCGGCAGCACCCCTGCCCAGGTCAACGAACGCCTCAGCACCGTCGCGGATGAGATCACCGTCGCCGTGAAGGCGGACCGATGAGCCCGCAGCCCGCTACGCAGGACGACCTCGATGGCGACGTCTACGTCTTCCCCCGCCACCTGGCCCGCTCGACCACGGTCGGCGACCCGGCCCTCGACCCGCTGCGCGACCTCGGCTGGGACCTGCATCACGACGACCTCGGCAACGCCCACCTCACGGCCCCCGACGGCCGGGTGCGCCTGGGTTACCTCCCCGAGGGCGAGGACGACGGCCTCTGGCGCATCAACGCCTACCGCGACGCCTTCGGCCCGCCGGTCTGGGGCGTCTGCTTCAACGCCGACGCACCGACGGAGTTCGTCACCGCCTTCACCACCGCCCTCGCCACCGCGTATCGCGACGGCCCGGACCGCTACCTCGCCCGCCCGGTCGTCGGCAGCCCGGAGCGCGACCCGTTCCTCACCGTCGACCCGCTCATCGCCCACGGCTGGCAGTTCTACCGACCCAGCCCGGACACCTTCGCCATCACCTCACCCGACGGCCTCGCCACCCTGGAGTACGCCGTTGGCCCCCTCGACGCGAAGAGCGAACTGGACTCACGCAGCGCCCGCTGGCACCTGTGGTCCGGCACCAACGTCGACCGGCCCTTCTGGTACGCGACCGCCAGCACCGACACCCCGGCCGCCCTCCTGCGCGCCGTCACCGAGTCCGTAGCCGACCCCGCGCCGCTGCTGCGGTGGCGGCGGGCGACCCACAGCTACGTCAAGAGCCGCGCCCAGCTCGCCCCCGTCCTCCCGCCCTCCCTGCAGAGCCCGGCTCCGCTCGACGTCCAGCTGGCCCTGGCCGCTCGCCGTCCGACCGCGGTGCCGGCGGCCAGCTTCCCGCGCTGGAGCACCACCAGCCGACCCGCCCTGCCCGGCCCCCGCCGCTGACACGGCCCCACCCGACGGAGTCCACCATGTCCCTCCAGGCTCCCGAGTTCTTCGCCGAGCTCTGCCTCCCCTTCGCCGACCACGCCGTTGTCGGCAACACCTATTACGCCGCCCCGACCCCGGGGAGCCCCCTGCGGCTGCGCATCGACTTCAAGGGCGCCCTCTACGCCGGCACCTACGGCGGCCTGCGCCTGGCGGTCCTCCACCCCGATGGCGGCGAGATCGACGCCGTCGCCCTCAGCTTCCGCGACCACGGCACCTTCCACCGCCGCGACGAAGCCCACGGCACCCGGCCAGGCGACTCCCGGTACGCCACCTTCGACGGGCACCACCAACCCGGACGTCCTCCCTGGGACGGCGCCGTCACCACCGGGCTGCGCGACGCCATCGAGCAGTACACCGCCGTCTGGTTCCCCGGCTCCCGCCCCGCGAACAAGCCCCGCCGAACTACGGGCCGCACCGCGCAGCCCGCTCCGGCCGAGCCGGTTGCCCGCAACGGCTCGCGCAACCGCTGAGCCCTGCTCCTGTCCGCCTCGATGCCCTGGCACATCCGACGACCCCCCTCATTCCCCTCTAGGAGCCTCTTCCTCGTGCACGCACGCCTCATCCGATCCGCTGCTGCTGTCGCCGTCGCGGCGGCCGGCACCCTGACCTGGGCACCGGCCGCCAGCGCCGAGCCCGCCGAACCAACCCCCTCGGCCTCCGCCACTCCCACCGAGACCCCGGCTCCGGACGCAGGCAGCGTCGAGATCATCACGAAGGACGCAGCCGGAGACGCCCTGCCCGCCGCCACGTTCCTGCTGCTCGACTCCGCCGGCCAGGAAGCCGGACGCGGACAGACTGACGCTCAGGGGAAGGCGACCTTCCCCGACCTCGCACCAGGGGTCTACCGGCTCAAGCAGACGGCGACCGGCAGCCCGCTCCACGAGGTCGTCGCCGACCAGGACGTCATCGTCACCCCGGGCGCTACCACGCGGCTGACGATCACCGACCCGTTCAAGGCCGCCAAGGTCCTCCTGCAGGCCAAGGACGACAAGACCGGCAAGCTCCTGCCCGGCGCGACCGTGAACATCGGCACCGGCACCTCCACGCTGCTCACCCTGACCACGGGCGCCGAGGGCACCGCCTCCGGTGAGCTGCCCGTGTCCAGCCGCAGCACGAAGTTCTGGGTCACGGAGATCAGGGCTTGTGCATAGCCGGTCAGTGACCGCTGTACCTTCCGCGGGTGCTGCGTGGAGCGATGTGGTCGGTGAACTTTGTGAGCCGGGACTTACCGGTGGTGGGCGTATGGCCTGCCTACCTGGGAGAGGGCCCGGACGGGTTGCTGTCCTGGTGGGATGAGGAGGCGGTGCCGGATGGTCTGCCGTTCTTGTTGTCGCCGCGGTTTGAGTACGACGTCGCGTTGAACGCCTACTTCTTTCAGGCGAACGTGGTGACGGCTCCGTGGAATACGAACGCCAACCGAGCGCGGGCGATCGCACGGTTCTTGAACTTCCTGTTGGTGGCGCGGGGCGGGCGCTGTTGGCGGTCGGCCACAGCCGAGGATCACTTGGCGTTTCATCACTGGCGGCGTCGCGATCCTGTCGGTCCGCGGGTTGGCGGGGGTACCTGGAATCAGGAGGTGTCGCTGGTCAACTCCTTCTACGGATGGGCAGTGGGGCAGGGGCATGCCGCGTTCACACCGATTCCGCAGCGGGATGCCCGGCCTGCCCCGGCGGGAACTGTGGTGCGGCCGCGTGCGGCATCGACGGTCCCGGCCACCTATGCGCACGACGAGGGCGGAGAGCGGATCGAGTGGCTGCCTCCGACGGCATATCGCCGCTGGCGGGATGTCGGGATCCGGGGATATGGGCCCGACGGGCTGCCTTCGGCGAGGTTCCGGGGCCGCTGGGCTACCCGCAATGCCGTGTTCTGCGACGTGATGGTTCGCACCGGGCTGCGGCTGAGCGAGCAGGCCCATCTGCTGGTCACCGAGGTCCCAACGACGGCGGCTCTGGGCGGCTACCAGCGATTCTGGCTGCCGGGAGCGATCGCGAAGAACTCGTCGGCCCGCTGGGTCTATCTGCCGCACAGCATGGTGCTGGAGCTGGGCTCCTACCTTCAGTGGGATCGGGCCGAGGTGGTGGAGAACGCGCGTGCTGCCGACCGCTATGACGCGATCCGCCGGCCGCTGGTGATCGCAGATCCGGAGCGGCCGGACGTGGTTCATCAGCTGACCGCAGCGGGGGTGACCCGGATCAGGCTGCGGGACCTGCGGCCGGAGGAGCGTCGGCGGCTGCTGCGGGACACGGCGGCCGGGCTGGAGCCGGCAATGCTTTGGCTGAACGAGCACGGGCTTCCGATGTCGGTGTCGGGCTGGAAGTCGGTGTTCACGACGGCCAACTCCCGCTGCCGCGAGGCCGGGATCGGGCTGACGGCGCACGCGCATCTGCTGCGGCACACCTTCGCCGTGGTCACCCTGGAGCAGTTGCAGCGGGCTCACATCGCCCAGCTCGGCCAGCTGGGGGAGGCCCAGCGCGGCCACTACGTGAGGATCTTCGGCGATCCGCTGGACTGGGTGCGCCGGCGGCTGGGACACCGGTCGGTGCTGACCACGCTGATCTATCTGCATGCGTTGCAGGAACTGGAGATGGAGACCCGGATGGCGTTGGTCCCCGACGCGTGGGAGGACCCCAGGGACACACCGCTGGCCCAGCTGGGCGTTCACAGCGCGTCGGGCGACGGGACGTGGTGACGGCACAGGGGCGGGGCAGCACGGGCCCGGGCCGTCGGGCCGCCCTGCCTCAGCAGCACTATCCGGGCAGCTCGGCCTCGGCTGACCGCGAGGCGGCCGACTTGCGGTTGCTGTTCGAGGGCGACGACGCACGCCGCTGGGTCTTCGATGCGGGGGTTTTTCCTCTGCCGGGCTGGCAGCGGGCTCTGGCGGACGGGTTCGCCGAGCGGACCGGGCCCGCCGGCGGGCTGCGGACGCTGGCCTCCGCGCGGTCGGCATGGGAGTCGCATTCTCGGTGGATGAGTTTCCTGGCCGCTTTGCCGCAACCGCCGCAGCAGCCAGGTGAGTTGAGCTTGGGCCACGTCGAAGCCTTCCAGGCCCAGACGGAGGGCACCTACCGGGCCTCGCAGGATGTCAGCGCGATTCGGATGCTGCTGGCCACGAAGGCGTTACGGCCAGTGGTGGACGAGCAGGTCGCGGTCGCCTTGCAGCGGCGGCCGGTCCGACCTCAGTGGGGTGTCGCGGGCTATTCCAACGGCGAGTTCGAACGGCTGATCGCGGCTGCCCGCGCAGACACGGCCCGGGTCCGGGACCGGATCCGGGCCGGGCAGCGGCTTGCCGACCAGGCCGCTGCGGACTGGGCTGACGCGCAGGGCCTGGGCGGTCGGCTCGCGGGGGTGAGGGCGTCGGGAGTCGTTCCTGATCTCGGAGGTGGTGTTCACGTAGTCGGCCCGCGCTGGCAGTTGGCACGGCATCTGTTCGTGGTGACCGCGGATCTGGCGCCGTTGCTGGTGCTGCTGACCGCGCTGAGCGAGCGCAACGGTGAGACGGTCAAGGAACTGCCGGCCGAGCACCGGGTGCTGGACGGCCGGGCGGTTGAGGTCCGCGGGATCAAGCGGCGGCGCGGCTCGGGCCGTTGGGAGGAGACGTTCACCTGGGAGATCGGGCCGCCGGGACGCGAGCTGCACACGCCGGGCGGCTGCTATCTGCTGCTGCACGAGCTGATGGCGGCGAGCCGGGCGGCCTGCGGAAGCGACCGGCTGTTTTGCATCTGGAGCAACGGCAGCCGTCGCGGGGCGAGCGGTCTGCAGGAGCACATCGCCCCATTCGTGCGGAACCTCGATGGCAGTTACCTGGGACTGTCGGCCTGGGCGGCCGGCCGGGCGAAGCCTCTGATGGCCGATCCCGTCGGCGGGCAGGAGCCCGGGCCCCTGCGGGTCTCCTTCAACCGGATCAAGACCAGTGCGGAGGTCCGCCGCACCCGGCGGCTGGGCGGGCATCTGCCGTCCGCGGCGAAGTCGAACACCATGCAGGTGCTGTTCCGCAACTACCTCGGCAAGGACCCGGTGATCGTCGACTGGAGCGAGGACATCCTCGGCCAGGCGTTCGTCGACGCGGAACGGGCAGCCGTTCAGGCTCACCAGCAGCTGGTGGCCTTGCGCGGACACCCCCGGGTGCTTCCCGGACCGGTCAGCGAGGAGGGCCTGGCCGTCGGCGCGGGGCTGGACGACGAATCGGCCCGCCGGGTCGCGGGCGGGGAGTTGGACACCGCTTGGAGCGCATGCGGGGATCCGGGACGGCATCCGGCGACCGGCGGAGAGTGCCGGGTGTCGTTTCTGGACTGCTTCCACTGCGGAAACTGCCTGATCACCCGCTCCCACCTGCCGCGGCTGCTGAGCCTGCTCGATGCCCTGGTTCAGCGACGGCAGCAGATGAGCGAGGCGGAGTGGTGGCACCGCTACGGGCCGACCTGGGCGGCGATCCGGCACGACGTGCTGGCAAAGTTCAGCCCGGCCGAGCTGGCCCGGGCCGAGGCGGACAAGACCGGCGACGCGCTGTTGGACCTGGTCGAAGAGCCGTGGGAGACACCATGACGACACCGGCCGCTGCCCAGGGTCTGAAGCCGGAGGTGTTCGTGCTGTCGGCCTGGCCGCTCAAGCCCGGCCTCCGGCTGGAGGACACCTCCCGATTCGCGGACTCCACCTGGCAGTTGGGACACGCGGTCCACCGCCTGAACGTGCGATCGCTCACCCTCTGCTTCGACCGGGTTCCCCAGTCGTTCCGGGCCACCGCGAAACAGCTCTGCCTCGCGATGCTCTCGGGCCCGCTGCCGCCGGCCGAGAAGCGTCCTTGCCTGGACACCGTCCACACCGGCTTCCAGGAGGCCATCCGCTTTCTGACATGGGTCGACCAACGGCCGGAGCCACGGTTTCGGGGACTGGCGACCCTGACCGCAGCGGACCTGCTGGACTACCAGGCCATGCTGCGGCGGACCGTCCGGTCGGTGAGCGGCCGCAGCAAGGCCCGCTCGGCGGTCCGCTGGTTCTGGCGCTGGCGCGATCACCTCACCGACCGCCTCGCGTTCGACCCGCGACACATGGACGACTGGGGAGAGAAATCCGTACGCCGACACCAGAGGCCGCAGGAGAACCGCACCCAGCGGATCCCCGAAGACGTCATGGGCCCGCTGTTCGTCTGGGCCCTGCGGTTCATCGACCACTTCGCTGCGGACATCTGCGCAGCCGATGGGCAATGGCGGCGGCAACGCTGGGGCATGCCGGTCGACCGCACGACCAGGGTGAGTGAGGTCTCGACCCGGGCAGCCCTGGAGGCCACACTCGACACTTACCTCATACACAACCGGCCGCTGCCTGGCTGGCGCGGACAGCCGAACCTGCTCCGCATCGCCCGTCAGACCGGCTACCACCGCGCGATGTTCCGCGACCCCGCACTGCGGCTGCTGGTCGAGTCCGTGGCCGCCGTCGTCGGTGTCGCCGAGACCGCTGGCTTCGACCTCGACATCCAGGGCCGGCTGGACGGTCGGCCCTGGATCGGCGAGATCGTCACCAGCCACTTCCACGACCACGGCCTGGCCGTGCTTGCCCGGATGCTGCAGACCGCGGCCTACATCGTTATCGCCTACCTGAGCGGCATGCGCGACAGCGAGGTCAAAGCCCTCGCCAGGGGCTGCCTGCGCACCGAGACGGACAGCACCGGAAAGCCCTACCGGTGGAAGGTGACCAGCCTGTCCTTCAAGGGCGAGGATGACCCCCGCGGAGTGACAGCGGTCTGGAACGTCGGCGAACCCGTCGCCCGCGCGATCACCATGCTGGAGATGCTCCAGCCGCCCGGCGTCGACCACCTGTTCAACCGTCTCGACCACGGCGCCGGCGGCCACAAGGGACGCCGCCACGCCGCCATGACCACCGGCCAGACGAACGACAACCTCAACCACTTCGCCGCCTGGGTGAACAGCTACTGCGACAGCCTCGGACGCCACGACGCCATCCCCGCGGTGAACGGCCGCCCTTTCAAGCTGCACACGGCCCAGTTCCGCCGCACCCTGGCCTGGTTCATCGCCCGCCGCCCCGGCGGGACCATCGCCGGAGCTCTCCAATACCGCCACCACAGCATCCAGGTCTTCGAGGGATACGCCGGCACCAGCGACTCCGGCTTCCGGGCCGAGGTCGAAAGCGAACAAGCTCTGGCCCGCGGCGAACACCTCCTGACCGTCATCGACGCCCACGAGCACACCCGACTGGCCGGCCCGGCAGCCGCCGAGGCCGCCCGCCGCCTGGAGGAGTTCGGACAACGAACCCGCTTCCAGGGAACCGTCGTCCTCGACGACCGCAGACTCCGACGGATCATGAACCGGGACGACCCCGCGGTCTATCCCGGCACCTACATCACCTGCGTCCACGACCCGGCCAAGGCCCTTTGCGAACGGGCCCGCCAGGGAGCCTTCGAAGGACTCGGCGACCACCCCCAGTGCCAGCCACTGGCCTGCCGCAACGTCGCCCTCACCAGGCAGAACACCGGCGCCTGGCGAGGAGAGATCGAACTGGTGGACCAGCAGCTGACCAGACGCCCACCGCTGCCGCCCCTCCTGCAGCACCGACTGCTTAGGCGCAAGCACCAGATCGAAGACTTCCTCGCCACCACCCAGGAGCCCTCGTGACCCGCCGCACCGACCTCCCATCCGAAGCGCGGGTCCGCGCGGCCCTGACCCGGCTCCGCCATACGGCCATCGACACCGGCAAGCGCCCCACCGTCCTCGCCCTGGCCCGCGAGTTCGGGCTGAGCAACACCACCTTCCGGCGCCACTTCCCCGACATCGCCCGGGACATCGCCGAAGCCGCCCGCACCAGCGCACCCGCAGCCGACACTCCAACCAGCCACTACGACCAGCTCGTTGCCCGCAACGCCAAGCTGAGGCGGCGGAACAAGGAGCTGACCGCTCACCTCACGCTGGCCGCCGCCCGCATCCAGCAAGTCACCCTGGATAACCAGCGCCTGAAGCAGCAGCTCGAAGCCGCCACCGGTGTCACCCGCATCGGAACCCACGGGCGCCGACCCCAAGCCCGCTAGTTCAGGATTTCCTGAATCCATGAATTCTTGTATTGTCGGAGGGTGCTGACCGTCGCTTCCGACGTCGAAGTGCTCACGCGCTTCGGACGTGCTCTCGCTGACCCGATCCGCTGCCAGCTGCTGCTGGCCCTGCGGGATGCCCCCGCCTATCCGTCCGACCTTGCCGACAAGATCGGTGTCTCGCGGACCAGGCTGTCGAACCACCTGGCCTGTCTGCGCGACTGCGGCCTGGTCGTTACCGTCCCCGACGGCCGCCGCACCCGTTACGAGCTCGCCGACCCCCGGCTCGGTCACGCGCTGGACGACCTTCGGACCGCGGTCGTCGCCGTCGAAACCGACCGCACCTGCGTCGATGCGGACGAGAAGGGCTGCTGCTGATGACCGCGATATCCCTCGGACCGTCCCCGGCCCGGCGTGACGTCCTGACCAAGCGAATACGCCTGCTGGTCGCCGCGACGATCACCTACAACGTGATCGAGGCGATCGTCGCCATCACTGCCGGCACCCTCGCTTCCTCCACCGCGCTGATCGGCTTCGGACTCGACTCCGTCATCGAAGTCTCCTCCGCCGCCGCGGTCGCCTGGCAGTTCTCCGCGACCGATCACGACGTCCGCGAAGCCCGCGAGAAGCGCACTCTGCGGATCATCGCCGTCTCCTTCTTCGCCCTCGCCGCTTACGTCACCATCGACGCCATCCGGGCCCTGACCGGCACCGGTGAAGCCGAGCACTCCACCCCCGGCATCGTCATCGCCGCACTGTCGCTGGCGGTCATGCCGTTCCTGTCCACCGCTCAGCGCAAGGCCGGACGCGAGCTCGGCTCCGCGACCGCCGTCGCCGACTCCAAGCAGACCCTGCTCTGCACCTACCTCTCCGCCGTCCTCCTGGTCGGCCTCGTCGCCAACAGCCTCTTCGGCTGGTCCTGGGCCGACCCAATCGCCGCCCTCGTCATCGCTGCCGTCGCCGTCAAAGAAGGCCGCGAAGCCTGGCGCGGAGACGCCTGCTGCGGACCCATCCCCACCACCAGCGCCGTCACGGAGACCGACGCCTGCGGCTGCAAGCCCGGCTGCACCTGCTGCAACTGACCGCCGTCCGGGGGCTCAGCAAGCGGTCAACGGTCAGCCTCAAACAGTGGCCACAACAAGGCGCCCGCCGGTTACGACCTCTACAAGCCGACGAAGACGTTCACCGCGGGCCCCGGCGCCCCGGTCACCGTGACCGTCACCAACACCAAAACCCACACCGACCCGAAGCCCGACCCCTCAGACAAGCCGACGCACAAGCCCACCCCTTCCCCGTCCAGCCCCGGCAAGCCGAGCAGTGGCAACGGCGGGACGGCCCCTTCGGCCGCAGACAAGCCCACGCCGGAAGCCGACTCTTCGCCGGAATCCGACTCTTCGTCCGTCGCCGCGGCCCCGGTGACAGACTCCACGCCGAAGGCGCCTACGGGCTCCCTCGCCCACACAGGAGCTGACGCCACTCCATGGCTGATCGGCGGCGCGACCGCGCTGATCGCAGCCGGTGGAGGCACCCTTGTCGGCGTACGAGCTGAAGTGCAGAGCCGCGTACAGATGAATGTGCAGAGCTGTTAGGGCCTGTCCCCGGCACGGGGCCGGAGAAGCTGCGAAC
>NZ_JBHYJX010000041.1:0-71040 GCF_042740985.1 Streptomyces sp. NPDC058985 | reverse complement strand
AGTCCAAGAACATCACCCTGACCGCCGCAGCCCACCACTTCGGACTCTGGCCGGCCACCATCTCCACCCTCGAACGCGGGATCCGCCGAGACGACCACCTCGCCCATGCCCACCGCCACTGGCTCCAAGCCACTTGACAGGCAATAGGAGCATCAGCCCGGGGTGTGATCGGCGGGAGTGCGGCGCAGGGGACCCGCCGAGAGATTTAAAAGATTTACCTCAAACCCATTGACTCGTCAGGGAAAGGGCGTAGTAGTGGTTATCAGACGGCAACACCGAAAGGGTCACGAAGTCGACGAGGACGTCTAGCCGGCGGAGTGACGTGGACAGGATGCCGTTCAGGCCCCCGGCAAGCCGGCGCGATACCGAGGCAGCAGTGACGACTGAGGCTTCAGGACACGTGCAGCACTACCGGGGACTGTTTTTTGCCGAATGGGCCGCACCTGGCTCTCAGGCGACTTGATGTTCGTGCCGCATGATGCCGGTCGTCGGTGCATCGGGTTCACCACGGAGTGACCAGCCGCGTGCCGGGACCGTGCTGTCGCCAGGCTGCGGTGAGGCGGGCGAGGCGGGCGGGGGCGGCGATGCCGCGCATGGTTGCGATCTTGCCGTCGGCGATGTCGAACAGGGCGGAGCCGACGATGTGGTCGCCGACGACGAAGAGGATCGCGGGGGCGCCGTTGACGAGCGCGTAGTGGAGGGCGGGTGTGCCGCCGGCGAATCGCCGTTTCGCGGGTGTGGGCTTGAAGCCCGCCCGTACGACGGCGGCGATCCGCTCAGGAGTGTCGTACCGCAGCAGGGTCTGGGCCCGGCCGCCCGCACCGTCGGAGATTGCGGTCGCGTCGTCGGTGAGCAGTGCCACCAGCCGTTCGGTGCGGCCCGAGGTGGCGGCGGCGAGGAACTCCTCGACGATCCTGCGGGCGGATGCGGGGTCGACTTCGCCGCCGCCGCGGCGCCCGTCGTTGATGCGTCGCCGGGCGCGGTGGAGGTGCTGCTGGCTTGCGGATTCGGTGATGTCGAGGATCTCGGCGATCTCGGCGTGGCTGTGGGCGAACGCTTCGCGCAGGACGTAGACGGCCCGCTCCAGCGTCGACAGGCGCTCCATGAGGGTCAGCACGGCCAGGGAGACCGACTCGCGCTGCTCGAAAGTGTCGGCCGGGCCGAGCATCGGGTCGCCGTCGAGAAGCGGTTCGGGCAGCCAGGCGCCGACGGTGCGTTCACGGCGCACCTGCGCCGAACGGAGCCGGTCGAGGCAGAGGTTGGTGGTGACCTTGGTCAGCCATGCCTCCGGCACGTCGATCCGCTGCCGGTCGGCGGCCTGCCAGTGCAGGAACGCATCCTGCACGGCGTCTTCGGCGTCGGCGGCCGAGCCCAGCAGCCGGTACGCCAGCGAGGCCAGCCGGTTGCGGCCGGCCTCGAAGCGATCTGTGGCGGTGCTGTCCACGCGAATCACCCTAATACGGCTATGCCGCCGCCTTCCCGGCGGTTCCGTCCGGCGCGACGGCGGCGGTCTGCTCGGCGGCCGCGGTCGGCGCGGCGGCCAGGCGGTGCTTGCGCTTGGGCATGCCGAAGGTCGGGTGCGCGGTGGCCCACAGCGACATCCTGAGGATGCCCGCCTTGATCCGCGCGGCCTTCCGGCCGCCCACGTACTGCGGCTTTGCCCGCGCTTCGTCGTCCACCATCTGAAGGATCCCGTCCCGCCGGCCGAGGCTGATGTGGTTGCCCGGGTACTCCAGCTTGGTGTTCGCGATCTCGCGGCCGGTCAGGCGTCCCACGATCGCGTCCGTGGCCTGCCTGCCGGTGTAGCCGGCCGAAGCGCAGGACATCGGCAGCGGCCGGCCGTTGTCGCCGACGGCGTAGGCGCTGTCACCGGCGGCGTAGACGTTCGGGTGCGAGACCGACCGCATGGTGCGATCGACCACGATTCGACCGTTCTCGGTGACCTCCAGCCCGCTCGCGGCGGCGATGGGGCTGACCGCGAACCCGGCCGTCCACACGGTCGCGTCCGACGCCAGGGCTGTGCCGTCGGCGGACAGCACCCGCGCGGCCTCGACGGCTGCGACGGTGGTGTGCTCCAGGACGGTGATGCCCAGCCGATCGCAGGCCCGGCGCAGGTGGCCGCGGGCTCCGGCGGAGAGCGGGGCGGCCAGTTCACCGCGGGCGACCAGTGTCACCGACAGGCCGGGCCGGGATTCGGCGATCTCGGTGGCCGTCTCGATGCCGGTCAGCCCGTCGCCGACGACCAGCACACTCCCGCCGTCGCTCCGCCTGTCCAGGCTGTCCAGGCGCTCGCGCAGGCGCAGCGCCGAGGGCCGGGCGGCGACGTCGAAGGCGTGCTCCGCCACGCCGGGAACGCCGTGGTCGGCGACCTGGCTGCCGAGCGCGTAGAGAAGCGTGTCGTAGCCGAGCTCGGCGTCGGCGTCGGCGTCGGCGTCGACATCGGCCAGGCTGACGATCTGGCGCTCCGGGTCGACGGTGGCGACACGGGCGAGGAGCAGCCGTATCGCTGTGCCCGCGAAGACATCCGCCAGCTTCGGGGCCTCGACCTTGCGGCCGGCCGCCAACTGGTGCAGCCGCAGCCGCTGGACGAAGTCCGGCTCGGCGTTGATCACGGTGATCTCGGTGTCTGCCTGGGACAGCCGACGGGCCAGGATCCCGGCCACGTAGGCCCCGGCATAGCCGGCGCCCAGGACGACGATGCGGTGCTTCATGCTGGTGCTCCCGTCGATTCGCTTGCTCCTGGTGACTGAGCGAAACGGCACGGCGATTCCTGACAGACACCGCATGTGACGTGCATCACACATCGAGGCCGGGACGGGCAGGCCTCACCTGCCGATGGCGTTTGGCAGGGAGGCCGCGATGGCCGGCGGCCGAGTCCCGTACGTCCCGGCTTCGGTCTTCGTTGCTTCCACAACGCATCCCACGACCGGGGAACGGACTGCGCTTCGTCCAGGCCCGGGCCACGGCGACGGGCCGGGCCGGTGACCCCCGGCGGGGTGCCAGGGAAGCGTGGCCGCAGTACGACGGTCCTCGCCCCGGGCCATGGCCGAGACGGGGCCGTCCTCCCGACCCCCGTGGCGGGAGGACGGCCCCGGGTCTTCTCCGGTGGCCGGCCGGTCAGTACAGCTTGCTGACGGCCGTGCGCGTGGTCTTCTTGAAGGCGGCCACGGGGGCGTCCGTGAAGTCGCCCAGCTGTCCCCACTTGACGACGGTGACGGTCCTGCCGTCCCGCCCGACCGACAGCAGGGCGATGTCGGTGGCGCCCCAGGACGTCTCGGTGTGCAGGCCGCGGACGCGGGCGCCCTCCTCGACCGGCAGCTTGCCGTAGTCGCGGCTCTCGGCCTCGACGTCGGGCGAGGACTCCTCGATGCGGTCGGCGCAGGTGCGGATCAGGTCGTCGTAGTGGATCGCCAGGGCCTTGGCCTGGGCGGCCGTGTCCGTCACGACGGTCAACTGCACGGCACCGGTGTCCAGGTCGGTCCGGAACTCCCGGTGCCGGTAGTCGTAGGCGGGCACGCCCTCCGTGCTCACGCACAGGCCGAGTGCCTCCGGGAACCCGTCGGTGACCGGCCCGGCGGTCCAGGACGACGTCGGATGCGGCGGCAGCTGGGACGCCGACAGGAACGTGGGCGCGGCGGCCTTGGGCGCGGCGCCGGCCGGTGCCGTGAGGACCGTGCCCGCCGCGAGGGCGGCGAGGGTGAGTGCGGTGAGAGCGCCCGTTCGGATGCGCATGGACATGAGTGTTCCCCCGTGGATGAATGCGTGGACGTGGATGCCGTGCGGCTGGACCGGCCGGTCGTCCCGGGCCTGGTCGGTGCGGCACCAAGAGCATCGGCGGTCACGGCGGCCGGGCGCAACAGCCGACGGCCGATCGGACACGGTGGAACCATCCCAGCCTGTCTGACGTGCAGGTACATGGGTGCCTGGGATGCCGTCCCGGGCCGGGTGGGGTCGTACGAGGACGGGGAGACCTGTGTCGGCACGGGACGACGGCGGCGGCAGCGGCGACGTGGCCGAGTTCGCGGCGCTGCTGCGGGCGTTGAAGGAGCGCACGGACCGCAGTTACGGCTCGCTGGCCCGTCGTCTGGGCATGAACACCTCGACGCTGCACCGTTACTGCGCGGGCGACGCGGTGCCACTGGACTTCGCCCCCGTGGAACGCTTCGCGGCCCTGTGCGGGGCGACCTCGGAGCAGCGTCTCGAACTCCACCGCCGTTGGCTCCTGGCCGTGGCGGTCCGCCGCAGAACTCGTGCGGCGGGGGCGGCCGAGAGTGCGCCCGAGGCCACGGGGACGCAAGCCGTGAACGACGCGGCGGCCGGACCGGCGACAGCGGCGGAGGGCATCACCGAACCGGACACGGCCATGCAGGCCGGCAGCACCGTCACCACACCGGACACGGCGATGCGAGCCGACGGCAGCCCGGTCGCCGAAACGGACCCCGCGCCCGGGGAGGACGGCGCGTCCGCACCCCCGCACCCGCTGCCCCGCCCCTGGTACCGCCGTGGACGTGTGGTGGTCGGGCTGGCCTCCGTCTGTGCCGTGCTCGCGACGCTCGGAGCCCTGTCCACGCTGCCGGAGGGGCGGCGGGCGTCCGCCGACGGTCCTGTCCGGGTCGCCGGTCCGCCGGCGTCCGGTACGGCGGAGGCCGGCACACCCGAGCGGCGGGGCGCCTCACCCAGCCCGAACGGCACCCCCGCCTCCGGGCGGCCCTCGGGTTCAGCCGCCCCGGAGAAGACGCCGGGCACCTCTCGCCCACCCGGCACGACCTCCGCCCCGCCCCGCGGCGGACAGCCCGTCGGCGCACCGGTCACCTGGTCCGTCAATTCCCAGGCATGGAAGCTCGGTTGCGGTCACGACTACGTCATCGCCAAGCCGCCGGACGAGGTCCCCCCTCCCCCTGCCCCGCAGGACGCGGCGCCCTGGGCCGCGACGCAGAGCGCGGTGCACGGCGGCGAGACACTCGTGCAGCTGTCGGTGCAGGGGCGCAGCGAAACAGCCGTCGTGCTGGAGGCGCTGCGCGTGCGCGTGACCGGCCGCACCGCGCCGGCCCAGGGCAACGCCTACGCCATGGACCAGGGCTGCGGCGGCTCGCTCACTCCCCGCTCCTTCGCCGTGGACCTGGACAAGGACCGCCCCATCGCCCGCGCGGTCGCCGGGAACGACTCCGGCACGCCGATCCCGGCCGTGCGCATGCCCTACCGCGTCTCGGCGAAGGACCCCGAGGTGCTGCTGGTCACGGCCGAGACCAGTTCGTGCGACTGCCGCTGGTACCTGGAGCTGGACTGGTCCTCCCAGGGCCGCACGGGCACCGTACGCATCGACGACGGCGGCCGCCCGTTCCGCACCAGCGCCCTGGAGGGCCTGCCCCGGTACGTGTACGACACCCTGGGGCGCCGGTGGGGGCCCTACAGCTGAGGACGGGGCGTCGCGGAGGGGGCTTCCGGGACGGGCTCCGGCGGGAAGGTAAGGGCGGCCCGGATGTGTCCGATCTGAGGAGCAAGGTTCAGCACCTGTGGATCGGCTCGTGGCGATCAGTCCCAGAAGACACCATCGTGCGGAAGAGCAGCGAAGTGACCGGGATCGTGGGACAGGAACGTTCGGACGCCCGCCCGGCCCAGCGCGCGGACTCGACCGTAGGTGAGCAGCTTCTCCTGGATGTTCCAGTCGCTGATCATCGGCACGTTTCCGTCGAGTCCTTCCTGCAGGTGGGCGGCGTCGCCCATGAAGGCGATTCGTTCCTGGTGGCCGAGGTCGAGGATGATTCCCTGGTGGCCGGGCGTATGGCCTGCCGTGCGGACCACGGTCAGGCTGCCGTCCAGGAACAGGTCGGCGTCTCCGGCCAGTTCGAGGAAGTCGTAGGACCGTGTGTCCCGGTAGTCGTTGAACGCGTAGCCCCGGGCAGTCCAGCGGTCCGGCCACCAGGCGTGGCGCAGTTCATCGTGCTGGACCACGTGCACGGCATCCGGGAAGTAGCTCATTCCGCCGGCGTGGTCCAGATGGAGGTGGGAGTAGATCACGTACCTGACGTCCGACAGGCGGTATCCGAGGCGATCCAGCTGCGCGTCGATGGCATGCGCCCGGGTGAACGCCTGGGCGCCATACGCTGCCCGGAGCCCGACGCCCCAGTAGCCGTCCGCGGTCTCCGGGTCGGCCACACGATGGTTGACACCCGTATCGAAGAGGATCAGCCCGTGCACGGCGTGCTCGATGACCGCCACGGTCGAGGGCACAGTGATCGTGCCGCTCGCCCCGTACATGAGGCCTTCCTTCGGCATCGTGAAAGGCCCCGCGTCCACGGTTGTCACTCGCACTCTCGCAGCCACGGGCCTCACCCTTCCACAGGTGCTCCCGGCGCCTGTGGAAACACGTCACGGAGTGGGAGAACAAAAGGCCCGATTGACATGCATCCCGTTAGCTGCACAAGGCGCTGGGTGACCGGAACCGGCGGCGGCTGCTGGACCGCTTGAACGGGCGGAACGGGCAGAGCCTGCGCGAGTTGTGTGCCGGGCTGGACATGGCCCGGCAGTCGGTCAGCAAGCATCTGGCGGTACTGGAGGCCGCCAACCTCATCACCACCGTCCGGCGGGGCCGGGAGAAGTTGCACTACCTCAACGCCGAGCCGGTCAACGCCATCACCGAACGCTGGATCAGCCGCTACGACCGGGATCGGGTGCACGCACTCGCCGACCTCAAGCACGTGCTGGAGAGCAACGCCATGGACAGCGACGCGTTCGTGTACACGACCTACATCAGAACCACGCCCGAGAAGCTGTGGCAGGGCCTGACCGATCCCGAGTTCACCCGGCGCTACTGGGGGGTGGAGTTCGGCACCGACTGGGCGGCCGGGTCGCCCGTGGTGTGGCGGGAGCGGGGGGCCGAGACCGCCGACCCCGAGCAGGTCGTCCTCGAGTCCGACCCGCACCGGCGGCTGTCGTACACCTGGCACACATTCACGCCCGAGTGGGCCGAGGCCAACGGGATCGACGGCGAGACCCTCGCCAGGCTCTCCGCCGAGCGGCGGTCGAAGGTCACCTTCGAGATCGAGGATCTTGAAGGGAGCGGGACGGTCAAGCTGACCGTCGTCCATGACGGGTTCGAGCCCGGCAGCACCGTGCGCGAGATGATCCAGCACGGGTGGCCCGCCCTCGTCTCCGGGCTCAAGACGCTGCTGGAGACCGGGGAGGCCCTCGCCCAGCCCGAGTAGGTCAGCGGTTCAGGGCCGTCTCCCGTTCCATGCGCGTCAGCTTCTCAGGGTTGCGCACCGCGTACAGGCCGGAGATGCGGCCGTCGTCGAAGCGGACGGCCATGACCGTGTCCAGTTCGCCGTCGAGGCGGATCAGCAGGGCCGGGTGGCCGTTGACCTGGGCCGGGTGCATCGACAGCTCGGCGGGCAGCTTGACCAAGCCGCCGAGCATCAGGCGGGCGACCTTGTCGGCGCCGGTGACGGGCCGCAGGATCGCCTGCTTGACTCCGCCGCCGTCGCCCAGCAGGACGACGTCCGGGGCGAGTATGTCGAGCAGGCCCTGGAGGTCGCCCGTCCGCACGGCCCGCTGGAACGCGTCGAGCGCGTCCCGGCTCTCGGCGCGGGAGACGACGCCGCGCGGGCGGCGGGCCGCCACGTGGGCGCGGGCCCGGTGCGCGGTCTGGCGTACCGCGGCCTGGCTCTTGTCGACGGCCTCGGCGATCTCGTCGTACCCGAGGTCGAACACCTCGCGCAGGACGAAAACCGCCCGCTCGGTCGGCGTCAGGGTCTCCATGACCAGCATCATCGCCATCGAGACGCTGTCGGCCAGTTCGACATCCTCGGCCACGTCGGGGGTGGTGAGCAGCGGCTCGGGCAGCCACTCGCCGACGTAGGACTCCTTGCGGCGGCCGAGCGTGCGCAGCCGGGTCAGCGCCTGGCGTGTGGTGATCCGGACCAGGTACGCGCGCCGGTCGCGCACGGAGTCGAGATCGACGCCCGCCCAGCGCAACCAGGTCTCCTGGAGGACGTCCTCGGCGTCGGCGGCCGAGCCCAGCAGCTCGTAGGCGACGGTGAAGAGGAGGTTGCGGTGGGCGACGAAGGCCTCGGTGGCGGGGTCCGCCGATCCGCCGCCGGTGCCGGGCCCGGTGGTGCCGTCCTGTCCGCGTGTGCCGTGCTCGCTCATGGCCGGTTGCTCCCGCTCGTTCGCCTTCGACGGTGTCACGCGCACAGGACGCCGGCCACCGCCGGTCTGTGACATCCCCTGCCGGTGTTCCACGTCACACGCGCGCCCCGTCACAGGGTCCGGAGCGTCGGCGTCTTGTGTGCGTCAACGCGGCACCAAGAGTGAGGACGGGGTCATGGAAACCCGATTCAACCTGTTCGAGAACGAGATCGGCGGCCGGTTCGCCAAGCGGTTCGCGGGCGTCGCCCTGGTGCTCCAGCAGGCGGCGCTGCCGAGGTCCACGCAGGAGCTGGTCGCGCTGCGGGCCAGCCAGATCAACGGCTGCGGGCACTGCATCGACATGCACACCAAGGAGGCCACGGCCGCCGGGGAGAGCGCGGTCCGGCTCCACCTGGTCGCCGCCTGGCGCGAGTCCAGCGTGTTCACCGAGGCCGAGCGGGCGGCGCTGGCACTCGCCGAGGAGGGCACCCGGCTCGCCGACGCCCACCAGGGCGTGTCCGACGAGACCTGGGCCCAGGTGCGCAAGCACTACGACGACGACCAGGTCGCCACGCTGGTCTGCGCGGTCGCCATGATCAACGCGGCCAACCGGCTCGCCGTGATCACCCACCAGGCGGGCGGCTCCTACGAGGCCGGCATGTTCGACGCGGCCTTCGACTGAGACCTGCCCGGCCGGCACGGCGGCGCGGCGGCGCGGCTCCCCCGGCGAATACCGGTGGAGCCGCGCCGTCGTGCCCAACTACCCTCCTGCCGGACCGAGTCGTCCGGTGAGGCTGGTGAAGGGCGGGCCGTTGTACATCACGTGAGACACCCCGAGTGCTGATCTGTCGCGCGTCGCACCTGTGCGCCGTGCCGCTTTCCGCTGCGGACTTCTCACGCTGAAACCGGTGTGCTTCTGTGCTCAACGACTGGGTCGTCATGCCCACCTGCCTGCCGCTCGTCCTCCGCCGCTGCCACGCGTGCGGGGGCGGGCGCTTCCGGGCGAACGGCAAATTCCGCGCCAACGCCCACCACAAGCTCGTCGACGCCTGGCTCCTCGTGCTCTGCACCACCTGCGGGGACACCGCGAAGCTCACGGTCTTCGAGCGCACGCGCGTGCGCTCGGTGCGGCCCGGGCTGCTGGACCGGCTGCACGACAACGACCCCGCCCTGGCGGCGGAGTTGCTCCAGGATCCGGTCGTCCGGCGCCGTAATCGCGTCGCCCTCGACTGGGACGGCGCCTGGCGCCTCGACACCGGCGGGTCGGACCACCTGGACCGCGAGGTGATCGACGTCGCGGTCCGCTTCGCCGCTCCGGTCCCCGTCCGGCCGGTGCGGCTGATCGCCGAAGGGTGCGGTCTCTCCCGGGCCGAGGTCGAAAGGCTGGCCGCCGACGCCGCCCGCAGCCGCGCCGGACCCGGTCACGATTGGGTTTCGGCGCGGTCCACCCCTTGCCCCAAGCGCCTGTAATCGTTTCCAATCCTCCGTGTAATCGATTCCACGAGGAGGTGGAAACGGCGATGGCGAGCATCAAGGACGTCGCCG
The DNA here is from genome assembly GCF_042740985.1 of Streptomyces sp. NPDC058985. Taxonomy (NCBI): domain Bacteria; kingdom Bacillati; phylum Actinomycetota; class Actinomycetes; order Kitasatosporales; family Streptomycetaceae; genus Streptomyces; species Streptomyces sp. NPDC058985. Next base: position 61,368 of record NZ_JBHYJX010000041.1, on the reverse strand, counting down.
CCGAGGCGGGCGTCTCCGTCGCGACGGTCTCGCGCGCGCTCAACGGCCACCCGTCGGTCAGCGCCGCCGCGCGCCGCCGCGTACTGGCCGCGGTGGAGACGCTGGGCTACCGCCCGAACGCCGTCGCCCGGTCGCTGCGCACCGACCAGACCCGCACCCTCGGCCTGGTCATCAGCGACGTCATGAACCCGTACTTCACGGAACTGGCCCGCTCCGTCGAGGAGGAGGCCCGCGCGCTCGGCTACAGCGTCATCATCGGCAACGCCGACGAGCGACCCGATCTCCAGGACCACCATGTGACGACGCTGCTGGACCGCCGCATCGACGGGCTCCTCGTCTCCCCCACCGACGGCGGCTCCCCGCACATGCTGGCCGCCGCGCGGGCCGGGACGCCGATGGTCTTCGTCGACCGGTGGATCCCCGGCGTGGACGTCCCCGTCGTCAGGTCGGACGGGCGGGCCGCCGTACGGGAGCTGGTCGCCCATCTGTACGGGCTCGGGCACCGCCGGCTCGCGATCATCGCCGGGCCCGCGGCCACCACCACCGGACGCGAGCGCGTCGACGCCTTCCGCGAGGCGCTCGGCGCGTACGGGCTGCCCCTCCCCGGCGCCTACATCGGGCAGGGCGACTTCCAGGCCGACAGCGGCCGCCGGGTCACCGAGGGCTTCCTCGACCTGCCCGAACCCCCAGAGGTCGTCTTCGCCGCCGACAACCTGATGGCGCTCGGCGCGCTGGACGCCGTACGGGCGCGGGGTCTTCGGGTCCCCGAGGACATCGCGCTCGCCGCGTTCGACGACATCCCGTGGTTCGTGCACACCGATCCGCCGGTCACCGCCATCGCCCAGCCCACGGGCGACCTCGGGCGCGCCGCCGTCCGCGCGCTCGTCGACCGGATCGAGGGGCGGACCGGCGAGTCCGTCACCCTCCCCGCGCGGCTCGTCGTCCGCCGCTCCTGCGGTGAGGCACACCCGCCAAAACACCCGTCCCCCGTACGAAGGAGTACGCCGTGAGCAGCCGCAGTCCGGACGAGTTGCTGCGCATCGAGGGCATCCGCAAGACCTTCCCCGGCGTGGTCGCGCTCGACAGCGTCGACTTCGACCTGCGCCGGGGCGAGGTGCATGTGCTGCTCGGTGAGAACGGCGCGGGCAAGAGCACCCTCATCAAGATGCTCTCCGGCGCCTACACCCCCGACGCCGGGCGGATCCTGGCCGGTGGCGAGGAGGTGCGCATCCACGGTGCGCAGGACTCCGAGCGCCTCGGGATCGCCACCATCTACCAGGAGTTCAACCTCGTCCCCGATCTGACGGTCGCCGAGAACATCTTCCTGGGGCGGCAGCCGCGCCGCCTGGGAATGATCGACCGGAAGAAGATGGACGCGGACGCCGAGGTGCTGCTGGAGCGGGTGGGCCTGAGCGTGTCGCCCCGCACGCGCGTGCGGGAACTCGGCATCGCGCGGCTCCAGATGGTCGAGATCGCCAAGGCGCTCAGCCTGAACGCGCGCGTGCTCATCATGGACGAGCCGACCGCCGTGCTGACCTCCGAGGAGGTCGAGAAGCTGTTCGCCATCGTGCGGCGGCTGCGCGAGGACGGCGTGGGCATCGTGTTCATCACCCACCACCTGGAGGAGATCGCCGCCCTCGGCGACCGCGTCACCGTCATCCGGGACGGGCGCAGCGTCGGCCAGGTGCCCGCCTCCACCCCCGAGGACGAGCTGGTACGGCTCATGGTCGGACGGTCGATCGAGCAGCAGTACCCACGTGAACGCACCGACACCGGCGAGGCGCTGCTCAAGGTGGAGGGGCTGACCCGGGACGGTGTCTTCCACGACGTCGGCTTCGAGGTGCGGGCCGGTGAGGTCGTCGGTATCGCGGGCCTCGTCGGCGCCGGGCGGACCGAGGTGGCACGCGCGGTGTTCGGCGCCGACCCCTACGACGCCGGGACCGTGCACGTCGCGGGCGCGCCGCTGCGGCGGCACGACGTGAACGCCGCCATGGCCGCCGGGATCGGGCTGGTGCCCGAGGACCGCAAGGGGCAGGGGCTCGTGCTCGACGCGTCCGTCGAGGAGAACCTCGGGCTCGTCACCCTTAGGTCGAGCGCCCGCGCGGGGCTCGTCGACCTCAAGGGCCAGCGTGCGGCGGCGGAGCGGATCGCCGGGCAGCTCGGGGTGCGGATGGCCGGTCTCGGCCAGCACGTGCGCACCCTCTCCGGCGGCAACCAGCAGAAGGTCGTCATCGGCAAGTGGCTGCTGGCCAACACCAAGGTGCTCATCCTCGACGAGCCGACGCGCGGCATCGACGTCGGCGCCAAGGTCGAGATCTACCAGCTCGTGAACGAACTGACGGCCGCCGGTGCCGCCGTGCTCATGATCTCCAGCGATCTGCCCGAGGTGCTCGGCATGAGCGACCGGGTGGTCGTCATGGCACAGGGACGGGTCGCCGGTGAACTCCCCGCCGAGCGGGCCACCCAGGACGCCGTCATGGCGCTCGCCGTCAGCACCCCCCACACCGATGGAACCGGAACGGAGGCCGACCGTGGCCACTGACACGCTCAAGAGCAAGCCGGGCGCGCAGGGCGCCTCGGGCGGTGTGCGCCGCCTGCTGCTGGAGAACGGCGCGCTGACCGCGCTGATCGTCCTCGTCGTCGCCATGTCGGCGCTCTCCGGGGACTTCCTGACCGCCGACAACCTGCTCAACGTCGGCGTCCAGGCCGCCGTGACGGCGATCCTCGCCTTCGGTGTCACCTTCGTCATCGTCTCGGCGGGCATCGACCTGTCGGTCGGCTCGGTCGCGGCCCTGTCGGCCACCGTGCTGGCGTGGAGCGCCACCGAGGCCGGCATACCGGTCGCGCTGGCGGTCCTGCTGTCCGTCGCGACGGGTGTCGCCTGCGGTCTGGTGAACGGCTTCTTGATCTCGTACGGGAAGCTGCCGCCGTTCATCGCGACGCTCGCCATGCTGTCGGTCGGGCGCGGTCTGTCGCTGGTCATCTCGCAGGGCTCGCCGATCGCCTTCCCGGACTCCGTCTCGCACCTCGGAGACACGCTCGGCGGGTGGCTGCCCGTGCCGGTGCTGGTGATGATCGTCATGGGGCTGATCACCGCGTTCGTCCTCGGCCGGACCTACATCGGCCGCTCCATGTACGCCATCGGCGGCAACGAGGAGGCGGCCCGGCTGTCCGGGCTGCGGGTGAAGCGGCAGAAGCTCGCCATCTACGCCTTCTCCGGCCTGTTCGCCGCCGCCGCGGGCATCGTGCTCGCCTCCCGGCTCTCCTCCGCGCAGCCGCAGGCCGCGCAGGGCTACGAACTGGACGCCATCGCCGCCGTCGTCATCGGCGGTGCCTCGCTCGCGGGCGGCACCGGCAAGGCGTCCGGCACGCTGATCGGCGCGCTGATCCTCGCGGTGCTGCGCAACGGCCTCAACCTGCTGTCCGTCTCCGCGTTCTGGCAGCAGGTCGTCATCGGTGTCGTCATCGCGTTGGCGGTGCTCCTGGACACCCTGCGGCGCAAGGCCGGCGCGACCACGCCGGCGGCGGGTACCTCCGGCGGCGGGAACCGGGGCAAGCAGGCGCTGACGTACGTCATCGCGGCGGTCGTCGCCGTCGCGGTGGTCGGCGCGACCTCGCTGCTGCACAACGGGTCCTCGGGCGGCACGGCGAAGAAGGTCGGGCTGTCGCTGTCGACGCTGAACAACCCGTTCTTCGTGCAGATCAGGGACGGTGCGGAGGAGCAGGCGAAGCAGCTGGGCGTGGACCTGACCGTCACCGACGCGCAGAACGACGCCTCCCAGCAGGCGAACCAGTTGCAGAACTTCACCAGCGAGGGCCTGTCCTCGATCATCGTCAACCCGGTGGACTCGGACGCCGCGGGCCCCTCGGTGCGCTCGGCGAACAAGGACGACATCCCCGTCATCGCCGTGGACCGCGGTGTGAACGACGCCGAGACCGCCGCGCTGGTCGCCTCCGACAACGTCGAGGGCGGTGAGCTGGGCGCCAAGGCCCTCGCCGAGAAGCTCGGCGGCAAGGGCACCATCGCCATCCTCCAGGGCCAGGCCGGCACCTCCGCCAGCCGGGAGCGCGGGGCGGGCTTCGCGGCCGGCCTCGAGGAGTACCCGGGCATCAAGGTGGTCGCCAAGCAGCCCGCGGACTTCGACCGCACCAAGGGCCTGGACGTGATGACCAACCTGCTCCAGGCGCACCCGGACATCGACGGTGTCTTCGCGGAGAACGACGAGATGGCGCTCGGCGCGATCAAGGCGCTGGGTTCCAAGGCGGGCAGGTCGGTCCAGGTCGTCGGCTTCGACGGCACGCCGGACGGGCTGAAGGCGGTCCAGGAGGGCACGTTGTTCGCGTCCGTCGCGCAGCAGCCGAAGGAACTGGGCAGGATCGCCGTACAGAACGCGCTGCGGGCGGCCGAGGACAAGAAGGTGGAGCAGACGGTGAAGGTGCCCGTGAAGGTGGTCACCAAGGAGAACGTGGCCGGCTTCGAGGGCTGAACGGGGGCGCACGGGAGTGCACGGGCGGACGGTCACGGCGACCGTCCGCCCACCTCACTCGGTTCACTCGGATCACCGGGCCACTCGGATCACTCGGATCACTCGGATCGGAGAACGACTGATGTACGACTACGACCTCCTGGTCGTGGGGTCGGCCAACGCCGACCTCGTGATCGGCGTGGAACGGCGGCCGGGCGCCGGGGAGACGGTGCTCGGCTCCGACCTGAGCGTCCACCCGGGGGGCAAGGGCGGGAACCAGGCGGTGGCCGCCGCCCGGCTCGGCGCCCGTACCGCCCTGCTGGCCCGGGTCGGCGACGACGGCCACGGGCGGCTGCTCCTCGACTCGCAGCGCGCGGCCGGTGTCGACACGGTCGGCGTGCTGGTGGGCGGCGCCCCGACCGGCGTCGCGCTGATCACCGTCGACCCGTCGGGGGACAACAGCATCGTGGTCTCGCCGGGCGCCAACGGCCGGCTCACGCCCGGCGACGTCCGCGCGGCCGGCAGCCTCTTCCACGCCTCCCGGGTGGTCTCCACGCAGCTGGAGATCCCGCTGGAGACGGTCGTGGAGGTGGTCCGGAGTCTGGCGCCGGACAGCCGCTTCGTGCTGAACCCGTCGCCGCCGCGCCCGCTGCCGCCGGAGGTCCTCGCGGCCTGCGACCCGCTGATCGTCAACGAGCACGAGGCGAAGGTGATCCTCGGCGACGCCCTGGTCAGCGAGCGCCCCGAGGACTGGGCCCGCATCCTGCTGGCCAAGGGCCCGCGTTCGGTGGTGGTGACCCTGGGCGCCGAGGGCGCGCTGGTGGCGTCGGGCGAGGGCGTCTCGCGGGTGCCGTCGGTGAAGGTGGACGCCGTGGACACGACGGGCGCGGGCGACGCGTTCACCGCGGCGCTGGCCTGGCGGCTCGGCACCGGCGACTCGCTCGCCGAAGCGGCGGCGTACGCGGCCCGGGTGGGCGCGGCGGCGGTCACGAAGGCGGGAGCGCAGGAGTCGTACCCCACCGCGGCGGAGGCCGAGGCGCTGTGAAGAGGGCAGGCATACTCAACCGCCACCTCGCGGGCGCGCTCGCCGAACTCGGCCACGGTGACGGGGTCCTGGTGTGCGACGCGGGCATGCCCGTCCCGAACGGCCCGCGCGTCGTCGACCTGGCCTTCCGCGCCGGGGTGCCGTCCTTCGCGGAGGTGCTGGACGGTTTGCTCGCCGAGCTGGTCGTGGAGGGCGCGGTGGCGGCGACGGAGGTGCGGGAGGCCAACACCGGCGCCGCGGCGCTGCTCGACGGCCACTTCCCCGGCCTGACCCTGGTCCCGCACGAGCGGCTCAAGGAGCTGTCGGCGGGTGCGCGTCTGATCGTCCGCACCGGCGAGGCCCGGCCTTACGCGAACGTGCTGCTGCGGTGCGGGGTCTTCTTCTGACGGGGGCCGGCCGAGGACGCCGATATCGCCGAAGACTTTGAGAGGGCCCGGTCGCGACCGGGCCCTCTCGGGTTCCCCTCCCCTTCAGAACCCCACGGATCCCCCCCGGGTCCCCCCACAGGGGTTCTGATGCCACGTACGACCCGCGGGGCGCCGAAAGGGTTGCACGCGTCAGCGGGATTTTTTTCCCGGATCTATTTTTCCGGGCCGGCGTCCCCCGCGTGCGCGGCGAACCGCTCCGCCGTCTCGGCGAGTACCTCGCGGCCGTCGCGCGCCCACAGTGCGTCGTTGAACAGTTCGACCTCGATGGCGCCGGTGTATCCGGCCGCCTCCACGTAGCCCTTCCACTCCCGCATGTCGATCGCGCCGTCGCCGATCTGCCCGCGGCCGTTGAGGACGCCCTCGGGCAGGGGGGTGGTCCAGTCGGCGAGCTGGAAGGTGTGGATGCGGCCGCCCGCCCCGGCCCGGGCGATCTGCTCGGGCGCCCGGTCGTCCCACCAGATGTGGTACGTGTCGACGGTGACGCCGACCTGGTGGGCGGGGAAGCGTTCGGCCAGGTCCAGGGCCTGGGCGAGGGTGGAGACCACGCAGCGGTCCGAGGCGTACATCGGGTGCAGCGGCTCGATGGCCAGGCGTACGCCGTGCCGCTCGGCGTAGGGGGCGAGTTCGGTGAGGGCGTCCGCGATGCGTTCGCGGGCGGCGCGCAGGTCCTTGTGGCCGGCCGGGAGGCCGCCGGAGACCAGGACGAGGGTGTCGGTGCCGAGGGCGGCGGCCTCGTCGACGGCGCGGCGGTTGTCGGCCAGGGCGGCGGCGCGCTCTTCCGGGTCGACGGCCGTGAGGAATCCGCCGCGGCACAGGGTGGTGACGGTCAGGCCCGCGTCGCGGACCAGCTTGGCCGCCGCCTCGACGCCGTACGCCTGGACCGGTTCGCGCCACAGGCCGACGTTGCCGATGCCCAGGTCGCGGCAGGCGGTGGTCAGTTCGGGCAGCGTCAGCTGCTTGACCGTCATCTGGTTGATGCTGAAGCGGGTCGGTGCGGGGGCGGGACGGGTGTCGCTCACTGGGTGACTCCGTACAGGTCGAGCAGGGTCCGCATGCGCTCCTCGGCGAGTTTCGGGTCCGGGAACAGGCCGAGGCCGTCCGCGAGTTCGTAGGCGCGGGCGAGGTGCGGCAGGGAGCGGGCCGACTGGAGGCCGCCGACCATCGTGAAGTGGCTCTGGTGGCCGGCCAGCCAGGCCAGGAACACCACGCCCGTCTTGTAGTAGCGGGTGGGGGCCCGGAAGAGGTGGCGGGAGAGTTCGACGGTGGGGTCGAGGAGGGCGCGGAGGCCGTCCGTGTCGCCGGTGTCCAGGTGGCGGACCGCCTCGGCGGCCAGCGGGCCCAGGGGGTCGAAGATGCCGAGCAGGGCGTGGCTGAAGCCGTGCTCGTCGCCCGCGATCAGCTCCGGGTAGTGGAAGTCGTCCCCGGTGTAGCAGCGCACGCCCCGCGGGAGGCGGCGGCGCAGGTCGACCTCGCGCCGGGCGTCCAGGAGGGAGACCTTGATGCCGTCGACCTTGTCGGGGTGGGCGGCGATGACCTCCAGGAAGGTGTCCGTCGCCGTGTCGAGGTCGGACGAGCCCCAGTAGCCCTCCAGCGCCGGGTCGAACATCGGGCCCAGCCAGTGCAGGACGACCGGTTCGGCGGACTGGCGCAGGAGGTGGCCGTAGACCTCCAGGTAGTCCTCCGGGCCCTGCGCGGTCGCGGCGAGGGCGCGGGAGGCCATGAGGATGGCCTGGGCGCCCGACTCCTCGACGAGGGCGAGCTGTTCCTCGTAGGCCGCCCGGACCTCGGCGAGGGGCGCGGTCATGGTGGTCAGCTGGTCCGTGCCGACGCCGCAGGCGATGCGGCCGCCGGTCGCCCGCGCCTCGGCGGAGGAGCGGCGGATCAGCTCGGCCGCCGTGGCCCAGTCCAGGCCCATGCCGCGCTGGGCGGTGTCCATCGCCTCGGCGACGCCGAGTCCGTGGGACCACAGGTGGCGGCGGAAGGCGAGGGTGGCGTCCCAGTCGACGGCGGCGGGCGAGTCGGGGGTGGTGTCGGCGAACGGGTCGGCGACCACGTGCGCCGCCGAGAAGACCGTACGGGAGGTGAAAGCGCTTCCCGGGGCTGCCCGGGTGACGGCGAGCGGCTCGGTGCGCGGCTCGTGGGCGCGCAGGGTGCCGTCCGGGCCCGGCAGGTGGAGGGTCACAGCGAGATCTCCGGTACGTCGAGACGGCGGCCCTGGGCCGAGGACCTCAGGCCCAGTTCGGCGAGCTGGACGCCGCGGGCGCCGGCCAGCAGGTCCCAGTGGTAGGGGGCGTCGGCGTAGACGTGCTTGAGGAACAGCTCCCACTGGGCCTTGAAGCCGTTGTCGAAGTCGCCGTTGTCCGGGACCTCCTGCCACTGGTCGCGGAAGGCCTCGGTGGCGGGGATGTCCGGGTTCCAGACCGGCTTGGGGGTGGCGGAGCGGTGCTGGACGCGGCAGTCGCGCAGGCCGGCCACGGCCGAGCCCTCGGTGCCGTCGACCTGGAACTCGACCAGCTCGTCGCGGTTGACCCGCACCGCCCAGGAGGAGTTGATCTGCGCGACGGCGCCGCCGTCCAGCTCGAAGATTCCGTAGGCGGCGTCGTCGGCGGTGGCGTCGTAGGGCTTGCCGTTCTCGTCCCAGCGCTGCGGGACGTGGGTGGCGGTGAGGGCCTGTACGGACTTCACGCGGCCGAACAGCTCGTGCAGGACGTACTCCCAGTGCGGGAACATGTCGACGACGATGCCGCCGCCGTCCTCGGTGCGGTAGTTCCACGAGGGGCGCTGGGCCTCCTGCCAGTCGCCCTCGAAGACCCAGTAGCCGAACTCGCCCCGCACGGACAGGATCCGGCCGAAGAAGCCGCCGTCGATCAGGCGCTTGAGCTTGAGCAGGCCGGGGAGGAAGAGCTTGTCCTGGACGACGCCGTGCCGGACGCCCTTGGCGCCGGCGAGGCGGGCGAGGTCGAGGGCTCCGTCCAGGCCGGTGGCGGTGGGCTTCTCGGTGTAGATGTGCTTGCCCGCGGCGATCGCCTTCTTGATCGCCTCCTCGCGGGCCGAGGTGACCTGGGCGTCGAAGTAGATGTCGATGCTGTCGTCGGCCAGGACCGCGTCCAGGTCGGTGGAGACGTGGTCGAGCCCGTGCCGTTCGGCGAGCGCCTTCAGCGCGTGTTCGCGGCGGCCGACCAGGACCGGCTCCGGCCACAGCACGGTGCCGTCGCCGAGGTCGAGGCCGCCCTGTTCGCGGAGGGCCAGGATGGAGCGGACGAGGTGCTGGCGGTAGCCCATGCGCCCGGTCACGCCGTTCATGGCGATACGCACCGTCTTGCGTGTCACGTCATTCCCTTCGTACGAGCCGCACGCCCTGTAGCAAGCGCTTTCTATACGGAACGAAGCTAGCCTGTGAACGGTGGTCTGGACAAGACCGCGATTCGGGTGAGTTGTTCGAGGGGGCGAACGACGACGCATGGGGGCCGTAGGGTCACCGCGACGGCGTTCGGCTCACGCGCGATGCGGAGGACGAGGACATGACGGTGACACTTGCGGACGTGGCGGCCCGCGCCCAGGTCTCCCCCGCGACGGTGTCGCGCGTGCTGAACGGGAACTACCCGGTGGCCGCCACCACCCGGGAGCGGGTGCTGAAGGCGGTCGACGAGCTGGACTACGTGCTCAACGGCCCGGCGAGCGCCCTGGCCGCGGCCACGTCCGACCTGGTCGGCATCCTGGTCAACGACATCGCCGACCCCTTCTTCGGCATCATGGCCGGCGCCATCCAGTCCGAGATCGGTGGGCCGGGCGGCAGAGCGGGCGGCGAGCGGCTCGCGGTGGTCTGCAACACCGGCGGCTCCCCGGAGCGCGAGCTGACCTACCTCACCCTGCTGCAGCGCCAGCGCGCGGCGGCCGTCGTGCTGACCGGCGGGGCGATGGAGGACGCGGCGCACCAGGCGGCGGTGGCGGCGAAGCTGCGGAAGCTGACGGAGGCCGGGACGCGGGTGGTGCTGTGCGGGCGGCCGCCGGCGCCGGAGACCGGGGCCATCGCGCTGACCTTCGACAACCGCGGGGGCGGCCGGGAGCTGACCGAGCACCTGCTCGGGCTCGGCCACCGCCGGCTCGGCTATATCGCCGGCCCTCAGGAGCGGACCACCACCCGGCACCGGCTGGAGGGCCACCGCGCCGCGCTCGCCGCGCACGGCGTCGAGGAGGACCCCCGCTGGACGGTCCACGGCCGCTACGACCGGCAGTCCGGGTACGAGGCGACGCTGGAGCTGCTGCGCCGGGACCCCTCCCTGACGGCGGTCGTGGCGGCGAACGACTCGGTCGCGCTGGGCGCATGCGCGGCGCTGCGGGACTCGGGGCTGCGGATCCCGGACGACGTGTCCGTGGCCGGCTTCGACGATCTGCCGTTCAGCATCGACGCGGTGCCCGCGCTGACGACGGTCCGGCTGCCGCTGGCGGAGGCCGGGGCGCGTGCGGGGCGGGTGGCGATGGGGCGGGAGGAGGCGCCGGCCGGGGGGATCGCGACGGTGCGGGGGGAGCTGATGGTGCGGGGGTCCTCCGGAGGGCCTCGGGGGTAGGTACCGTCGGTTCTTTGATGCCCCGCGTTGGTGGGGGCCTTGGTGGGGGCTGCCGCCCCCACACCCCCGCTTCGGCCTGGACGGCCTCGTCCTCAAGCGCCGGACGGGCTGACAGTGGACGGCGACTCGTCATCAGACCCCGGAGAGACTGACAGAGGACGGCGACGTCATCAGACCCCGGAGAGACTGACAGAGGACGGCGACGTCATCAGACCCCGGACAGGCTGGTGATGCCGCTCGGCGACACCAAGTGGCGGGCAGGAATGCGGGCGGCGGAGCCGGGTACGCTCCGGGGTCATGAAGCTGGCGTTCTCCACCCTTGGTGTCCCCGGGCTGCCCCTGACCGATGTGCTGGGCCTCGCGACCGCACACGGCTACCACGGTGTCGAGTTGCGCGCCCATCCGGAGGAACCGGTGAACCCGGGCCTGTCCCCGGACGAACGGGCGGCCGTGGCGGCCGAGTTCAAGGCGTCCGGCGTGGAACTGCTCAGTGTGGCCGGGTACGCGCGGGTGGCCGCGCCCGGGGACGACGAGCCGGTCCTCGCCGAGATCCGCGCCCTGCTCGAACTCGCCCGCGACCTGGGCGCTCCGTACATCCGCGTCTTCCCCGGCGGCGGCACGGAGCAGAGCGCCGAGGAGGCCGACGCGACGGCCGCCCGGCGGCTGGGCACGGCCGCCGAGTATGCCGCCGACCTCGGCGTCCGCATCCTCCTGGAGACCCACGACTCGCACCGCACGGGCGCCGACGCGATGCGCGTCCTCGGCCTGGTCGGGCACCTCCGGGTCGGCGCACTGTGGGACGTGATGCACACCTGGCGGGGCGGCGAGCAGCCCTTCGAGTCGTACGCGGCCCTCGCCCCGCACCTCGGCTACGTGCAGGTCAAGGACATCGCCTCCGCCGAGGACACCACACCGCTGCCGCTGGGCGCGGGCGTGCTGCCGCTCACCGAGGTGGTGGACGTCCTCTCCCGGCACGGCTGGGACGGCTGGCTGTGCTGGGAGTACGAGAAGCGGTGGTACGAGTCGGCCGCTCCGTTGCCCGGGCTGCTGACCGCCGGCCGCGAGCACCTGAACCGGCTGCTCACCGACGCGGCGTGAGGGCGTCCGCCGCCGACCTGACCCGGCGCTCCATCCGCTCTCGCCGCTCGGGCCACTCCGCCGCCGTGATCGAGTAGATCGCGGAGTCGCGCAGCCGGCCCTCCTCGCCCGGCGCCCAGGAGCGGGACCAGTTGCGCAGGACGCCCTCGAGACGGGCGCCGGTCTTCTCGATCGCCGCCCGGGAACGGGTGTTGCGGGCGTCGGTCTTGAGGTCGACCCGGGACACCTGCCAGACCTCGAAGGCGTGACGGAACAGGAGCAGCTTGGCCTCGGCGTTCAGGCCGGTGCCCTGGGCGGAGCCGGCCAGCCAGGTGAAGCCGACCTCGATCGCGTCGAGGGCGTCGTCGGTGAGCCAGGAACGGGGTTCCCAGTAGGCGGTGGCGCCGACCGCCCGCCCGGTGGCGAGGGAGATCTGCGCGTAGGGCGCCAGCCGCCCCGAGGCCGCGCGGGAGAGTTGGGCGTCGATGTAGGCGCCGACCTCGCCGGCCCTCGGCACCCACGTGTACGCGTAGCCGCCGCGGTCCTCCTCCGCCGCCACCGCGAGGTCGGCCGCGTGCCGGTGACCCAGCGGCTCCAGTCGTACCAGCGTGCCTTCGAGGGACGGGCCCTTCAGTGTGAATGTCACCGAACGGATTCTTGCGCCGGTGCGGAGGGCCGTCCAACGAATTCCGGGCGGGCCGACGCGATCACGTACGGCGTCCGGTCGCGGGCGCGCCGGCCCGTGAGCGTCGTCAGCGCCACCCCGCCCACCAGCAGCGCCGCCGCGCACCAGCGCAGGGGTGTCACCGCCTCGCCGAGGAAGAGGGCCGCCGAGGACATCCCGAAGACCGGGACCAGGAGCGAGAAGGGCGCGACCGTCGACGCGGGGTGACGGCGCAGCAGCCAGCCCCAGGCGCCGAAGCCGAAGACGGTCGAGACCCAGGCCACGTAGAGGATCGTGCCGCCGCCCTGCCAGTCCAGGCCGCGCAGTGCCGCGAGGTCCGCTTCCGGGCCCTCCGTCAGCAGGGAGAGGGCCAGCAGCGGCAGCACCGGGACGGTGCACACCCACACCATGAAGTTCAGGGCGTCGGGCGGGGACGCCTTGCGGGTGAGGACGTTGGACAGTCCCCACGCGGCGGCCGCCCCGACGACCATCAGGAAGGCGCCCAGTGGACCGGACGCGCCCTCGTCGACCGCCGCCACACCGATGCCGGCCAGCGCGACGAGCATGCCCGCCGCCTGGACGCGGGAGGGGCGCTCGCCCAGGACCGCGGCGGCGATCACCGCGGTGAACACCGCCTGGATCTGCAGGACCAGGGAGGACAGGCCGGCCGGCATGCCCGCGTCCATGCCCACGAAGACCAGGCCGAACTTGGCCACGCCCAGCACCAGCCCCACCGCCACGATCCACTTCCACGCGACCTTGGGCCGGCCCACCAGGAAGACGGCGGGCAGGGCGGCCGCCAGGAAGCGCAGGGCGGAGAAGAGCAGCGGCGGGAAGTGGTCGAGGCCGACCTCGATGACCGTGAAGTTCACGCCCCAGACGGCGGCGACGAGCACGGCGAGGAGGAGGTGGGAAGGTCGCATGCGTCGAGGATCGCGGCACCGGACGGTGTAGCACCAGCGATGATTGCTGCATGGTTGGATGAAGAGCTGCTAACCGTTTGGACTGCTGGCTGTCTGGACTGCTGACTGTTTTGTCGTCGGGAGGCGTCGTGCTCGATCTTCAGCGTCTGCGTGCCCTGCACGCCGTGTCCGTGCACGGCACGGTGGGCGCGGCCGCCGCCGCGCTCGGGTTCACGCCGTCCGCGGTGTCGCAGCAGATCGCCAAGTTGGAGCGGGAGACCAGGACGGTACTCCTGGAGCGGGAGGGGCGCGGGGTCCGGCTCACCGACGAGGCGTGGCAGCTGGTCGCCACCGCCGTCGAGCTGCTGGCCCTGGTGGAGCGGGCGGAGACCCGGCTGGAGGAGCGGCGCGGGGTGCCGTCGGGGCGGCTGGCGGTGGCCGCGTTCGCGTCGGCGGCGCGCGGTCTGCTGCCCTCGGTGCTGGCCGACCTGGCCGCCCGTCATCCCGCGCTCGACACCCGGCTCACCGAGGTCGACCCGCATCTGTCCGTGGACCTGGTGGCGAAGGGCGCCGTCGACCTGGTGGTGGCGCACGACTGGGACATCGCCCCGCTGCCGGCCCCGGCCGGGGTGGAGCAGGCGCCGATCGGCGAGGACCTGTGCGATCTGCTCGTGCCCGAGGGGCACCGCTTCGCCGGCCGGTCCGCCGTCCGGCGTGCGGAGCTGGGCGGGGAGCGGTGGATCTGCCAGCCGCCCGGCCGGGTCTGCCACGACTGGCTGATGCGGACCCTGCGGGGCGCCGGGCACGAGCCGGACATCGTCCACCAGGCGGATGAGAATCCGACGCTCGTCGCCCTGGTCGCGGCCGGTCTTGGCATCGCCCTGATCCCCCGGCTGGGGCGCGGCCCGCTGCCGTCCGGGGTGGTGGAGGTGGAACTCGACCCGATGCCGGTACGGCGGCTGTACGCGCTGTGGCGGGCGGGCGCGGCGCGCCGTCCGGCGATCGCGGAGACGGTGCGCACGCTGCGGGCCCACTGGCCGGCGGCCTCGGCGCACACCGTCCCGTAGCCGGGCGTGGTCAGTCCCGGGCGCGGCGGATGTCGATGTTGCCGTGCCGGGTGCGGGCGCGGACCTCGACGGCCTCCTCGGTCTTCTCCGGGCTCCCGGACGCGGTGAGGGTGTTGCGGACCTGTCCCGAACGCGAGTTGACGTCGAGCCAGGCGGCCGTGCCCTCGGCGACGCCGACCTCGATGGCGCCGTAGCTGGTCTGCAACTGGACGGAGCCGCGGGTCACGCGCCCCACCCGCAGGGTGCCGTGGGCCGTGGTGGCGGTGACGGAGTTCTCGGCGCGGGCGACGTCGATGTCTCCGTTGGCGCCGTTGACCCGCACCTCCCCGACGGCGGTGCCGACGGTCGTGGTGCCGTGCGAGTTCTTCAGGACGGCGGAGCCGTCGAGCAGGCCGACGCGCAGGCTGCCGGAGCTGGTGGCGATCTCCGCGGCGCCCTCGACACGGTCCACGGTGATGGAGCCGTGGGACGCCGTCAGGTTGAGCGGGCCGGTCGCGTCGAAGCGGACGTCGCCGGACGAGACCTTCACGCGGACCTCGCCGAGCCGTCCCTCGCCGAGCACCTGGGTCCAGGCACCGGTCAGGTCGACGCGCGAGCCCTCGGGCAGTTCGACGGTCACGTCGACGGTGCCGGAGCGGCCGAACAGGCCGGCCTTGGGGGTCCTGACGGTCAGTGCGCCGCCCGCGCAGGTGACCTCGGTCTGCTCCGCGGTGCGGTTGTCGACGTCCTTCTTCGCGTTGCGGGGCCGGACCTCGACGACGGTGTCGGTGCGGTCGCCCGCCGTGAACTGGATGGAACCGGCCTCGACGTGCGCGGTGACCGAGATCGGTTCGGGAGTGTCGAAAGAAGGCATGGCTGTCCCGTCCTCATGAGTCGTTGGGGCGTCCCCGCTGGTGGGACGTGGTGTGGGTGAGGTGGAGCGGGCGTGCGGCGCGCTACGGCTGCTCAGCGCACCCAGCCCGTGAAGCTCTGTCCGACGTTCTGGGTGCGTTCCGTCGGGCGCGGGCGGCCGCCGCCCTCGACGGCGGCCGACACGGCCCGCACCAGCCAGGCGTTGACCGACAGGCCCTCGCGGCTCGCGGCCTCCTCGGCGCGGGACTTGAGATGGGCGGGCAGGCGCAGGTTGACCCGGGCGGTGCCGCCCTCGTCACCTTCGGCGGGCGCCTGCGGCCTGAGCGGTTCGACGGGTGCGGCCGCGTCCCCGAGGCCGCCGCCTTCGGTGGGCGGCACGGTCACCACGAAGTCGGGGTCCAGTCCCCGCAGCCTCAGGTCGACCGAGCCCGGGGCAAGTTCGCGGGTGATCTCGTCCATGGCCGCGGAGAGCACGTTGAGCATGGTCAGCCTGGTCGCCGACTCCAGGGGGGCGGTGAGCCGTTCGGCCAGTTCGCGGGCTTCTTCTCCGCCGGCTTCGGCGGCCACCGCGAGTTCGCGGCGGAGGGTGTCGACATACGGCGTGAGGTCCATGACGTCATCATGGCACCATGATGGCCCCATATGCAAGCCGCGCGGCGCCATCGTGATTACATAGCGAGCATTTCGACCTCTGACCTGCGGAGATGGAGTGGTGCCAACCTTTTCAAACTAGGCACCACACCTCTTCGACCGACCGCAGAGGCACGGAATGGCATCATCCGGTGCCACATGACGCCATGTGGCACCACTCAGTGCCACACGCCGCCACCCGCACGCTGCCGGACGAGTCTCCGTGGCGCGGCGACGGCTACCCTGACGCCGACGGCGGCCCCTCCCACACCGGCTCCCCCGCCCCCGTGCGCCTTCGGGCTACTCCTGTGCGGTCCCTTGACTGGCAGAAACTTCCTGGATATTGGTGGCTCCTTGGCAGTTTCCTTCAGCAGCTCTCCAGCGATCCCCAGCGGATCACTCCGGAAGGAGCGCACGTGCACCACAGCAGCACGGCCGGCACGGGAAGCACCGCACACCCCTCCAGACGTACCGTCCTCGCCGCCACCGCGGTCGTCACCGCGGCCCTGGCGGCCGGCGGCGGCACGGCCCATGCCGACCCGCACCGGCCCGACGACGCCAAGCTCCGCGGCCTGATCTCCCGCATGACGCTGGAGGAGAAGGTCGGCCAGCTCTTCGTCATGCGGGTCTACGGCCACTCCGCCACCGCCCCCGACCAGGCCGACATCGACGCCAACCTCAAGGAGATCGGCGTCCGCACCGCGGCCGAGCTGGTCGCCAAGTACCGGGTCGGCGGCGTCATCTACTTCGCCTGGGCGCACAACACCCGCGACCCGCACCAGATCGCCGACCTCTCCAACGGCATCCAGAAGGCGTCCCTGGAGCTGCCGCGCGGCCTGCCGGTGCTGATCTCCACCGACCAGGAACACGGCATAGTGGCCCGCGTGGGCGAACCGGCGACCCTCTTCCCGGGCGCGATGGCCGTCGGCGCCGGCGGATCGCGGTCCGACGCCCGCGCCCTCGGCCGCATCGCGGGCGCCGAACTGCACGCGATGGGCGTCCGGCAGGACTACTCCCCCGTCGCCGACGTGAACGTCAACCCGGCCAACCCCGTGATCGGCGTGCGGTCCTTCGGCGCCGATCCGGAGGCGGTGGCGGAGATGGTGGCCGCCGAGGTGACGGGGTACCAGCGATCCGGGGTCGCCGCGTGCGCCAAGCACTTCCCCGGGCACGGCGACACCGCCACCGACAGCCACACCGGCCTGCCGGAGATCACACACACCCGCGAGGAGTGGGAGACGCTGGACGCGCCGCCCTTCCGCGCGGCGATCGACGCCGGCATCGACGCGATCATGACCGCCCACCTGGTGGTCCCGGCGCTCGACGACTCCGGCGACCCGGCCACCCTCTCCCGCCCCATCCTCACCGGCATCCTGCGCGAGGAACTGGGCTACGACGGGGTCGTGGTCACCGACTCGCTCGGCATGGAGGGCGTGCGGACCAAGTACGGCGACGAGCGCGTGCCGGTGCTCGCGCTGAAGGCCGGCGTCGACCAGCTGCTCAACCCGCCCGACCTGGACCTCGCCTGGAACGCGGTCCTGACGGCCGTACGGGAAGGCGAACTGACCGAGGCGCGGCTCGACGAATCGATCCTGCGGGTGCTGCGGCTGAAGGCGAAGCTGGGGCTGTTCCGGGACGCCTACACCAGCCGGCGGGACGTCGACCGGACGGTGGGCACCCGGGCCCACCTGGCGGCGGCCGACCGGATCGCCGAGCGGACCACCACCCTGCTGGTCAACGAGGACCGGCTGCTGCCGCTGTCGCGGCGCGAGCATCGCAGGGTGCTCGTCGTGGGCGCCGACCCCGCCTCGCCGTCGGGCACGACCGGGCCGCCCACCGGGGTGCTCGCGGGCGAACTGACGGAGCTGGGCTTCACGGCCACCGCCCTGTCCACCGGCACCGCCCCCTCCGCCGCCGTGATCGACGGCGCGGTCGCGGCCGCCGGGGACGCGGACGCGGTGGTGGTCGCGACGTACAACGTCACGGCGGCGAGCAGCCAGCGCACCCTGGTCACGCGGCTGCTGGAGACCGGGAAACCCGTCGTCGCGGTCGCGATCCGCAACCCGTACGACGTGGCCCACCTCCCCGGCGTCCGCGCCCACCTGGCCGCCTACTCCTGGACCGACGTGGAGGTGCGCGCGGCGGCCCGGGTGATCGCCGGGCGGGTCCGGCCGCGCGGGCAGCTGCCGGTGCCGGTGGTCCGGGCGGACGATCCGGACACGGTGCTCTACCCCCTCGGGCACGGGCTGTCCTACCGGTCGTAGGGCGTAGCGCGGCCTACGTCACGCGCCGGGGGCGCCCCCGGCGACCGTGCCCGAAGCACCCCGCGCGTCTGGCGTGCGCCCGCTGCGGCGGGTCACGCTGGACCGGGGATCCAGGGGGACGGCGATGCGTGAGAGACGGGCCGCGGCAGTGCGGTGGGCGCTGCCGGTGCTGTGCGCCCTGCTCCTGACGGGCTGCCAGAGCCCGGCGGGCCCGGCTGGTGGGGACACCGGCGGCCCGGCCTCCGGTGACGGGCGGTCCGGCGGGGCCCCGGCGTCGGGGTCGGCATCGGCCGCGAGCCCGGCGTCCGGGTACGGGGCGGTGTTCCTGGCGGTCGACGAGTGCGGCTCGTTCGGCACGGTCAGCTCCACCGAGGTGCCGTGCGACAGCGAACGGGCGGCGGCCCGGGTCGTGGCCCGGGAGGACGGCCGCGCGAGCGACGGGCCCCCGTGCCCCGCCACCACCGACTTCGTCCTGCACATCAGCGAGCAGCGCCCCTCCGCCGACGAGGACGGCGACGGGACCGTGCCCCAGGGCTACGCCTGCATGCGCAACCTCCAGCCACCGCACCCCGGCGACCCGGGCGGCGGTGGCGGACCGCGCACCATCGTCGGCGACTGCGTCCACGACACCGGCGACGGCAAGGTCCGCGAGACCGCGTGCGACGGCACGGGGGAACGCGAGCCCCAGTTCAAGGTGGTCGAGGCGGTCGCCGACCGGGCCGACTGCCCCGCCTCGACCGGCCTGTACGTCCGCCTCGGCGGTGCCCGGCCGGTGGGCTGTGCCCGGCCCCTGTGAGCGGCCGGGCACAGTCACCTTGCCGAGACTGCTGACCTTGCTACGGGCGCAGCACCGGCTCGCGCTCGACGTCCCGCTGGTCCAGCTTGGCGTCGAACGTCGCCAGCGGCTTGGCCGCCGACGGGTTCTCCTGCACCTTGTCGGAGGCGACGCCCGCCCAGTCGAGGATGCGGGCGGTGGCCTTCGCCTTCTGGTCCGGGACCAGACCGGCGACGTTGGCCCCGTGGTTCATGCCGGGCGCGGTGAGCACGTAGGAGTCGCGCGCGCCGTGGCCGAGGCGGAAGGGCTCGGCGCCCCACGGGTCGTTCTCGCCGTAGACGAACAGCATCTGCCGGGCGTTGTGCCGGACCCAGCGGTCGACGTCCCACATGGCCAGCGGCTGGAACCGCATCGGGATCGACCGGGGCACGAAGTTGCGCGGCGGCTGGTAGCCGTAGCGGATGTACTTCTTCTCGATGTGCGGGAAGTGGATCGTCGGGGCGCCCAGCTGGGTGCCCGCCTGGTAGTAGTACGGCGTGTAGGTCTCCAGGCCCTGGTCCGTGTAGGCGGAGAAGCCGGAGATCGAGTCGACGGAGTCCCAGATCGCCTCGTCGGTGGCGTTCTTGGCGTCGGCCGGGATGTCGGCGCAGTCGGCGAGGGTGCTGTACTGCCAGAAGCCCCAGACGTAGTCGAGGACGACGGCCTCGTAGGCGCGGTCCAGGCTGCCGATGGTGTCGAAGGTGTAGCCGTTCTCGGCCGCGTACGCCTCGTACTTCTTCTCGAGCGGCGCACGGCGCACCAGCGCCTCGCGCTGCACCCCGTTCAGCTTGTCGCGGCACTCCTCGGTGCCGACGCGGGCGAAGAAGCGGTCGTAGGCCGAGTCCTCGCGGTTGACCACGTCGTTGGGAGCGACGTAGGCGACGACGCCGTCCATGTCGCGCGGGTAGAAGCGCTCGTAGTAGGTGGCGGTCATGCCGCCCTTGGAGCCGCCGGTGGAGATCCAGTTCTTCCTGTAGAGCGGCTTGAGAGCCTCGAAGATGCGGTGCTGGTCGCTGGCGGCCTGCCAGATGTCCAGCTTGGACCAGTCGGCCGGGGCCGGCCGGGACGGGGTGAAGTAGCGGTACTCCATGGAGACCTGGTTGCCGTCCACGATCTGGGTCGGCTCGCGCCGGCTGGGGTTCGTGGAGACGTTGTAGCCGCCGGTGTAGAAGACCGTCGGGCGGTTCACGTCCTTGTGCAGGACGGTGATCCGCTGCTGGAACGTGCCCTTGGACGGACGCCGGTGGTCGACCGGCTGCGTGTAGTTGAGGACGAAGAAGCGGTAGCCGGTGTACGGCTTCTCCTCGATCAGACTCATGCCCGGTATGGACAGCAGCCGGTCCTTGATGTCGACGGCCTTCGGCTCGGCGGCGGTGGCCGCCCCCGCCGTGCTGACGGTGCCTATGAGCACCACGAGCGCCAGCAGCCATCTGAGCGCCTTGCGCATGCACCCTCCCTGTGAAACGGATGTCCGCCGGAAGCTATCGGAGCAAGTCGCGCGCGCACCAGGGGAGATGGGGAAAAGGCCCGTCCGGTTCCCGGTGGACGGGCCGCCTCAGCACAGGATCCAGCCGGAGCTGACCGAGCGGCCGGAGACCTTGCCGGTCACCCATACGCAGCGCTTCCCGGCGTGCACCGTCACGGGCCCCGCCCGGTAGGCGAACCGCCCCGAGTCCACCACCGCACGCCCCCCGCGCGCCCGCACGCTCACGGACATCTGCCGCTTGGTGCCGGGCCTCTTGGGGACGGTGACGGCACAGACGTAGCCGCCGCGCCGGTGGACGAGGACCGACCCCGTCGCGAACGGGAGCGTGCGCACCTTGCGGCCCGGGCACGCCGTGGCGGCGTGGGCCTGATGCGGCGTCACCACGGTGAGCAGCCCGGCGGCCACCAGCAGGGCCATGACGAGCGCCGGCCCGCGTCGTGTCCCAGCACCGGCTCGGCCCACTGTCGTCCCCTCCGTACGGCGGTCACTGGCGTACGGATGTACGGACGCGTGCCGGGTGTCGAATGGTTGCGCGAGCGTCAGTGTGCCGCGCCGACCGGTTCCTCGGGCTCCGCCGCGCCGACGAAGGTCCGCCACAGCCGCGCGTACCGCCCGTCGAGGGCCAGCAGCTCGTCGTGCGTGCCGTCCTCGGCGACCCGCCCGCCGTCCATCACGACGACGCGGTCCGCGCGGGCGGCCGTGGTCAGCCGGTGGGCGACGACCAGCGTCGTCCGCCGGCCCGCTATCCGGTCGGTGGCCTGGTTGACCTGCGCCTCGGTGGCCAGGTCCAGCGCGGCCGTCGCCTCGTCGAGGAGCAGCACGTCCGGGTCGACCAGCTCGGCGCGGGCCAGCGCGATCAGCTGCCGCTGCCCGGCGGAGAGGTTGCGGCCCCGTTCGGCGACCTCGTGCAGGTACCCGCCGGTGAGGGTGGCGATCATCTCGTGAGCGCCGACCGCCCGCGCCGCCGCCTCCACGTCGGCGTCGGTGGCGTCCGGGCGCCCGTAGGCGATGGCGTCCCGCACGGTGCCCGGGAAGAGGTACGCCTCCTGTGGGACGACGCCCAGCCGGTGCCGGTAGGAGGTGAGGTCGAGGGCGCGCAGGTCCTGCCCGTCGACGGTGACCCGGCCGCCGGTCGGGTCGTAGAACCGGGCCACCAGCTTCACCAGGGTCGACTTGCCCGCGCCGGTCTCGCCGACGAAGGCGACGGTCTGCCCGGCGGGGATGCGCAGGTCGATGCCGGTGAGGGCCGCCTCCGCCTCGTCGGCGCCCCCGTACCGGAAGTGCACGTCCTCGAAGGCGATCTCACCGCGCAGGGACGTGACCTCGGCGGGCTTCTGGGCGGCCCGGGTGGAGGTCGGCTCGCGCAGCAGCTCCTGGATGCGGCCCAGCGAGACGGACGCCTGCTGGTAGCCGTCGAAGACCTGGGAGAGCTGCTGAACGGGCGCGAAGAACAGGTCGATGTAGAGCAGGTACGCCACCAGCGCGCCGGTGGTCAGCGTCGCGTCGTCGATCCGCCCGCCGCCCACGATGAGCACGGCCGCGGCGGCGCCCGAGGAGAGCAACTGGACGAAGGGGAAGTAGATGGAGATCAGCCACTGTCCCCGGATGCGGGCCTGGCGGTAGCTGTCGCTGCGTTCGGCGAACCGCCGCCCGCCGTCGCCCTCGCGCCGGAAGGCCTGCACGATCCGCAGCCCCGCGACCGACTCCTGGAGGTCGGCGTTGACCGTGGAGACCCGCTCCCGGGCCAGTTCGTACGCCTTCACGCTGGCCTTGCGGAAGAAGTACGTGGCGATGATCAGCGGCGGCAGCGTCGCGAAGACGACGAAGGCGAGCTGTACGTCGATGACCAGCAGGGCGACCAGGATGCCGAAGAAGGTGACGATGGAGACGAAGGCGGTGACCAGCCCGGTCTGGAGGAACGTCGACAGCGCGTCCACGTCGGTGGTCATCCGGGTCATGATCCGGCCGGTCAGCTCGCGCTCGTAGTAGTCGAGGCCGAGCCGCTGGAGCTGGGCGAAGATCTTCAGGCGGAGCGAGTACAGGATCCGCTCCCCCGTCCGGCCGGTCATGCGGATCTCGCCGGTCTGCGCCGTCCACTGGGCGAGCACCGCGAGCAGGCCGAGCAGCGAGACCGCCCAGACCGCGCCGAGCGCGAGCTGGGTGACGCCCTCGTCGATGCCGTGCCGGATCAGCACCGGCAGCAGCAGGCCCATCCCGGCGTCCACGGCCACGAGGGCGAGGCTGATCAGCAGGGGGGTGCGGAAGCCGCGCAGCAGGCGGCGCAGACCGTACGACTCCTCCGGCTGGACCGCCCGAGTCTCGTCGACGTCGGGGGTGCCGTCCGCCGGGGGCAGCGCGTCGACCTGGGCGAGCAGTTCGGGGGTGGCCGGGGTGCCGGCCAGGGCGGTGTCCTTCGGGGTGCGGTCGCCGGTCCACAGCCGTGGGGTGACGCCGCGCTCGGCGTCGAACTCGGCGTCCAGTTCCTCGCGGACGGAGGTGTCCTCCCGCGGCACGGCGGCGGGGGTGTGCCCCGGTGAGACGCCGCCCAGCTCGTCGGGGTCGGTGAGCAGGCGGCGGTAGAGGGCGGAGCGCTCCTGGAGTTCCTCGTGGGTGCCGAGGTCGGCGAGGCGGCCGTGGTCGAGGACGGCGATGCGGTCGGCGAGGCCCAGGGTGGAGCGGCGGTGCGCGATGAGCAGCGTGGTGCGGCCCCGCATGACCTGCTTCAGCGCCTCGTGGATCTCGTGCTCCACGCGGGCGTCGACGGCGGAGGTGGCGTCGTCGAGGACCAGCAGCCGGGGGTCGGTGAGGATGGCGCGGGCGAGGGCGACGCGCTGGCGCTGGCCGCCGGAGAGGGTCAGGCCGTGCTCGCCGACGGTCGTGTCGTAGCCGTCGGGCAGCTCGCTGACGAACCCGTGCGCCTGCGCGGCCCGCGCGGCGGCCTCGACCTCCTCGTCGGTGGCGTCGGGGCGGCCGTACGCGATGTTGGCGCGGACGGTGTCCGAGAAGAGGAAGGAGTCCTCGGGCACCAGTCCGACGGCGGCCCGCAGCGAGTCGGTCGTCAGCTCGCGCACGTCGTGGCCGCCGACGAGGACGGCGCCGCGCGTCACGTCGTAGAAGCGCGGCAGGAGCAGCGACACCGTGGACTTGCCGGAGCCGGAGGAGCCGACGACGGCGAGGGTCTCGCCGGCCCGGATCTCGAAGGAGAGGCCGTCGAGGACGGGCCGTTCGGCGTCGTAGCCGAAGGACACGTCGTCGAACTCGACGGTCGCGGGCGCGTCGGCCGGCAGCGTCTTGGTGCCGTCCTCGATGGAGGGCTCGGTGTCGATCAGCTCCAGGACGCGTTCGGTACCGGCGCGGGCCTGCTGGCCGACGGTGAGGACCACGGCGAGCATCCGGACCGGGCCGACGAGCTGGGCGAGGTAGGTGGAGAAGGCCACGAAGGTGCCGAGCGTGATGTGCCCGCCCACCGCGAGCCAGCCGCCGAGGGCCAGCATGGCGACCTGGCCGAGCGCGGGGACCGCCTGCAGGGCCGGGGTGTACGCGGCGTTCAGCCTGATCGTCCGCAGCCGCCCCGCGAAGAGCTTGCGCCCTACCTCCCGGAGCTTCCCGGTCTCCTGGTCCTCCTGCCCGAAGCCCTTGACCACGCGGACGCCGCTCACCGAGCCGTCGACCACGCCCGCCACGGCGGCGGCCTGCGCCTGCGCGTACCAGGTGGCGGGGTGCAGTCGGCTGCGGCTGCGGCGGGCGATGAACCACAGCGCGGGGACGACGGCGATGGCGACCAGCGTCAGCGGCAGGGACAGCCACGCCATGATGACCAGGGAGATCAGGAAGAGCAGGACGTTCCCGATGGTCATCGGGAGCATGAAGAGCAGGCCCTGGATCAGCTGGAGGTCGCTGGTCGCCCTGCCGACCACCTGCCCCGTGGACAGCTCGTCCTGCCTCCTGCCGTCGAGCCGGGTGATCGACCCGTACATGTCGGTGCGCAGGTCGTGCTGGACGTCGAGGGCGAGCCGGCCGCCGTAGTAGCGCCGGATGTACGTCAGGACGTAGACGACGGCCGCGGCGGCGACGAGGAGACCGGCCCAGACGGCCATGTCCCTGGTCTTGTCACCGATCACGTCGTCGATGATCACTTTGGTGATCAGCGGGACGAGGGCCATGACGGCCATGCCGCCCAGCGAGGCACCGAGGGCGAGGACGACGTCCTTGGGGTAGCGCCAGGCGTATCCCGCCAGTCGTCGTGTCCATCCCCGTTGCGCGTCCACGCGTGTCCTCCGGTCGGTCGTCCTGCTCACCTGATCTACCGGAAGGCACCAACGCCCGCGAGCGGGGATTTCATCCCGCCGCGACGATTCAGGCGCGGACCCGGAGCCGGAGGAAGCGGGTCGTCTGTACGGCGTTCTGGTTGTCGTCGCTGACGAGGAGGACGTCCAGGCGGCCCTTGCTCCGCCCGCTGACGGCCATGCCCTCGAAGCTGTCGAGGAGCGGGTTGGGCTGGGGCTGCTTGGCGGTGGCACCGAGGGAGGGGCAGTCGGCCAGACCGGCGAGGAGGGTCTTGCCGAGTGCGGTGCCGCCGCGGGGCCGGTCGGTCAGGTACAGGCGGACCGTGTTGCCGACACCGGAGGTGAAGCCGCGTTCCAGGACGAGCAGGCGGCCGGAGGGGGCCGCGGTGACCTCGGAGACTCCGAGGCCGCCGTCCGTCCGGTACGTGTACTGGGTGCCGAGCCCGAAGTCGCCGTGCCCGGTCCGCCGCCGGCTCTGGAAGCGCACGAGGTCGGCGGGGTCACCGGCGAGCGGGTACTCCATGGACGCGATCAAGGTCCGGCCGCCGGGCAGGAGGGTCAGCCCCTCGAAGCTGCCGTTCGCCTGGGCGCGGCCGGCGGGGGCGGTGCGGAGGGCGTCCGGCACGGGGAGGCGGCCGAGGATCTCGCCGGTACGGGAGTAGCGGCGAACGGACGGCTCGGTCTCGGAGGAGACGAGGTAGGTGCCATCCCTGTCGGCGACCAGTCCCTCGGTGTCGAGGGCGGCGCCGTTCTCGTCGGCGAGCGGGATCACGTCCCGTGGCTGGAGGGAGCGGGCGTCCAGCCAGAAGAGGGCGGACCGGTCGGAGAGGGCGGCGACCGTGCCCCGCCCACCGCGGGCGAGTGCGGAGAGGTTGCCGACGTAGGTTCCGTCGTGGGTGGTCTTGTCGAGGGCGTCGGAGTAGCCGGTGAGGGAGACGGCGGGCGAGCAGGCGTTCCTCTGCGGACGTTCCTCTGCGACGGCCGGGCCGGCGGCGATGAGACAGCCGGCCGCCGCGAGGCTCGTGGTGAGGGTGGCCAGGGAGGTGCGGAGCGTTCTCGGGCGCATGGCCGAAACCCTGGGCCGGAGGAATGGCCAAGAGTTGACCGCTTTCCGAAGGACAGGGTTCGGCGCGGTACCGGTGGCAAGTAATGAGCCATGCCAGACCAGAACGAGAGCGGCCACAGACTGGCCGGTCGGCTGTACGCGGCGATGCGGGTACTGAGGTTCCTCACCAAGCCCTCCGGGGTCAAACCGGTCGCCGATGAGGAACTCAAAGGCCAGGACAGTCCGAGCGAACGCATCCGGGCCCTGGAGCTGGACCTCTTCAAGGACCTGGTGGTCACCGTCCAGAAGGGCCGGCACGCGAAGGCGGCGGGCGAAGTGTTCCGCGCGATACCCGCCCTGGTGCCCAGGCAGAGCGTCGCCTTCGAGAAGAACCTCGGCCTGCACGGACTGGCCGAATTCAACGCCGGTTATCGCGCTCAGCTCGCCGACTTCAAGGAGGCCTTTCCCGAACTGGTCGAGTGACGGCTCGCCTTCAGTGCAACCGCATGCCCCGGCTCTCCGCGACGCGGTGGACCTCGGTGAGTGCCTCGCGCATGCGGTGCAGCATGAAGCGGAGCTGTTCGGGCGTCGCCCGACCGTCCGCGAGCAGGGCGGCGGCGTGGTCCAACAGATCCTCCGCCATGTCGAGGTGGGTGGTCTCGACGACGTCGGCGATCCGGGACAGCGGACCGTCGCCGTCGGGCAGCAGGTAGCAGGGTTTGCCCTCGGAGCCGGTCCAGGGCAGCAGCCGGGCCGGGCGCGCGCCGTGCCTCCTCCTGCCGTTCGTGGGCGAGCAGGTAGGGGCGTACCAGCACGTTGTCCTCTCCGCGCAGGGCCGGCATGCCGGCGCGGCGGACGGTCACGGCCGGGATGTACGGGGATTCGGCGGGTTCCGTCGCGGGAGGACGTCGGCGGCGGCGCCCTGAGCCGGGTAGACAGGAGGGCGAGCAGTGAAAGCAGGGGCAGCCCGGCGAGGCGGGCGATACGACGACGCATGTCGTCGGCTCCGTGGAGATCGGTGACCATGCCCCCGGACCGGTGCGACAGTCGCGGAGGTCTCACTTGACCGCCGAGGAATGTGACAGGCGCCTTGTCACACGCCTCGAACGGGCGAGGCTCCTTGACGTCCCGGTCACGCCCGTCTTCTGGGCGTTGCTGGACGAGGCGCTGCTGCCCTCCGGGGCTGAGCCGCATTGCAGGGCGCCTGCTATCACGCGTTGAGCGACGCTCTGTCGCTCCGCGAAACGGTTGCCTTGCTCAAGTCGACAGCGAAGGATTACGAAGACGATGCCTGAGCCCTTCAATCCGAACGCGGCCGAGCTTGTGGGCTGATGGGATACCGGTGCGGGATTCGAAGATTCCCACCGGGCCGGCGCTGTTCCTCTCGACTTCCGGCTGGACGTCGTTCATCACGTCCCTCAAGCAAGACCCCCCTCCCTCCAAAGTGTGAACACTCCACCCCCGACTGTCCTCCAGTCGCTCATCCGAGTGCCCAGATGACATTCACCCCTCAACTGCTCACGCCTTTCCCGACCATGGGGCCATGAGCCCCGCCTCTTGGCCGTACCGCAACCCCCTCGGCACCGTGAACGTGATCAGCGCGGTGCGCACCCTCATGCGCACTGACGGCCTGAACGTGTCCATGACCGCCATCGCCCGCGCCTCTGGGTCCTCGCGCAACTACCTCTACGAGAACTGGAAGACCGCCTCCAGGCTTCACCTGCGCGCGCTTCAGTCGGAACTCGCCCGAGCCTTCGACGAGGCGGACCGTACTCACCCGAGCGACGGCACCGTTGACGGAATCGTGCGGCACCTGACACAGGTCGTACGCATCGTCCGGCGCCATCCGACGACGGCGGCCATTGCCCGAACCTCGCACACGGCGCTGCCCCGGGCGCATGCCGCGACCGACGGCCCCCTGGTGCAGGTGGTCACCGGACACGTCAGCGATCTGCTGCACCCCTTGGCCCCGCACGGCGGCGTGTGGAGCGATGCCGCCCTGTTCTCCATGCCTTGGAAGGTCCTGTGGATCGCCCGTCCCGCCGCCCTCTGTCCCGAGGCCGTCGGTGACCAGGAGTGGGAGGACACCTTGGACGGGGCCTTCGCCGAGTTGCTGCGCGATCTGCTCGCTCCTTGGGCCCCGGCGGACTGAGCACGGCCCGGGATTCACAGCTCGCCCCAAGCGGAAGCACGGCCCCCGCTCGCGCCGACCCCCGCACCGTTCATCCTCAAGGACTGACCCAGCCACATTCGCCACGACGGGCCCCCGACCGCCACGGTCGGGGGCCCGTCGTCACGCAATCGCCACGCTCCATACACCCGACCTACAACATGTCCATGTCACTCTCGGTTTCACCGTTCCACTACTCGCGTAGATCGGACACCCCCCATGCTCGCGATACGCATACGGCGCCGGAAAACCGCGGTCCTCGCCACAGCCGCCGCACTCGCCGGCCTCGCCGCCCCCTCCCTGGCCGCCACCCCGGCCACCGCCACGGCAACGGCAACGGCAACGGCAACCGACTACGACTCGACGTACTACGAGGACGCGATCGGCAAGACCGGTACAAGCCTCAAGTCGTCCCTCCACACGATCATCAGCGACCAGACCAAGCTCTCGTACTCGGCGGTCTGGGACGCGCTGAAGAACACCGACCAGGACCCGGCCGACAGCGGCAACGTGATCCTCCTCTACTCGGGCATCTCCCGCAGCAAGTCCCTGAACGGCGGCGACACCGGCGACTGGAACCGCGAGCACGTGTGGGCCAAGTCCCACGGCGACTTCGGCACCGCGACCGGGCCGGGCACGGACATCCACCACCTGCGCCCCGAGGACGTCCGGGTCAACGGCGTCCGGGGCAACAAGGACTTCGACGACGGCGGCAGCGCCTTCACCGACAGCGGCGGCAGCCTCACCGACTCCGACTCCTTCGAGCCCCGCGACGCGGTCAAGGGCGACGTGGCCCGCATGATCTTCTACATGGCGGTCCGCTACGAGGGCGGCGAGGGCTTCGCCGACCTGGAGGTCAACGGCAGCGTCGGCAACGGCAGCAACCCGTACATCGGCAAGCTCCCGGTGCTGAAGGCGTGGAACGACGAGGATCCGCCCGACGCCTTCGAGGAGCGCCGCAACCAGGTCATCTACGACACCTACCAGCACAACCGCAACCCGTTCGTCGACCACCCGGAGTGGGTCGAGGCGATCTGGTAGGCGTTCCTCAGCCTCAGTCGAGGTGCGTCGGCGCGAACATCCGCAGGACGGCCGGGAGGACGACCACGGACGGTCCCGGTGCGGCCAGGGCCTTCGCCAGGTCGGCCTCCAGCGTCTCCGGTGACGTGCGCGTGCCCGGTACGCCGAAGGACTCCGCGAGGGCCACGTAGTCCGGGCGGGTCAGTTCCGTCGCCGTCGGCTGGCCGAAGGCGTCGGTCATGTACTCGCGCAGGATGCCGTAGCCGCCGTCGTCGACGATCAGCCAGGTGACGTTCAGGTCGTACTGGCGGGCGGTGGCCAGCTCCGCGATGGAGTACAGGGCGCCGCCGTCGCCGGAGACCGCCAGCACCGGGCGGGTGGGGTCGGCGGCGGCGGCGCCGAGGGCCGCCGGGAAGCCGTAGCCGAGGCCGCCCGCGCCCTGGCCCGAGTGCATGGTGTTGGGGGCCTTGGCGTCGAAGGCCGACCACGCCCAGTAGGCCAGGATGGTCATGTCCCAGAAGGACGGGGCGCCGGGCGGGAGGGCTCCCCGGACGGCGGCCAGGACGTCCTGTTCCAGGGTGAGTTCCTGGGACGCGATGCGGTCGCGGACCTTGTCCAGTACCTCCCGTACGCGTGCGGGGGCGGCGGGGTCCGTGCGCTCCTCCACCGTCTCCAGCAGGGCCTGGAGGGCGAGGCGGGCGTCGGCGTGGATGCCGAGGGCCGGGTGGTTGGACTCGAGTTTGCCGAGGTCGGCCTCGATCTGGACGACCCGGCCGCGCGGCTTGAACGTGTGGTAGTTCGAAGAGAGTTCGCCGAGGCCCGAGCCGACCACCAGGAGGACGTCGGCGTCCTCCAGGAAGTCCGTCGTGTGGCGGTCCTCCAGCCAGGACTGCAGGGACAGGGGGTGCGTCCACGGGAACGCGCCCTTGCCGCCGAAGGTCGTGACGACGGGGGCCGCGAGCCGCTCCGCGAGCTGCCTCAGCTTGCCCGAGGCGTCCGCGCGCACGACGCCGCCGCCCGCGATGATCGCGGGGCGTTCCGCGCGGGACAGCAGGTCGGCCGCCACCGCCGTCAGTTCGGGGCGCGGGGGCAGTTCCTCGGGGAAGGTGTCGCCGCCGGTCACCACCGGGATCGGGGTCTCGGACAGGAGGACGTCCTGCGGGATCTCCACCCACACCGGTCCGTGCGGGACGGTCAGCGCGGACGTCCACGCCTCCGCGATCGCGGACGGGATCTGGGACTGGGTGCGGACCGTGTGGACGGACTTCACCACGCCCCGGAACGAGGCCGCCTGGTCCGGGAGTTCGTGGAGGTAGCCGTGGCGGCCGCCGCCGAGCCCCGCCGTGGGGATCTGGCTGCTGATCGCGAGGACGGGGGCGGAGGCCGCGCGTGCCTCCTGGAGCGCGGCGAGGGAGGTGAGGGCTCCCGGGCCGGTGGACAGGAGCAGCGGGGCCGCCTCGCCGGTGATCCGGCCGTACGCGTCGGCCGCGAAACCGGCGTTGTTCTCCACCCGCAGGCCGATGTAGCGCAGGTCGGAGCGGCGCAGCGCGTCGAACATGCCGAGGGCGTGCTGGCCGGGCAGGCCGAAGACGGTGGTCGCGCCGAGCCCGGCCAGGGTCTCCACGACGAGGTCTCCGCCGTTGCGGCCGGGGGGAGGGTTCAGCGCGGCCTCCGTCTGGGCGGCTGTCGGACGGAGTACCAGGTCGTGGTCGTGGGTCACTTGCTCTCGGCCTCCTGGTCCGTCGCGCGGGCCTGCGCAATCTGGCGGGACATGATCGTGGTGAGTTCGTACGCGGTGTGGGAGGCCGCGACGGAGGTGATCTCGGCGTGGTCGTAGGCGGGGGCCACCTCGACGACGTCGGCCGAGACCAGGTTGCAGGATGCCAGCCCGCGCAGGATCTCCAGCAGTTCGCGGGAGGTCATGCCGCCGGCCTCGGGGGTGCCGGTGCCGGGCGCGTGGGCGGGGTCCAGGCAGTCGATGTCGATGGAGATGTAGAGGGGACGGTCGCCGATGCGCTGGCGGAGCTGGTCGGCGACCTCGTCGGCGCCGCGCCGGTAGACGTCGGCGGAGGTGACGATGCCGAAGCCCATCTTCTCGTCGTCGGTGAGGTCCTGCTTGCCGTACAGCGGGCCGCGGGTGCCCACGTGGGAGAGCGCGGACGTGTCGAGGACGCCCTCCTCCACCGCGCGCCGGAACGGGGTGCCGTGCGTGTACTCGGCGCCGAAGTAGGTGTCCCAGGTGTCCAGGTGGGCGTCGAAGTGGAGCAGGGCGACCGGGCCGTGCTTCTTCGCCACCGAGCGCAGCAGCGGCAGGGCGATGGTGTGGTCGCCGCCCAGCGTCATCAGGCGGGCGCCGGTGCCGAGGAGGTCGTCTGCGGCGGCCTCCACGGTCTCGACGGCCTCGTTGATGTTGAAGGGGTTGACCGCTATGTCGCCGCCGTCGGCGACCTGGGCGAGGGCGAAGGGGGAGGCGTCCTGCGCCGGGTTGTACGGGCGCAGCAGGCGGGAGGCCTCGCGGATGGCGTTGCCGCCGAACCGCGCGCCGGGCCGGTACGAGACGCCCGAGTCGAACGGCACGCCGACCACGGCGACGTCGGCGCTGCCGACCTCGTCCAGGCGGGGCAGCCGGGCGAAGGTCGCGGGTCCGGCGTAGCGCGGGATCCGGGAGGAGTCGACGGGGCCGCGGGGCGTCTCGTTGCTGCTCATGTACTGCCTTCCTTCTTACGCTTCGTCGCGTATGTACTACTGCCGTCCGACTCTACTGGTGTGCCGGGACCGGCGGTTCAGACGGGGATTCGGGGGACCGTCCGGCGAGACGTTCGCGCCACGCGGCCAGGATCGCCTCGTCGGTGGGGCGGGTGGCCAGGGAGACGGCGACGTACACGACGAGGGAGGCCAGCAGGCCGTAGTAGATCGGCTCGTTGGCGAGGACGCCGTAGCCGGCCATCAGGCCGACGACGGTGAGGCCGCCGACCGCCACGGCGGCGAGGGCGCCCTGCGCGGTGCCGCGCTTCCACAGCAGTCCGCCGAGGATGGGGACGAGGAGGCCGCCGACGAGCAGGTTGTAGGCGACGGTGAGGGCCTCGACGACGTTGTTGAGGGCGATCGAGATGACGACGACCAGGGCGCCCATCGCGAGGATGAAGGCGCGGTTGCCCTTGACCTCGTCGTGTTCGCCGTCCGTCTTGCGCAGGGCGCCGCGCAGCCGGGACCAGATGTCGTTGTTGGCGACGGTGGCGCAGGCGATGAGGGCGCCGGAGGAGGTGGACATCACCGCGGCCAGGGCGGCGGCCAGTACCAGTCCGCGCACGCCCATGGGGAGTTCGTCCTTGACGATGGTGGCGAAGGCGTCGTCGGGGCTGGCGAGGTTCGGGTAGAGCACCTTGGCCGCGGTGCCGATGACGGCGCCGGCGACGGCGTAGACGAGGCAGTAGGTGCCGGCGATGGTGCCGCCCCACTTCGCGGTGCGGTCGCTGCCGGCGGTGAAGACGCGCTGCCAGATGTCCTGGCCGATGAGCATGCCGAAGGTGTAGATCAGGACGTAGGTGAAGATCGTCTCGCCGCCGATGCCCAGCGGGTCGAAGTACTCGGTCGGCAGCTGGTCCTTCATCTCGCTGAAGCCGCCGGCCTTGACCACCGCGATGGGCAGCAGCAGGAGCAGTACGCCGATGGTCTTCACGACGAACTGCACCATGTCGGTGAGCGTGATGGACCACATGCCGCCGAGCGTGGAGTAGGCGACGACGATGGAGCCGCCGAGGATGATCGCGAGGGTGCGGTTCACGTCGAAGAGGACGTCGAAGATCGTGGCGTAGGCGATGGTCGAGGTGACCGCGAGCATCAGGGTGTACGCCCACATGACGACGCCGGAGATGACGCCGGCCTTGCCGCCGTAGCGCAGGTCGAGCATCTCGGAGACGGTGTAGACCTTCAGCCGGGAGATGCGGGCGGAGAAGAACACGGACAGGGCGAGCAGGCCGAGGCCGATGGTGACGACCATCCAGGCGCCGGAGAAGCCGTACTGGTAGCCGAGGCCGACGCCGCCGATGGTGGAGGCGCCGCCGAGGACGATCGCCGCCAGGGTCCCGGAGTACATCGCGGGGCCGAGCCGGCGCCCCGCGACGAGGAACTCGCTCTTGGACTTGGCGCGGCGCATGCCCCACCAGCCCATGGCGAGCATGCCGGCGAGATAGACGACGATCACGATGTAGTCGACGGCCATGGGGGCCTCCTTCGCGCACTGTCGGTGGCGGGTCGTGCTGGGGGTGGTCCGGTGGCTGGTCGCGGGGACATCCGCCCGTACCCGCGGTCGCCGGTCTGGATTCCGGTCCGGGTTGACACTAGGTGGCTGGAAAGCGACTGCGAAGTGTACGTTTCATCTATTCGGGATCGCCGGAATGGAGGAAACGTCCATCATGCAGGAGCCGGCCGGCCCGCCCACGCCTCCCACTCCCCCGGTGTCACTGGCGGCACTGCTGTCGCGGGACGACCTGGGGCTGCGCCAGATCGCCGGGCCCACGGCGGCGGACGTGCGGGTCCACTGGGCGCACACCTCGGAGATGTCGGACCCCTATCCGTACCTGCTGGGCGGCGAGCTGCTGCTCACGGCGGGGGTGCACGTCCCGGAGGCGGAGGGCTCGGAGGGCTCGGAGGGCTACTTCGACGGCTACGTGTCGCGGATCGTCGCGGCGGGCGGCGCGGCGCTCGGCTTCGGCGTGGCGCCGGTGCACGACACGGTGCCGCGGGCACTGGTCGCGGCCTGCGACGCGCACGGGCTGCCACTGGTGGAGGTGCCGCCGCGGACGACGTTCTCGGGCGTGGCCCGCGCGGTGTGGCAGCTGATGGCGCGGGCACGGCTGGCGGAGCTGCGGCGGGTCTCCGAGGCCCAGCAGGGTCTGGCCGCGGCGGCCTCCCGTCCGGACCCGGTGCCGTCGGTCCTGCGCCGGCTGGCGGGGCGGCTCGACGGGCGGGCGGTGCTGTACGGGCCGGAGGGCACGGAGATCGCGGCGGCGGGGCGGGAGCCCGGGGGCGAGGTGCGGCGGGCGCTGGCAGGGCTGTCCCGGTTCGTCACCGGCCACACCTCCACCACCGCCACGGACACGGTGGCCGGCACGCATCTCGCCGCGTACGCGCTCGGCACCGGGCAGGGTTTCGTCCTCGGGGTCGCCGCACCGCACCGGGAGTCCGGGGACCACACCATCGCGTCGGTCGCCGCCGTCCTGCTCTCGCTGCTCACCGGCGAGCACCAGAGCGGCACGGGCGCGGCCCGCTCCTCGGCACTGGTACGGCTGCTGCTGGGCGCCCGCCCCGAGGAGGCCGCGCCGCTCCTCGGTGGCGGCGGCGTCACCCACTGGCACGTCGTCCACGCCCGCCCCGTCTCCGGCACCGCCGACCCGGTCGCCGCCTCGGCCCTGGGCGCGGCCCTGGGCTCACCCCTCGTCGATCCCGCGGGAGACGTGGTGCGGGTCCTGGTACCGGCCACCGGGCCCGCCGGCCCGGGGACGGTCCCCACCGCGTCGCTGCCCGGCACCGGGCAGCCGGCCCGGGAGCCGGCGGCCGACCGCCCCGCCCCCGAGAGAGACCCCGGAACGGCCCCCACCGCGCCCACGCCCGCCCCCGGCCGCCCGACCCGGAAACCGGCGACCCGCCACCACGCCCCCGAAGGGAACCCCGAAACAGCCCCCACCACCCCCGCACCCGTCCGCCCCGCCCCCGAGACGGGGCGGCACACCGCTCCCCGCACCGCCGCACCGGCGACGAGGGCGAACGCGCCCGCCTCCCCACCCGGCCGCCCGGGCGCGGTGGGCGGGGAGGGGCCCGGCTCGCAGAGCCGTCCCGACGGCGGGGGGACCGGCGGCGACGGGCCCGAAGCGCAGCCGGAGTGGGTGCTGGGGGTGAGTGCCGCCGTCGCCCCCGCCGAATGGCCGGCCGCCGACGCGCAGGCGGCCCGTGCGCTGGCCCGGGCGCGGGCCACGCGGGTGCCGCTGGTCCGGCACGGTGCGCGGCCCGCACTGGCCGACCTGGTGCCGGACGGCGACGCCGAGGCGCACGCGCGTGCGCTGCTCGCGCCGGTCGCGGACGTCCCGGCGCTCACCGAGACGCTGCGCACCTGGCTCTCCCTGCACGGCAGCTGGGACCGCACCGCCGTCGCCCTGTCCGTGCACCGCAACACCGTCCGGCAGCGCGTCGCCCGCTGCGCGGCCCTGCTGGACACCGACCTCGACGACCCGGACGTACGGATGGAACTCTGGTTCGCGCTGCGGAGGTGACCCGCGTCCCAGCACGCGACATGCCCGGGACGCCGACTGACGGCTGCCTCACAATGGGAGCCATGCCGATACCCGGGACACCCAGCCGCGCCGAACTCGCCGAGCACCTCGTCAGAACCCGTATCGCGGGCGACGTCGCCACGCCCCGCGAGAACAACCTCTCCCACTACCGGAAGCTGGCGAACGGCGACCGCAACTTCTGGCTCGGTCTGGAGCTGGGCGACCGCTGGACCGACGAGCAGGACGTGCTCGCGGTGATGGCGGAGCGGGTCGGTGTCAACGACGACCCGGAATACCGGTACGGCCAGGACACCATCGACCCCGAGCTGACCGTGGCCGCGCTGGAGCGGATGGCGGGGCGGCTGCGCAAGGCCGCCGACGGCGAGCAGCGGGTGCTGTTCGCCACCGGCCACCCGGGCGGGCTGCTCGACGTGCACCGCGCCACGGCGGACGCGCTGCGCACCGCCGGCTGCGAGATCGTCGTGATCCCGGAGGGGCTGACGACGGAGGAGGGATACGTCCAGCAGTTCGCGGACGTGGCCGTGCTGGAGCACGGTGCCTCGCTGTGGCACACCCACTCCGGCGAGCCGATGAAGGCGATCCTCACCGGCCTGGAGCGCGCCGGCCGCCCGCTGCCCGACCTGGTCGTCGCCGACCACGGCTGGGCCGGCTGTGCCGCCCAGCACGGCGTCGACGCCGTCGGCTACGCGGACTGCAACGACCCGGCCCTCTTCCTCGCCGAGTCCGAGGGCACCCTCCAGGTCGCGGTGCCGCTGGACGACCACGTGGTCAGCCCGCGCTACTACGACCCGATGACGGCCTACCTGCTGACGGAGGCGGGGCTGAAGTAGCCCGGCCCACTGGCCCTCAGATTTCCCGGGGGACGCGCACCACGCCTTCCTGGATGACCGAGATGGCGAGCCGCCCGTCCTGGGTGTGGATCCGGGCCTGCCCCAGTCCCCGGCCGCCGGACGCGGACGGGGACTGCTGGTCGTACAGCAGCCACTCGTCGGCGCGGAACGGGCGGTGGAACCACATGGCGTGGTCCAGGGAGGCACCGACGACGTCCCCGACGGCCCAGCCGCCGCGCCCGTGCGCGAGCAGCACCGAGTCGAGGAGCGTCATGTCGGAGACGTAGGTGGCGAGGACGACGTGCAGGAGGGGGTCGTCCGCGAGCTTGCCGTTGGTGCGGAACCACACCTGGGAGTGCGGGTCGCGCGGGGTGCCGAAGTCGCCGAACGGCGGGTCGTCGACGTAGCGCAGGTCGACGGCGGCGCGGGCCTCCAGGAACCGTTCGACGGTGTCGGCGGGCAGGTGCGGGTAGCTCCGCAGCCGCTCCTCGCCGGTGGGCAGCGTCGCCGGGTCCGGGGCGGACGGCATGGGGGCCTGGTGGTCCAGGCCCTCCTCGTACGTCTGGAAGGACGCCGACAGGCCGAAGATCGGCTTGCCGTGCTGGACGGCGACCACCCGGCGGGTGGTGAAGGAGCGGCCGTCGCGCAGCCGGTCGACGTTGTAGACGATGGGGGCGTCCGGATCGCCGGGGCGCAGGAAGTACGCGTGCAGGGAGTGCGCGTGCCGGTCCTCGGGGACCGTGCGTCCGGCGGCGACCAGCGCCTGGGCGGCCACCTGCCCGCCGAAGACCCGGGGGACGACGGCGGAGCGGGAGTGGCCGCGGTAGATGTCCTCCTCGATCCGCTCGAGGTCGAGCAGGTCGAGGAGGGACTGGAGTGCTTCGCTCATGTCCTGTGCTTCTGTGGTCTGCAGACCGGTCTACAGGCCCATGTTCTTCGCGATGATCGACTTCATGATCTCGCTGGTGCCGCCGTAGATGCGGTTGACGCGGTTGTCCGCGTACAGGCGGGCGATCGGGTACTCGTTCATGTAGCCGTAGCCGCCGTGCAGCTGGAGGCAGCGGTCGATGACGCGGTGGGCGACCTCAGTGGTGAACAGCTTGGCGCTGGCGGCCTCGGCGGGGGTCAGCTCGCCGGCGTCCAGCGCCTCGGTGGCGCGGTCGGCGACGGCCTGGGCGGCGTCGACCTCGGCCTGGCAGGCGGCCAGCTCGAACTTGGTGTTCTGGAAGTGGGCGACCGGCTTGCCGAAGACGGTGCGGTCCTGCACGTACTGCTTGGCGAACCGGACGGCGGCGGCTGCCTGGGCGTAGGCGCCGAAGGCGATGCCCCAGCGCTCGGAGGCCAGGTTGTGGCCGAGGTAGGAGAAGCCCTTGTTCTCCTCGCCGAGCAGGTCCTCGACGGGCACCTTGACGTCGACGAAGGCCAGCTCGGCGGTGTCGGAGGTCTTCAGGCCCAGCTTGTCCAGCTTGCGGCCGACCGAGTAGCCCTCGGACTTGGTGTCCACGGCGAACAGGGAGATGCCGAAGCGGCGGTCCTCGGCCGTGGGAGGGGCGGTGCGGGCGCAGACGATCACCTTGTCGGCGTGCACGCCGCCGGTGATGAAGGTCTTGGCGCCGTTGAGGACGTAGTGGGTGCCGTCCTCGCTGAGCCGGGCTGTGGACTTCATGCCCGCGAGGTCGGAACCGGTGCCCGGCTCCGTCATCGCGATGGCCCACATCTCCTCGCCGCTGACGAACTTCGGCAGGAAGCGCTTCTTCTGCTCGTCGGTGGCCAGCATCTTGATGTACGGCAGGGCGAGCAGCACGTGCACGCCGGAGCCGCCGAAGGTGACGCCCGCGCGGGCGGTCTCCTCGTAGTGGACGGCCTCGAACTTGTGGCTGTCCATGCCCGCGCCGCCGTACTCCTCGGGCACGTTGATACCGAAGATGCCCAGCTCGCCGAGCTTGTAGTAGAACTCGCGCGGCGCCTGGCCCGCGGCGAACCACTCGTCGTAGACGGGGACGACCTCGGCCTCGATGAAGGCGCGCAGGGTCTCCCGGAACGCCTCGTGGTCCTCGTTGAACACCGTACGGCGCACCGCGCCACCTCCAGGGTACGTATCTAAGCGCTTGCTCAGACTTCACCGTACCGGCGGGTAGGGAGGGGCGTCCAGAGTGGGCCGTGGGTAACCCTCGTCACTCCCCCGCGGCACCCACCGCCGCGAACGCCCCCCGGGCCATCCGGTGCAGCAGTTCCGACGTCACCGTGCGGCCGGGGAGGGCGCCGGGGCGGCCCAGGTGGGGGGTGGAGTTCAGGAGGCCGAAGACCGAGTGGACGGCCGAGCGGGCGCTCGGTTCCGTGACCGCCGGATAGACCTCCCGGACCACCCCGACCCACAGCTCGACGTACTGCCGCTGGAGCTGCCGCACCATCTTGCGGTCGGCGTCCCGGAGGCGGTCCAGCTCGCGGTCGTGCAGGGTGATGAGCGGGCGGTCGTCGAGCGCGAAGTCGATGTGCCCCTCGATGAGCGAGTCGAGGACCGCCTCCGCACGGCCCGACCCGGAGCCGGTCACCCCCTCGGCCTCCGCCAGCCGCCGCTTCGCCCCCGTCAGCAGCTGTCCGCTGATCCCGACCAGCAGCTCCGCGAGCATCGCGTCCTTGCCGGCGAAGTGCCGGTACAGACCGGGGCCGCTGATGCCGACCGCCGCCCCTATCTCGTCGACGCCGACACCGTGGAAACCGCGCTCGGCGAAGAGCCGGGCGGCCTCCTTGAGGATCTGCTCGCGGCGGGTGGGGGCGTCGGTTCTGGTGGCCATGGGAGCAATTCTAGACAGGGAGGTTAGCGGTCGTTAACCTGAGGGAAACGCGTTAACGCTCATTAACTGGTCGATCACTGGGTGAGGGGACCGCAGGATGCACGAGGCACCGGAGCTGACGACGGCGGCAGATCCCGCGTCCGAGGCCTTTCGGGCCAACGAGGAGGCGCACCGCGTCCTCGTTCAGGAGCTGCGCGCCAAGCTCGCCGCGGCCCGGCTCGGCGGCGGGGAGCGGGCCCGGGCCCGGCACACCGCGCGCGGCAAGCTGCTGCCGCGCGACCGCGTGGACACGCTGCTCGACCCGGGCTCGCCGTTCCTGGAGCTGGCGCCGCTCGCGGCCGACGGGCTCTACGACGGACAGGCCCCGGCGGCCGGCGTGATCGCCGGGATCGGGCGGGTGAGCGGCCGGGAGTGCGTGGTCGTCGCCAACGACGCCACCGTCAAGGGCGGCACGTACTACCCGATGACCGTGAAGAAGCACCTGCGGGCGCAGGAGGTGGCGCTGGAGAACCGGCTGCCGTGCCTGTACCTGGTCGACTCGGGGGGCGCCTTCCTGCCGATGCAGGACGAGGTCTTCCCCGACCGCGAGCACTTCGGGCGGATCTTCTACAACCAGGCCCGGATGTCCGGCGCCGGCATCCCGCAGATCGCCGCCGTCCTGGGCTCGTGCACGGCGGGCGGCGCGTACGTCCCGGCGATGAGCGACGAGGCCGTGATCGTCCGCAATCAGGGCACGATCTTCCTGGGCGGGCCACCGCTGGTGAAGGCGGCCACCGGCGAGGTGGTCACGGCGGAGGAGCTGGGCGGCGGCGAGGTCCACTCGCGCGTGTCCGGCGTGACCGACCACCTGGCCGAGGACGACGCGCACGCGCTCAGGATCGTCCGCCAGATCGTCTCCACGCTGCCGGAGCGCGGCCCGCTCCCCTGGGGCGTGGAGCCCGCCGTCGAGCCGAAGGCCGACCCGCAGGGGCTGTACGGCGCGGTGCCGGTCGACTCCCGCACCCCCTACGACGTCCGCGAGGTCATCGCGCGCGTGGTGGACGGCTCCCGCTTCGCCGAGTTCAAGTCGGAGTACGGGCAGACCCTGGTCACCGGCTTCGCCCGCATCCACGGCCACCCGGTCGGCATCGTCGCCAACAACGGCATCCTGTTCTCCGAGTCGGCGCAGAAGGGCGCCCACTTCATCGAGCTGTGCGACCAGCGTGGCATCCCGCTGGTCTTCCTCCAGAACATCTCCGGCTTCATGGTCGGCCGGGACTACGAGGCCGGCGGCATCGCCAAGCACGGCGCCAAGATGGTGACGGCGGTGGCGTGCACGCGCGTGCCGAAGCTGACGGTCGTCGTCGGCGGGTCCTACGGCGCGGGGAACTACTCGATGTGCGGCCGGGCGTACTCGCCGCGCTTCCTGTGGATGTGGCCCAACGCCAAGATCTCCGTGATGGGCGGCGAGCAGGCCGCGTCCGTGCTCGCCACGGTCAAGCGGGACCAGCTGGAGGCGCGCGGCGAGGAGTGGTCCGCCGAGGACGAGGAGACCTTCAAGGCACCGGTCCGCGCCCAGTACGAGCACCAGGGGAACGCCTACTACGCGACCGCCCGCCTGTGGGACGACGGGGTGATCGAGCCCGCCGACACCCGGCGGGTGCTGGGGCTGGCCCTGACCGCCTGTGCCAACGCGCCGCTGGGCGACCCCCAGTTCGGCGTCTTCCGGATGTGAGGAGGGGACTCGATGGGAAGCACGATGGGGAGCCCGATGTTCGACACGGTGCTGGTGGCCAACCGCGGTGAGATCGCCGTGCGAGTCGTCCGGACCCTGCGCTCGATGGGCGTGCGCTCGGTGGCGGTCTTCTCCGACGCCGACGCGGACGCGCGGCACGTGCGCGAGGCCGACGAGGCGGTACGGATCGGTCCGGCGCCGGCGGCGGAGAGCTATCTGTCCGTCGAGCGGCTGCTGGAGGCCGCCGCCAGGACCGGCGCGCAGGCCGTCCACCCGGGGTACGGCTTCCTCGCCGAGAACGCGGGGTTCGCGCGGGCCTGCGAGGAGGCGGGGCTGGTCTTCATCGGGCCGCCCGCCGACGCCATCGCCCTGATGGGCGACAAGATCCGGGCCAAGGAGACGGTGAGGGCGGCAGGAGTCCCGGTCGTCCCGGGCTCCAGCGGCAGCGGGCTGACCGACGACCAGCTCGCCGACGCCGCCCGCGAGATCGGCACCCCGGTGCTGCTCAAGCCGTCGGCCGGCGGGGGCGGCAAGGGGATGCGGCTGGTGCGGGACTCCGCCGTGCTCGCCGACGAGATCGCCGCCGCCCGCCGCGAGGCCCGCGCCTCCTTCGGCGACGACACGCTCCTCGTGGAGCGCTGGATCGACCGGCCCCGGCACATCGAGATCCAGGTCCTGGCCGACGGCCACGGGAACGTGGTGCACCTGGGCGAGCGCGAGTGCTCCCTCCAGCGCCGGCACCAGAAGATCATCGAGGAGGCGCCCAGCGTGCTCCTCGACGAGGCGACCCGCGCCGCGATGGGCGAGGCCGCCGTGCAGGCGGCACGCTCCTGCGGGTACCGGGGCGCGGGCACGGTGGAGTTCATCGTGCCGGGCAGCGACCCGTCGTCGTACTACTTCATGGAGATGAACACCCGCCTCCAGGTGGAGCACCCGGTGACCGAGCTGGTCACCGGCCTGGACCTGGTGGAGTGGCAGCTGCGGGTGGCGGCGGGCGAACCGCTCGGCTTCGCGCAGGAGGACGTCCGGCTGACCGGGCACGCGGTCGAGGCCCGGCTGTGCGCCGAGGACCCCGCGCGCGGCTTCCTCCCCTCCGGCGGCACCGTGCTGCGGCTGCGCGAGCCCGAGGGCGACGGGGTGCGCACCGACTCCGGGCTCAGCGAGGGCAGCGAGGTCGGCAGCCTCTACGACCCGATGCTGTCCAAGGTGATCGCGTACGGCCCCGACCGGGAGACCGCGCTGCGCAAGCTGCGGGCGGCCCTGGCCCGGACGGTGACGCTGGGCGTGCAGACCAACGCCGGGTTCCTGCGGCGGCTGCTCGCGCACCCGGCGGTGGTGGCGGGCGACCTGGACACCGGTCTGGTGGAGCGCGAGGCCGACGGCCTGGTCTCCACCGACGTGCCGGAGGAGGTGTACGAGGCGGCGGCGGCCGTGCGGCTGGACGCGCTGCGTCCGCGCGGGGACGGCTGGACGGACCCGTTCTCGGTGCCGGACGGCTGGCGCACGGGCGGCGAGCCGAAGCCGGTGGCCTTCTCGATGCGGGCGCCGGGGCTCGACCCCGTCACGCACGCCCCGCGCGGCACCCACACCGTCACCGACGACCGGGTGGCCGTCACCCTCGACGGCGTCCGGCACACCTTCGACCGCGTCGCCGACTGGCTGGGCCGCGACGGAGACGCCTGGCACGTGCGCGACCACGACCCGGTCGCCGCCTCCCTCACCCGCTCCGCCCACGCGGGCGCCGACTCGCTCACCGCGCCGATGCCGGGCACGGTGACGGTGGTGAAGGTCGCCGTCGGCGACGAGGTGGCCGCCGGGCAGAGCCTGCTGGTCGTGGAGGCGATGAAGATGGAGCACGTCATCTCCGCCCCGCACGCCGGCACCGTCGCCGAACTGGACGTCGCGCCCGGCACCACGGTCGCCATGGACCAGGTGCTGGCGGTCATCACCCCGGCACAGAGCCCCGGCGACGGGACGGAGGAGACGGCATGAACACCCCCGACCCGGTCCTGCCCATGACGGTGCCGGCCGAGGGCCTGCCCGCCCGCGTCCGCATCCACGAGGTCGGCGCCCGCGACGGCCTGCAGAACGAGAAGGCGATCGTCCCGGCGGCGGTGAAGGCGGAGTTCGTCCGCCGCCTCGCCGGGACCGGCCTGACCACCATCGAGGCGACGAGCTTCGTGCACCCCAAGTGGGTGCCGCAGCTGGCGGACGCGGAGGAACTGTTCCCGGCGGTCGCGGAGCTGCCGGTCGACCTCCCCGTCCTGGTGCCGAACGAACGCGGCCTGGACCGCGCGCTGACGCTGGGCGCCCGGCGGGTCGCGGTCTTCGCCAGCGCCACCGAGTCCTTCGCCAAGGCCAACCTGAACCGCACGGTGGACGAGGCCCTGGCCATGTTCGCGCCGGTGGTGGCGCGCGCGAAGGCGGCGGACGTGCACGTGCGGGGCTACCTGTCGATGTGCTTCGGCGACCCGTGGGAGGGCGCCGTCCCCGTCCCGCAGGTGGTGCGGGTCTGCCGGGCCCTGCTGGACCTGGGCTGCGACGAGCTGAGCCTCGGCGACACCATCGGGGTGGCGACCCCGGGCCATGTCGGCGCCCTGCTCACCGCGCTCACCGAGGCGGGCGTCCCCGTGGACACGCTCGGCGTCCACTTCCACGACACCTACGGCCAGGCCCTGTCCAACACGCTGACCGCGCTGCGGCACGGCGTGACGACGGTCGACGCCTCCGCCGGCGGCCTGGGCGGCTGCCCGTACGCCAAGTCCGCCACCGGCAACCTCGCCACCGAAGACCTCGTGTGGATGCTGCGCGGCCTCGGCATCGACACCGGCGTCGACCTCGGCCGTCTCGTCGCCACCAGCGTCTGGATGGCCGCCCACCTGGGCCGACCCAGCCCGTCCCGCACCGTACGAGCCCTCGCGGGCTCGGGCGCCGACTCCCACCAGGAGCACTGATCACCCATGGACCACAAGCTCTCCCCCGAACTGGAAGAACTCCGCCGCACGGTCGAGGAGTTCGCCCACGACGTCGTGGCGCCCAAGATCGGTGACTTCTACGAGCGGCACGAGTTCCCGTACGAGATCGTCCGGGAGATGGGCCGCATGGGCCTGTTCGGGCTGCCGTTCCCGGAGGAGTACGGCGGCATGGGCGGCGACTACCTGGCGCTCGGCATCGCCCTGGAGGAGCTGGCGCGGGTCGACTCGTCGGTGGCGATCACGCTGGAAGCGGGGGTCTCGCTGGGCGCGATGCCGGTCCACCTGTTCGGCACCGAGGAGCAGAAGCGCGAGTGGCTGCCCCGGCTGTGCTCCGGCGAGATCCTGGGCGCCTTCGGCCTGACCGAGCCGGACGGCGGCTCGGACGCGGGCGCGACGCGGACGACGGCGCGGCTGGACGAGGCGACCGGCGAGTGGGTGATCAACGGCAGCAAGTGCTTCATCACCAACTCGGGCACGGACATCACCGGCCTGGTCACGGTCACGGCGGTCACCGGCCGCAAGCCGGACGGGCGGCCCCTGATCTCGGCGATCATCGTCCCGTCCGGCACCCCGGGCTTCACGGTGGCCGCCCCGTACTCGAAGGTCGGCTGGAACGCGTCGGACACCCGTGAGCTGTCCTTCTCCGACGTGCGGGTCCCGGCGGCGAACCTGCTGGGCGAGCAGGGACGCGGCTACGCCCAGTTCCTGCGCATCCTGGACGAGGGACGCATCGCCATCGCCGCACTGGGCACGGGACTCGCACAGGGCTGTGTGGACGAGTCGGTCAGGTACGCGAAGGAACGTCACGCCTTCGGCAAGCCCATCGGCGCCAATCAGGCCATCCAGTTCAAGATCGCCGACATGGAGATGAAGGCGCACACCTCCCGCCTCGCCTGGCGGGACGCGGCCTCACGCCTGGTGACGGGCGAGCCGTTCAAGAAGGAGGCGGCGCTGGCGAAGCTGTACTCGTCGACGGTGGCCGTGGACAACGCCCGGGACGCCACCCAGATCCACGGCGGCTACGGGTTCATGAACGAGTACCCCGTCGCCCGCATGTGGCGGGACGCGAAGATCCTGGAGATCGGCGAGGGCACCAGCGAGGTCCAGCGGATGCTGATCGCACGGGAGTTGGGGCTGGTGAGCTGAGACCGGACGCCGTCGCGGGGCGGGGCCGGGCGGCCCCGCCCCTGGACAAGATCTGAGGTTAGGCTAACCTACCCAGAACTTGTCCCGC
The DNA here is from genome assembly GCF_042740985.1 of Streptomyces sp. NPDC058985. Lineage (NCBI taxonomy): Bacteria > Bacillati > Actinomycetota > Actinomycetes > Kitasatosporales > Streptomycetaceae > Streptomyces > Streptomyces sp. NPDC058985. The sequence goes on along the minus strand of NZ_JBHYJX010000041.1, from coordinate 16,746 downwards.
GGACCCTCCGCACCGTTCGAAAGCAGCCACACCATGCCCAACGCCAGCGCTACCCACCTCACCCGCCGCGGAATCCTCGCCGCGGGCGGCGCCCTCGGCCTCGGTGCCGCGCTCACGGCCTGCGGTGACGACGACGGCAAGAGTGGCTCGGACGAGGGAGCGGGCAGCGCCGGCAAGTCCGGCCCCTGGTCCTTCAAGGACGACCGCGGCACGACCGTGAAGCTGGACAAGGTCCCGACGAACATCGTCGCCTTCACCGGTGTCGCCGCCGCCCTCTTCGACTACGGCGTCCAGGTCAAGGGCGTCTTCGGCCCCACCACGACCAAGGACGGCAAGCCCGACGTCCAGGCCGGCGACCTCGACGTCGACAAGGTCACCGTCCTCGGCAACGAGTGGGGCAAGCTCAACGTCGAGAAGTACGCGGCCCTCGCCCCCGAGGTGCTCATCACCACGACGTTCGACACCGCGGGCACCCTCTGGTCGGTCCCGGAGGAGTCCAAGGACAAGGTCGCCAAGCTCGCGCCGAGCGTGGCCGTCTCGGTCTTCGACCGTCAGCTCACCCAGCCGCTCCAGCGCATGTGGGAGCTGGCCGAGTCGCTGGGCGCCGACATGAAGGCCAAGAAGGTCACCGACGCCAAGGCCGCCTTCGAGAAGGCCGCCGCCCGGCTGCGCGCCGCCGCCAAGGCCAAGCCCGAGATCAGGGTCCTGGCCGGCTCGGCGAGCCCCGACCTCTTCTACGTCTCCGGCACCAACCTGTCCGTGGACCTGGAGTACTTCAAGGCCCTCGGCGTGAACTTCGTCGAGCCCTCGGAGGAGGCGAAGAAGGCGACCGGCGGCTGGTTCGAGAGCCTGAGCTGGGAGAACGTCGACAAGTACCCGGCCGACGTGATCATCATGGACGACCGCGCCTCCACCATCCAGCCCGCGGACATCACCGAGGGCACCTGGAAGCAGCTCCCCGCGGTCAAGGCCGGCCAGGTCATCGCCCGTTCCCCCGAGCCGATCCTGTCCTACGACAAGTGCACGCCGCTGCTGAACAACCTCGCCGAGGCCATCGAGAACGCCAAGAAGGTCGGCTGACCTTCTCCGTCTCCCGGAGCACGCCATGACGACGGCCGTAGCCGCCCCGTTCCGTTTTTTCGCCCTCCAGGTCGTACGGACGAGGCGGCTCGGTCCGTCTCTGGCCCGTGTCACCTTCGCCGGGGACGACCTGCGCGCCTTCCACTCGGACGGCCTCGACCAGTCCCTGTCGCTGTTCCTGCCGCACCCGGGCCAGTCCGAGCCCGCGGTGCCGGTGGAGCGGGGCGACGGGTGGTGGCAGGCCTGGCGTGAACTTCCGGACGACGTACGGGCGGTGATGCGCTCGTACACGCTGCGCGCGCTCCGGCGCGACGGCGCCGGCGACACCGTCGAGATCGACATCGACTTCGTGCTGCACGGCGTCGAACCCGGCGCCGCCTTCGAGGCCGGTCCCGCCGCCCGCTGGGCCGCCGCCGCCACCGCCGGGGACCGCGTCCTGCTGCTCGGCCCGGCGATCGCCGACAACCGGGCGATCCGCTTCCGGCCGCCCGAGGACACCGACCTGGTGGTGATCTGGGGCGACGAGACCGCCGTACCGGCCGCCTGCGCGATCGTCGAGTCGCTGCCGGCCGGCACCCGCGCCCGGGTCTGGCTGGAAGTGCCGCACGCCGAGGACGTGCAGGACCTCCACACAGCGGCGGACGCCGAGATCACCTGGCTGGTCCGGGACGTCACCGGCGGCCCCGAGGCGACCCTGACCACCCTGCGGGAAGCGGAACTGCCGGACGCCGAGCACCCCTACGTCTGGATCGCGGGCGAGTCCGGCTGCGTCAAGTCGCTGCGGCGGCACTTCGTGGGCGAGCGCGGCATCGACCGGCGGCGCGTCACCTTCGTCGGCTACTGGCGCCAGGGGCTGACGGAGGAACAGCTCCGCGAACAGGGCTGAGAGCGGGGGCTCCTGGACCGCCGCACACCTGAGTGACGGCAGTCACGCACAGGCATGCGTGTGATCCAATCGAGTTAGGTTAGGCTGACCTAAGTTGAAGCAAGGGTTCCGCCTTGCAGACCTGCCCCGCCCTTCCCCGTCCTTCCCCTCCCTCTCGGACCGTCCCCACCGGAGGACCTCCCCATGCGCTCGCACCTGCTCAACGACACCACCGCGGAGCAGTACCGCCGCTCCGTGACCGAAGGAGTCGAGCGGGTGGCCGCCAGAATCGCCACCACCGACCGCCCGTTCACGGGTGTCACGGCCGACGCCCTCTCCCCCCGCATCGACGAGATCGACCTCGACCGGCCGCTGCACGACACGGCCGCGGTCCTCGACGAGCTGGAGGACGTCTACCTCCGCGACGCCGTCTACTTCCACCACCCCCGCTACCTCGCCCACCTCAACTGCCCGGTCGTCATACCGGCGGTGCTCGGCGAGGCGGTGCTGTCCGCCGTCAACTCCTCCCTGGACACCTGGGACCAGTCGGCCGGCGGCACGCTCATCGAGCGGAAGCTGATCGACTGGACCACCGCCCGGATCGGCCTCGGCCCCGCCGCCGACGGCGTGTTCACCTCCGGAGGCACCCAGTCCAACCTCCAGGCGCTGCTGCTGGCGCGGGAGGAGGCCAAGACCGACTCCTCGGCCAAGCTGCGGATCTTCGCCTCCGAGGTCAGCCACTTCAGCGTGCAGAAGTCGGCGAAGCTGCTCGGCCTCGGCCCCGACGCCGTCGTCCCGATCCCCGTCGACCACGACAAGCGCCTGCACACCGTCGTCCTCGCCCGTGAGCTGGAGCGCTGCGCGCGGGACGGTCTCGTCCCCATGGCCGTCGTCGCCACGAGCGGCACCACCGACTTTGGCTCCATCGACCCGCTGCCGGAGATCGCCGCGCTCTGCGAGCAGTACGGCGTGTGGATGCACGTGGACGCGGCCTACGGCTGCGGGCTGCTCACCTCGCTGAAGTACCGGGACCGGCTGGCCGGCATCGAGCGGGCCGACTCGGTCACCGTCGACTACCACAAGTCCTTCTTCCAGCCGGTGAGTTCCTCCGCCGTGCTGGTGCGGGACGCCGCCACCCTGCGCCACGCCACCTACCACGCGGAGTACCTCAACCCGCGCCGCATGGTGCAGGAACGTATCCCCAACCAGGTGGACAAGTCGCTCCAGACCACCCGCCGCTTCGACGCGCTCAAGCTGTGGATGACGCTGCGCGTGATGGGCGCCGACGGCATCGGGCAGCTCTTCGACGAGGTGTGCGACCTGGCCGCCGACGGCTGGCGGCTGCTCGCCGCGGACCCGCGCTTCCACGTCGTGGTGGAGCCGAGCCTGTCCACCCTGGTCTTCCGCTACATCCCGGCGGCCGTCACCGACCCCGCCGAGATCGACCGCGCCAACCTGTACGCCCGCCGCGCCCTGTTCGCCTCCGGGGACGCCGTGGTCGCGGGCACCAAGGTGGCCGGACGCCACTACCTGAAGTTCACCCTGCTCAACCCCGAGACGACCACGGCCGACATCGCCGCCGTCCTCGACCTGATCGCCGGCCACGCCGAGCAGTACCTGGGAGAGTCCCTTGACCGCGCTTCCTGAAGCCAGTGCCACGTACGACTTCGTGGGGATCGGCCTCGGCCCCTTCAACCTCGGCCTCGCCTGCCTCACCGAGCCCATCGAGGCGCTGAACGGCGTCTTCCTGGAGTCCAAGCCGGACTTCGAGTGGCACGCCGGCATGTTCCTGGACGGCGCCCACCTCCAGACCCCGTTCATGTCGGACCTGGTCACGCTCGCCGACCCGACCTCCCCGTACTCCTTCCTCAACTACCTGAAGGAGAAGGGCCGACTGTACTCGTTCTACATCCGGGAGAACTTCTACCCGCTGCGTGTCGAGTACGACGACTACTGCCGCTGGGCCGCGAACCAACTGAGCAGCGTCCGCTTCTCCACGACGGTCACCGAGGTGACGTACGACGAGCGCGAGGAGCTGTACGCCGTCGCCACCACGGGCGGCGACACCTACCGCGCCCGCCGCCTCGTCCTCGGCACCGGCACCCCGCCGCACATCCCCGACGCCTGCCGGGGCCTGGCCGGCGACTTCCTCCACAACTCCCAGTACGTCCGGCACCGGGCGGAGCTGGTGAAGAAGGAGTCGATCACGCTGGTCGGCAGCGGCCAGTCCGCCGCCGAGATCTACCAGGACCTGCTCGGCGAGATCGACGTCCACGGCTACCGGCTGAACTGGGTCACGCGCTCCCCGCGCTTCTTCCCGCTGGAGTACACCAAGCTCACGCTGGAGATGACCTCCCCGGAGTACGTGGACTACTACCACGCGCTGCCGGAGCCCACCCGCTACCGCCTCACGGCGGAGCAGAAGGGCCTGTTCAAGGGCATCGACGGCGACCTGATCAACGACATCTTCGACCTGCTCTACCAGAAGAGACTGGGCGGACCGGTCCCCACCCGCCTGCTCACCAACTCGGCCCTGACCAGCGCCCGGTACGCGGACGGCACGTACACCCTGGGCTTCCGCCAGGAGGAGCAGGGCACGGACTTCGAGATCGACACCCAGGGTCTGATCCTGGCCACCGGGTACCGGTACACCGAGCCGGAGTTCCTCAAGCCCGTCCGCGACCGGCTGTGCTACGACTCCCGCGGCAACTTCGACGTGGCCCGCAACTACGCCGTGGACGTCACGGGCAGCGGCGTGTTCCTGCAGAACGCGGGCGTCCACACGCACAGCGTGACCAGCCCCGACCTGGGCATGGGCGCCTACCGCAACAGCTACATCGTCCGAGAGCTGCTCGGCACCGAGTACTACCCGGTCGAGAAGTCGATCGCGTTCCAGGAGTTCAGCGCATGACCACCCCCACGAAATCCGCCACCACGAGGATCGGTGCCCTCACCCTGCGCCCCCTCGACCCGCTCAGGGACGCCGAGCTGCTGCACGGCTGGCTCACCCACCCCAAGTCCGCGTACTGGATGATGCAGGAGGCGAAGCTGGTCGACGTCGAGCGGGCGTACATGGACCTGGCCGCCGACCCGTACCAGGACGCCTTCATCGGCCTGCACGACGGCGTCCCCGCCTTCCTGATGGAGCGGTACGACCCGGTCCACCGCGAGCTGACCGGCCTGTACGAGCCGGAGCCCGGCGACGTCGGCATGCACTTCCTGGTCGCCCCCACCGACCGGCCGGTGCACGGCTTCACCCGCGCCGTGATCACCGCCGTCATGACCGAGCTGTTCGCCGACCCGGCCACCGCCCGCGTCGTGGTCGAGCCGGACGTCGACAACAAGGCCGTCCACGCCCTGAACGAAGCCGTCGGATTCGTGCCCGAGCGCGAGATCCAGAAGCCGGAGAAGAAGGCGTTGCTGAGCTTCTGCACCCGCGACCAGTTCGAGAAGGCGGTGTCCCGATGAGCCTCGCCGACGCCGTCGCCCACCTCTCCCCCGAGCGCTGGGAGCAGGCCAACGGCCTCCTGATCCGCAAGGCTCTGGCCGAGTTCACGCACGAGCGGCTGCTCTCCCCCGAACGGGACGGTGAGGAGTACGTCGTCCTCAGCGACGACGGCCAGACCCGCTACCGCTTCACGGCGACCGTCCGCGCCCTGGACCACTGGCAGGTGGACGCCGCCTCCATCACCCGCCACCGCGACGGGACCGAACTCCCGCTCGCCGCGCTCGACTTCTTCATCGAGCTGCAGAAAACGCTGGGCCTGAGCGAGGAGATCCTGCCGGTCTACCTGGAGGAGATCTCCTCCACTCTCTCCGGCACCTGCTACAAGCTCACCAAGCCGAAGGTCACCTCCGCCGAGCTGGCCCGCGGCGACTTCCAGGCCGTCGAGACCGGCATGACCGAGGGCCACCCGTGCTTCGTCGCCAACAACGGGCGGCTCGGCTTCGGCATCCACGAGTACCTGGCGTACGCCCCCGAGACCGCGAGCCCGGTCCGGCTGGTGTGGCTGGCCGCGCACCGCTCGCGCGCCGCGTTCACGGCCGGCGTCGGGATCGAGTACGAGTCCTTCGTCCGCGACGAGCTGGGCGAGGGGACCGTCGACCGCTTCCACGGCGTCCTGCGCGAGCGGGGCCTGGACCCGGCCGACTACCTGTTCATCCCGGTCCACCCCTGGCAGTGGTGGAACAAGCTCACCGTCACCTTCGCCGCCGAGGTCGCCCGCGGGCACCTGGTCTGCCTCGGCGAGGGCGACGACGAGTACCTGGCCCAGCAGTCCATCCGCACCTTCTTCAACGCCTCGCACCCCGGGAAGCACTACGTGAAGACGGCCCTGTCCGTCCTCAACATGGGCTTCATGCGGGGCCTGTCGGCGGCCTACATGGAGGCCACCCCGGCCATCAACGACTGGCTCGCCCAGCTCATCGAGGGCGACCCGGTGCTCAGGTCGACGGGCCTGAGCATCATCCGGGAGCGGGCCGCCGTCGGCTACCGGCACCTGGAGTACGAGCAGGCCACCGACCGCTACTCGCCGTACCGCAAGATGCTGGCCGCGCTCTGGCGGGAGAGCCCGGTTCCGTCCCTCCAGGAGGGCGAGACGCTCGCCACCATGGCCTCCCTCGTCCACGTCGACCACGAGGGCGTCTCCTTCGCGGGCGCGCTGATCGAGCGGTCCGGCCTCGCGCCCGCCGAGTGGCTGCGGCAGTACCTGCGCGCCTACTACGTCCCGCTGCTGCACAGCTTCTACGCCTACGACCTGGTGTACATGCCGCACGGCGAGAACGTGATCCTGGTCCTGGAGGACGGGGTGGTGCGGCGCGCGATCTACAAGGACATCGCCGAGGAGATCGCGGTGATGGACCCGGACGCGGTGCTGCCGCCGGAGGTCGCCCGGATCGCCGTGGACGTGCCCGAGGACAAGAAGCTCCTGTCCATCTTCACGGACGTCTTCGACTGCTTCTTCCGCTTCCTCGCCGCGAACCTGGCGGGCGAGGGCATCGTGGAGGAGGACGACTTCTGGCGGACGGTCGCGGAGGTCACCCGCGAGTACCAGGAGTCGGTGCCGGAACTGGCCGAGAAGTTCGACCGGTACGACATGTTCGCGCCCGACTTCGCGCTGTCCTGCCTCAACCGGCTCCAGCTGCGCGACAACCGGCAGATGGTGGACCTCGCCGACCCGTCCGGCGCGCTCCAGCTGATCGGCCGGCTGGAGAACCCGCTCGCGGGCCGGTAGACCGGCCAGGCGGACAGGCGGGCGCCCCGGAGACGGTCCTCCGGGGCGCCCGTCACCGCGTTCCGGTCAGGCCGGGTTCACGTCCGTTTCACGACCAGGGAACCTGCGGCGAGCGGTAGTAGTCGATCCCCATCGCCTCCCAGCGCGGCGCCTGGGCGGCCAGCCGCACCTTGTAGGTGTCCCAGTCGTGCGTCGACGCCGGGGACCAGCCCAGTTCGGCGACGCCGGGCAGCCTCGGGAAGGCCATGAACTCCAGCTGCTCCGGGTCGGAGAGGGTCTCCGTCCACAGCGGCGCCTCGACACCGCGCACCGCGGAGGCCGGGGCGCCCGGCAGATAGGCGGCCGGGTCCCAGTCGTAGGACCGCTGCACCTCGACATAGCCCGCCCAGGACAGACCCAGCGGGGTGTCCTTGGTGTACTTCATGTCCAGGTATGTCCGGTCGGCCGGGGACAGGATCAGCCCGGTCCCGTTCCGCGCGGCCTCGGCGACCTGGGCCTTCTCCGCGTCACTGGTACGGTCCAGGCCCCAGTACTGGACCAGCGCGCCCTCGGCCGGTTCGGCGCTCGCCAGCTGGTGCCAGCCGACGACCGTCTTGCCGTACTTAGCGACGATCGGCTGCACCCGCTTCATGAACGTCACGAAGTCCTCGTGCGGCGTGGAGTGCGCCTCGTCGCCCCCGATGTGGAAATAACGGCCCGGGGTGAGGGCGGCCAGCTCGCGCACGACGTCGTCCACGAAGTCGTACGTGACCTCCTTGCCGACGCACAGGGAGCTGAAGCCGACCTCGGTGCCGGTGTACAGCGGCGGCGCGACACCGTCGCAGTTCAGCTCGGCGTAGGAGGCGAGGGCCGCGTTGGTGTGGCCCGGCATGTCGATCTCGGGGACGACCTCCAGGTGGCGGGAGGCGGCGTAGCGCAGGATCTCCTTGTAGTCGTCCTTGGTGTAGTAGCCGCCGGGGCCGCCGCCGACCTCGGTGGAGCCGCCGTACGTCGCCAGCCGCGGCCAGGAGTCGATGGCGATGCGCCAGCCCTGGTCGTCGCTGAGGTGCAGGTGGAGCTTGTTGTACTTGTAGAGGGCGACGCGGTCGATGTACTGCTTCACCTCGTCGACGGTGAAGAAGTGCCGGGAGACGTCCAGCATGGCGGCCCGCCAGCCGTAGCGGGGGGTGTCCTCGACGGTGCCGCCGGCCACCAGCCAGGGGCCGGGCTGCACGGAGTCCTTCTCGACGGCGGCGGGCAGGAGCTGACGGAGGGTCTGGACGCCGTGGAAGAGGCCGGACGCCGCGCGGGCGGTGATGGTGACGCCGGAGCGGCCGCTGTCGAGGCGGTAGCCCTCGTCGCCGTAGGAGCCCTTGGCCAGGCGCAGCTGGATGCCGCCGTGGCCGTGGGAGGTCACGGGCAGCCGGTAGCCGGTGGACGGCCGCAGGACGCCGGCCAGGTAGTCGCCGACGCGGCGGGCCTCGCGCGAGTCGCCGACGCGGATGTGGGTGGAGCGGGTGATGCGGTACGGGGCGCCGCCCGGGTCGACCGAGGCGGGGGCCGGGATCACCTGGTCCAGGGGGGTCGCGGCCGTCTTGTGCGCGGGTGCCGCGCCCGTGGTGATGGCGCAGGCCGTCACCACCAGAAGCAGCGATCCCAGCAGCCGGCTGGTGCGGGGAGTCGTTCGGTGGTGCCGTCGACGAGCTCTCACGTGCGCGCTCCCTTCACGGTTGTGCGGTACGGGGGTTGGGGACGGGTGTAGACCACTCTCCCGCACCATCGCCGCCCGCAGAAGCGGTGAAACAATCCGCGCATGGCGGAAATCATCCAGAAGGACGGAACGTGGGTCTTCGACGGCGACTCGCTGCGGCTGACTCCTGGACGCGACAAGAGTGTCGCCCTGCTGCGCCGGGAGTTGGGTGAACTGCTCGTCCCGCTCTCCGCGTTGGCGGGCATATCGTTCGAGCAGGGCCGCAAGTCCGGCCGGCTGCGGCTGCGCCTGCGGGACGGCGCCGACCCGCTGCTGCACGCGACGGGCGGCCGGCTGACCGAGCCGCACGACCCGTACCAGCTCCTCGTGGAGTCCGACCGGTACGGCGTGGCCGAGTACTTCGTGGACGAGGTGCGCAACGCGCTGCTCCTGGACCAGGTTCCGTCCGGCCCGGTGGACGCGTACCTGCTGCCGGGCCCCGCCGTCCCGCTGTCCGTGTCGGCCGGGGACGGCATCGCGAGCTTCGACGGCGAGCGGGTGCGCCTGGAGTGGAAGTGGCAGGCGGAGGACGCCAAGTCGGCCGGGGGTCCGCGCACCCTCCCCCTCGGCGACATCCTCTCGGTGGAGTGGCAGCCGGAGGTGGGCATGGAGAACGGCCACCTCCGGTTCACCGTGCGGGGCGCGCCGAGCAAGGTGCCGCCCAAGTACGACCCGAACGCGGTGGAGCTGTGGGGCTTCAAGAAGGACCCGCTGATGGCCCTGGTCGCCGCGGCCGTGCAGGCCCGCCTCCCGCACCCGGCCGCCCCCGCCGCCCCGGAGAAGACCCTCCCGCCCGGGGACGCGCCCGCGCCGGCCCCCGCGGCCGAGGACGACCACGACGCGCTGCTGCGCCGGCTGCGGGAGCTGGGTGAGCTGCACCGCTCCGGGGTCCTGACGGAGGAGGAGTTCAACCTGGCCAAGCAGGCGGTACTGAGGCGATTCTGACCGGCCCCCGCCGACCCCTGCCCGAAATCGGGCAGGATTCTTGCATAACCGTGTCCCGTACTCCAGGATCTACCGGGTGCACGACGAACTCGTTGATCATCTGACGCGGTCCACCCCTCTGAACCGGGGCGAGGCGCTGCGCGTGATCCAGGACGTGCTCGCCTACTTCGACGAGACGACCGAGGAGTTCGTCCGTCGCCGCCACCGCGAACTCCAGACCCAGGGCCTGGTGAACGCGACGATCTTCGAACGGATCGGGGCGGAGCTGAAATACCGGGCGGTGGCACCGGCGGAGCTTTCGCTCCGTCAGCTGCGCCGCATCGTCTACGGCTGAGAAGCCGAAGAGGAACACGAGGTTGACGTATACATGTGCGGAATCGTCGGATACATCGGCAAGCGTGACGTCGCGCCCCTGCTCCTGGAGGGCCTCCAGCGCCTGGAGTACCGCGGCTACGACTCGGCGGGCATCGTCGTCACGTCCCCGAAGGCGGCCGGCCTGAAGATGGTCAAGGCCAAGGGCCGGGTCCGCGACCTGGAGGCCAAGGTCCCGGCGCGCTTCAAGGGCACCACCGGCATCGCCCACACCCGCTGGGCCACCCACGGCGCCCCGTCCGACGCGAACGCCCACCCGCACATGTCGGCCGACCAGAAGGTCGCCGTCGTCCACAACGGCATCATCGACAACGCCGCCGACCTGCGCCGCAAGCTGGAGGCGGACGGCGTCGAGTTCCTCTCCGAGACCGACACCGAGGTCCTCGTCCACCTCATCGCGCGCTCCGAGGCCGAGAAGCTGGAGGACAAGGTCCGCGAGACCCTGCGGGTCATCGAGGGCACGTACGGCATCGCCGTGATGCACGCCGACTTCCCCGAGCGCATCGTCGTCGCCCGCAACGGCTCGCCGGTCGTCCTCGGCATCGGCGAGAAGGAGATGTTCGTCGCCTCGGACATCGCCGCGCTGGTCGCCCACACCCGCCAGATAGTCACGCTCGACGACGGCGAGATGGCCACCCTCAAGGCGGACGACTTCCGCACGTACACCACCGAGGGCACCCGCACCACCGCCGAGCCGACCACCGTGGAGTGGGAGGCCGCCTCCTACGACATGGGCGGCCACGACACCTACATGCACAAGGAGATCCACGAGCAGGCCGAGGCCGTGGACCGCGTGCTGCGCGGCCGGATCGACGACCGCTTCTCCACCGTGCACCTCGGCGGCCTCAACCTGGACGCCCGCGACGCGCGCGCCGTGCGCCGCGTGAAGATCCTCGGCTGCGGCACCTCGTACCACGCGGGCCAGATCGGCGCCCAGATGATCGAGGAGCTGGCCCGCATCCCCGCGGACGCCGAGCCCGCCTCCGAGTTCCGGTACCGCAACGCGGTCGTCGACCCCGACACCCTGTACATCGCCGTCTCCCAGTCCGGTGAGACGTACGACGTGCTGGCCGCCGTGCAGGAGCTGAAGCGCAAGGGCGCCCGCGTCCTCGGCATCGTCAACGTGGTCGGCTCGGCGATCGCCCGCGAGGCCGACGGCGGCATGTACGTGCACGCCGGGCCCGAGGTCTGCGTCGTCTCCACCAAGTGCTTCACCAACACCTGCGTCGCCTTCGCGCTGCTCGCCCTGCACCTGGGCCGCACCCGCGACCTCTCGGTCCGCGACGGCAAGCGGATCATCGAGGGGCTGCGCAAGCTGCCCGCGCAGATCGAGGAGATGCTGAAGCAGGAGGAGGACGTCAAGAAGCTGGCCGCGCAGTACGCCGACGCCCGCTCGATGCTCTTCATCGGCCGCGTCCGCGGCTACCCGGTCGCCCGTGAGGCCTCCCTGAAGCTCAAGGAGGTCTCGTACATCCACGCCGAGGCCTACCCGGCCTCCGAGCTGAAGCACGGCCCGCTCGCCCTGATCGAGCCCGCCCTGCCGACGGTCGCGATCGTGCCGGACGACGACCTGCTGGAGAAGAACCGCGCGGCCATGGAGGAGATCAAGGCCCGCAGCGGCCAGATCCTCGCCGTCGCCCACCAGGAGCAGGAGAAGGCCGACCACACCATCGTGGTCCCGAAGAACGAGGACGAGCTGGACCCCATCCTGATGGGCATCCCCCTCCAACTCCTCGCCTACCACACGGCCCTGGCCCTGGGCAGGGACATCGACAAGCCGCGGAACCTGGCGAAGTCGGTCACGGTGGAGTAGCGGGCCCCCCACGGGCGCGGGGGCCAGGGCGCGCAACCCCCCCACACCCCCCCCCGCGCCCCCACCCCAAAGCCCCCCCCCGGGGGCCCCCCACACGCGGGGGGCCGTTCCGTCGCCGGGGAGCCGCCACACCCCCCGGCCGGCGGCAGCTACACCGTCACTCCCCGGCCCGCAGCGCGTCGCGAGACACCCGTGGGCCAGTGGGCCAGGACCGCGGTCGCCGCGTACCAGGCGACCACCCCCGCCCCGACGGCGAACCACCCGCCCGCCTTGCCCAGCGCCGTACTGTCCGCGAACGAGCCGACGGCGAGCAGCAGCAGGGACACGCAGAGCAGCCCGTACATCCCCTGCCCGAGTGCGTCGCCGCCGGCGAACGTGAGGGTGAGGGCGACGAGGGCGAACAGGAGCAGGAAGAGTCCCGCGGCGTTGGCGGAGACCTGGTTGCCGGCGGAGACGGCCCAGGTGAACCAGAGCGCGCCGAGGACGGTGAAGGCCGTGCCGGAGGCGGTGTCGCTCTCACGCAGTGCGAGCAGACCGGCGACGAAGAGCGCGACGCCGCCGACGTACTGGGCGACGGTCACGGCGTCCGCCGCCGTCACCTGGTCGATCACGGCGGTGTGACCGAGGCCGAAGGCCAGCAGGGTGATGCCGAGCGCGAGTCGGCCGGCGATGGTGGTGGTGCTTCCCGCGGAGACGTCGTTGTCCACGGCGGGCTCCCTTCATGCATGTGCGGTGGTGCGGTGACACGTATATGCCCTTCACAAAGGCACAAACACCTCTACGCGTCGGTAGCTTCACGCTGCATGACCAGGGGAGCCGCCTGGGACGGCAGGGACGGCGGGGACGGCCGAGTCACCCGCGGAACGCTACGGGATGATCACCACGGGCCGCTTCGCCCGCTTGGCGAGCCGCCCGGCGACGGAGCCGAAGAGCCGGCCCACGAGGCCGTGACTGGAGCCGACGACGATGGCGTCCGCCTCGTACTCCCGGCCCACCTCTTCGAGTTCGTGGCAGATGTCGCCGCCGCGCTCGACCAGGATCCAGGGGACGTCGGCGAGATAGTCGGCGCACGCCAGCTCCAGACCCAGCACCTCGGTGCGGTGGTCCGGCACGTCCACGAAGACGGGAGGCTCGCAGCCGGCCCACACCGTGGTGGGCAGTCGGTTGGCGACATGCACGATGACCAGGCCGGAGCTCAGTCGGGATGCCATGCCGATGGCGTACGCGAGGGCACGCTCACTGGATGTGGAGCCGTCGAAGCCGACCACGACCCCGTGCTTGAAGGCGGGGTCGCACGACTGGCGTGGCTCTTCGGCCGCCAGGGGCTCGGCCGCCGTAGGTTCGGCGACGGGCCGCTTGCGGTCCGCGGGTTCGAAGAATTCGTGACCGGCCATGGCTGTCTCGGCGTTTTTATCCTCTATGGGGGGCCAACAGTGGGCGGCTGAGCTGTGTCCGGGAATGGTCTTCCCAACCCCATACCCCCAAGGGTACGGCGGCACGCCTCCTTCGCCCAGATCCCGCGGAAGGTCCGCCGCAGGGTTCACCGGAGCATGCCCGAGGGGCGCCCGCAACGCAATGGTTGCTGCCCTGTACAGGCGGTTTGCACAGGATTCAACGTTCGGTGATCGGTCGTGACCGACGCGCCACGCGGGCGTTGATCTCCATGCCATCAGCCTCAGGGAGCACCCGTGTCCGGACCGCACCGCACCGCCGAGCCGACGTCCGCGCCCTCCCGGGACGGCGTGACCGACCTCGTCCGCTGGGCGGCGTTCAGCTGCTTCCTGGTCCCGGTCGCGCTCCTCTGGTACGGCGCGTCCTTCGCCGGCACGGCCGGCACGGCCCTCGGCCTGGCCGCCGTCACCGGCGTGTGCCGTCTGCTGCTGCGGCGGTCCGAGCGCCTCGCCGCGCACCCGTGCGGCGGGGAGCGCGCGGGGCGGGGCGGCCGCGGCCGCCGGCGCAGGCCCGCGGCGCGGGCGCGCGGGGGCGGACGGCACGCTGGGGAAAACACACCGGTCGACTGACCGGTTTCCGCGCACAGTTCCGCTTCTTTTCAGCCAACTTCCAGGGGTGGCTCATCTGCCCCCCTCACCACCCCCAAACCCCCGTTCCACCTGCACGGAAAGGGTCTCGGGGACCCCGCGCACCCTATGGGGATTGGCCACTGACACAAGGCGCACTTCCCTGGGGCGCCCCAGAGTGCAACGCTTCGTGATCGACTGGTTCACGCCAAGTTGCCATGTCGACAATGTCCCAAGTGCCGAACCGGCCATCCCGGCGCGACGGGACACAGTAGATTCGATCTTGACTGTCTACGGCGGGGGACTCGTGCAGGACCGAGGGGAAACGTGTTGGAGCGACAGACCCGAAGGGTAGAGGGTGCCGCGACCACCGAGGGGGGCTTAGCAGTATGAGCCACGACTCCACCGCCGCGCCGGAAAGCGCCGCGCGGAAGCTCTCCGGGCGACGCCGCAAGGAGATCGTCGCGGTGCTGCTGTTCAGCGGTGGTCCCATCTTCGAGAGTTCCATACCGCTGTCGGTGTTCGGGATCGACCGCCAGGACGCCGGCGTGCCGCGCTACCGACTTCTGGTGTGCGCCGGTGAGGACGGCCCGCTGCGGACCACAGGGGGCCTCGAACTGACCGCGCCGCAGGGCCTGGAGGCGATCTCACGCGCGGGCACCGTCGTCGTGCCGGCCTGGCGGTCGATCACCTCACCGCCACCGGAGGAGGCGCTCGACGCACTGCGCCGGGCGCACGAGGAGGGCGCCCGCATCGTCGGCCTGTGCACCGGCGCCTTCGTGCTGGCGGCGGCCGGCCTGCTGGACAGCCGCCCCGCGACCACGCACTGGATGTACGCGCCGACGCTGGCCAAGCGCTATCCGTCGGTGCACGTGGACCCGCGCGAGCTGTTCGTGGACGACGGCGACGTGCTGACGTCCGCGGGCACCGCCGCCGGGATCGACCTGTGCCTGCACATCGTGCGCACCGACCACGGCAACGAGGCGGCCGGCGCGCTGGCCCGCCGCCTCGTGGTGCCGCCGCGCCGGAGCGGAGGCCAGGAGCGCTACCTGGACAGGTCTTTACCGGAGGAGATCGGCGCCGACCCGCTCGCCGAGGTCGTCGCCTGGGCGCTGGAACACCTCCACGAGCAGTTCGACGTGGAGACGCTGGCCGCGCGCGCCTACATGAGCCGCCGCACCTTCGACCGCCGTTTCCGGTCGCTGACCGGCAGTGCGCCGCTCCAGTGGCTGATCACCCAGCGGGTGCTGCAGGCCCAGCGCCTGCTGGAGACGTCGGACTACTCGGTGGACGAGGTCGCGGGCCGCTGCGGCTTCCGCTCGCCGGTGGCCCTGCGCGGTCACTTCCGCCGCCAGCTGGGATCCTCGCCTGCCGCCTACCGGGCCGCCTACCGGGCACGGCGCCCCCAGGGCGAGCGCCCGGTGGACCCGGATCCGGGCGGCGCGGGAGCCCCACGGCCACCCGCCCCGGCCGAACCGGCCGCCCTGACACCGGAGGGTTCGGTCCCGTTCCAGACCCGCCGCACGGCGGCACCGGTCCCGGCGGCGGCCGGCGTCCCGGGCCAGCGCAGCGCACCGTGACCTGACGCGCGGAACGCCGGACGGGCCTCTCGGCCCGTCCGGCGTTCGCCGATCCAGCCCGTCCGGCGTTTGAGGACGAGGCCGTCCAGGCCGAAAGCGGGGGTCTGGGGGCGGCAGCCCCCAGCGAGGCCCACACCGACGCCGGGGGCCCGGGAAACAGGCGCCCGCCGTACAGTGGCCGCATGAACGATCGCATGGTGTGGATCGACTGCGAGATGACCGGCCTCTCGCTGTCCGACGACGCGCTCATCGAGGTTGCCGCCCTCGTCACCGACTCCGAGCTGAACATCCTCGGCGAGGGCGTCGACATCGTCGTCCGCCCGCCGGAGCGGGCCCTGGAGACGATGCCCGACGTGGTGCGCGAGATGCACACCGCGTCCGGCCTGCTCGCGGAGCTGGACGGCGGCACGACGCTCGCGGACGCCGAGGCGCAGGTCCTCGCGTATGTACGGGAGCACGTGAAGGAGCCCGGCAAGGCCCCCCTGTGCGGCAACTCGGTCGGCACCGACCGCGGCTTCCTGCTGCGGGACATGCCCACGCTCGAGGACTACCTCCACTACCGGATCGTCGACGTCTCGTCGATCAAGGAGCTGGCCCGCCGCTGGTACCCGCGGGCGTACTTCAACAGCCCCGAGAAGAACGGCAACCACCGCGCGCTCGCCGACATCCGCGAGTCCATCGCCGAACTGCGCTACTACCGGGAGGCGGTCTTCGTCCCGCAGCCCGGACCGGACTCCGACACCGCCAAGGCGATCGCCGCGAAGCACGTCGTACCGGCCGGGTAGGGCCCCCGGTACGCCGGGGAGCGGCGCCCGGAAAGCCGGGCGCGAGCACCCCTTCGGACCCTGTACACTTTTTCTCAGCCGGTCGGGAAACCCCGCCATGCGGGATTCGAGCACCGGCCTTGGTGGGTGTAGCTCAGTTGGTAGAGCACCTGGTTGTGGTCCAGGTGGCCGCGGGTTCAAGTCCCGTCACTCACCCTGATCCGTCGGCCCGTGTACAAAAGGGATGTGAACCCCCCGCCGGGGTGCCGGTGAACCCCCCCCACACCCACAACCCAAAAAAACACCCCGCCAAACCCAACCAACCAAAACAACACAAAATGCACCC
>NZ_JBHYJX010000040.1:43435-75105 GCF_042740985.1 Streptomyces sp. NPDC058985 | reverse complement strand
CACGGCCGGCTCCGCGGCCCGCGCCGTGCTCGTCGCTCTTCGCCCGGGCACTGGTCGCCCTCAGCCGATGTGGTAACTGTCCCCGTACACCTTCCAGTCCAGCGGCGGGTCGAGGTCCGGGTTGCCCTCGTCGAGGAAGGCGTGCAGGCAGGCCACCTCGTCGCCGCCCCAGGCCGACGGCCGGGCCCGGCCCAGCGTGCGCAGCCCGTCCGCCTCGCCCTGGCGCGCGGCCGGGCCGAAGCAGACGCGGTCGCGCTCGTCGTCCTGCGCCCGGCGGAAGACGGGATCGCCCGCCGCCCGGCGCCAGTCGTCGGGGCAACCGGGGCCCAGCCCCTCGTGCGAGTCGGAGCCGTCGACCCGGCGCAGCGCCGGCAGACAGCGGGCGAGCACATGGCCGGGGCCGCGGTCGCCGTACAGCTCCACCAGGTCGAGCATGTCGCCGGTGCCGGAGCAGAAGCCGATGATGCCCGCGGTGTAGCCGCGGCCGTCGCCGATGTCCTCGATGTACTGGTACTGCGCCTTCCAGTCGAGCGAGAACGGCCGACAGGGACGCGCATGCCATGGCGAGCACGGTACGGCGCGAGAGGCCCGCGCGGGGCGCGGGGTCGCCGTAGGGGTGCCTCACGGAATTTCCGGTCGGTGGTGGGGGAACCGAGGGCGGCGGCGCCCGCCACGGTCACGGCATCGGCTGCTCCGCCCAGATGACCTTGCCGGCCGGCGTGTAGCGGGTGCCCCAGCGCTCGGCGAGCTGCGCGACCAGGAAGAGTCCGCGCCCGCCCTCGTCCGTCATGGCCGCGTAGCGCAGATGCGGCGAGGTGCTGCTGCTGTCGAACACCTCGCAGACCAGGCTGCGGTCGCGCAGCATCCGGACGTGGACGGTCTCACCGCCGTACCGGATCGCGTTGGTGACCAGCTCGCTCAGGATCAGCTCCGTGGAGAACGCCAGGTCGTCCAGACCCCACTCGGCGAGCCGCCGGGTGACCTGGGAGCGCACCTCGCCGACGGCCGCCGGGTCGGACGGCACCTGCCACTCGGCGACGTGGTCGGGCCCGAGGGTGCGGGTACGGGCCACGAGCAGGGCGATGTCGTCGCCCGGCCGGTCGGGGAGCCGGGCGTCCAGGACGGTTCGGCAGGTCTCCTCGGGCGACTCGCCGGCCGTCTCCAGCGCCTGGCGCAGGTGCGCCAGACCGACGTCGATGTCGTGCCCCCGGTCCTCCACCAGACCGTCGGTGTACAGCACCAGCCGGCTGCCCTCCGCCAGCCGCAGCTCCGCCGTCTCGAACGGCAGGCCGCCCAGCCCCAGCGGGGGACCGGCGGGCACCTCGGGGAACTCCACGCCGCCGTCGGGCCGGATCAGCGCGGGTGGCGGGTGGCCCGCCCGGGCCATCACACAGGTGCCGGCGACCGGGTCGTAGATCGCGTAGAGGCAGGTCGCGCCGGTGACCGGGGCGGTGCTGTCGTCGGTCTGCTCGTCCTGGTCGATGCGGCCGACCAGTTCGTCCAGCAGGCCGAGCAGTTCGTCGGGCGGCAGGTCGAGCGCGCTGAAGTTGTGCACCGCCGTCCGCAGCCGGCCCATGGTGGCCGCCGCGTGCAGCCCGTGCCCGACGACGTCGCCGACCACCAGCGCGACCCGGGCGCCCGACAGGGGCAGTACGTCGAACCAGTCGCCGCCCACCCCGGCCTGCGCGGGCAGGTACCGGTAGGCGACGTCCAGGGCGTTCTGGTCCGGCATGCGGCGGGGCAGCAGACTGCGCTGGAGGGTCACCGCCATGCTGTGCTCGCGCGTGTAGCGCCGGGCGTTGTCGATGGAGACCGCTGCCCGGGCGACCAGTTCCTCGGCGAGGGCCAGTTCGTCCTCGTCGAACGGCTCCGGCGTCCCGGAACGCCAGAAACTGACCACCCCGAGCACCAGCGTGCCCGCGCGCAGCGGCACCGTGATCAGCGAGTGGATGCCGTACTCCAGGACCTGCGCGGTGCGTTCGAGGTCCTGCGCCTGCCAGTCGGGTGCCACGTCCAGGCGGGGTTCCAGCACCGGCGTGCCGGTGCGCAGGGTCCGGCCCTGCGGGGAGGAATCCACGTAGCGCAGCTGCCTGCCCACCGGGTACAGCGGCATCTCCTCGGATACGCCGCTCAGCGCGGTGCGGCGCAGCGCGGTGCCGCCCTCCGGCTGGCCGCCCGCCAGCACCGCGTCGAACAGGTCCACGCTGACGTGGTCGGCGAACCGGGGCACGGCCAGCTCCGCCAGCTCCTCGGCGGTGCGCGTGACGTCCAGGCTGGTGCCGATGCCCACGCCCGCGTCGTACAGCATGTCCAGGCGTTCCCGAGCGGTCTCGGCGCGGCCGGACAGGGCCCGCAGCTCCGTGGAGTCGCGGAGGGTGGCGACACTGCCCGCGGGGCCGCCCCGGACGTCCGTGGGCCGCTGGTTCACCGCCAGCAGCCGGTCCTTGACCCGGTGCACCTCGTCGGTCGCGACCCGGCCGGAGGCCAGCAGCTCCGCGGTGTCGGCGGGCAGACCGAGGTCGAGGACGTGCCGTCCCTCGGCGTCGGGGGGCAGGTTGAGCAGGCGCTCGGCCTCGTCGTTGGCGAGCAGCAGCCGGCCCTTGGGGCCGACGATGAGCACGCCTTCGCGGACGCTGTGCAGGACCGCGTCGTGATGTTCGTACATCCGGGTCATCTCGCGCGGTCCCAGACCGTGCGTCTGGCGCAGCAGCCGCCGGCTGACGAGCGCGGTGCCCGCCGTCGCCACGACCAGGCCGACCGCCGCCACGATCAGCACCAGCGGCAGCTGCCGTTCGGCGGCGCCGCCGACGTTCTCCGTGGTGATGCCGGCCGAGACCAGGCCCACGACCGTGCCGTCGGGGTCCTCGACCGGCACGATGGCCTGGACCAGCGGTCCGAGGGTCCCGTCGACCTCCTCGGTCACCGTCTCCCCGGCCAGGGCCGGAGCGATGTTCCCCACGAACTCCCGGCCGATGCGGTCGGGCTTGGGATGGGTGTAGCGGATGCCGTCGGTGTCGGTGACGACCACGAAGTCCACACCGGTCGCCTTGCGCGCCGCCTCGGCCCGGGGCTGGAGCACCGCCGTGGGGTCGGGGGCGCGCAGCGCCGCGAGGATGCCGGGGGAGTTGGCGAACGTCTCGGCCACCGCGACGGACCGGTTGCGGGCCTCGACCGTGCTGTCGTGCCGGACCTGGAGCACCAGCGCCACCGCCGCGGCCACCACCAGCAGCAGCACGATGACCACGTTCATGACGAAGACCTGGGCGGCGACGCTGCGTCCGGACAGCGCCCGGCGCAGTGCCGAGTGACGCCGCCCCGCGTCCGTCCCCCGCCGTGTCGGGTCCGCGTCCCTGTGGTGTCGGGCGAGCGGGCCGCTGGGACGACGGGGTGACCGCTCTCCCGATCGACCCCTCAGTCGGACCATGTGCCCATGTCTACACTGCCGGGCTCCGTGAGGCGAGGGGCACCCCCTGTGCCGACGGGGGTCCGCCGGACGGGGGCCGTGGGTGGGGTCATCGGGGGCTCCCGGGGCGGGGACGGCGGGTGGCGAGCAGCAGGGCGATGTCGTCGGCGCGGTCCGTCGCGTGGCGGGAGGTCACGACGAGCCGGTCCGCGACGCCGGCCAGCGCACGCCTGCCGGGTCGCGCGGCGGGCGCTCCCGCCCTGGCCAGGGCGAGGCGCAGGGCGGTGATGCCGTCGTCGATGTCGCTGCCGGGCCGCTCCACCAGCCCGTCCGTGTAGAGGGCGAGGACGGCACCCGGCTCGACGCGGAACTCGGTCAGCGGATAGGGCGCCCCGGGGTCCACGCCGAGCACCACCCCACCGGGCAGGTCCAGGGCCTCGGTGCGTCCGTCCGGGTGGCGCAGCAGCGGCGGCGGGTGACCCGCGCGGGAGGCGAGGGCCCGTCCGGTGGCGGGGTCGAGCCGGATGTAGCAGCAGCTCGCGAACAGACCCGGGTCCAGGTCGGCCAGCAGGTGGTTGACGCCGCTCATCACCTCGTCGGGCGGCCGGTCGCCCAGGGCGAAGGCGCGCACGGCGCTGCGCAGTTGCCCCATCGTGGCCGCGGCCTGCACGCCGTGCCCCTGCACGTCGCCGATGACCAGGGCCATGCCGTCCCCGGAGACGACGACGTCGTACCAGTCGCCGCCCACCTCCATGCCCTGGGTGCCCGGCAGATAGCGTCCGGCGGTCTCCAGCAGGGGATGGGCGGGCAGCCGGCGGGGCAGCAGCACTCCCTGGAGGCCCCGGGCCAGCGCGGTCTCGGACTCGTAGCGCCGGGCCTTCTCCATGGCGTGGGCGATCAGCCCGGCCAGCGCGGTGAGCACCGTGCGTTCCTCGGTGCTGAAGCCGCGGGCGCGGTCGAAGCCGAGGATGCAGGAGCCGACCGGGCGTCCGGAGGCGATCAGCGGCAGGAAGGCGCGGGCGCCCTCCGTGGCGTCCAGCGGGATGCCCGGATACGCGGCGGCCAGGTCCTGCATGGAGTCGAAGAAGAGCGGCCGGCCGCTGGTCAGCGTCTCGACGCCGGGCAGCCGGGCGTCCAGCGCGACGCCCTCGAAGGGCGCGAGGAAGCCCGGCGGGAAACCCGTCTCCCAGGCCAGGTGGAGGTGGCGGTCCTGGAGCAGGTAGATGGCGAGCCGGCGGCCACCGAAGGCGGACAGCAGCTCCCGCACGACCACGGCCGACACCTGGCGCGCGGTGACCGCCTCGGTGAGGGCGACGGCCAGCACGATCGGGCGGTACTCGGCCGCCGTCGAGGCGATCCGCGGGGCGGGGTCGCCGGCCTCGGGCTCCGCCTCCGGCAGCCCGTGCTCGGGGGTGAGGCCGGCCGACGCGTCGGCCACCCGGTTGGCGGGCCGGAGCGTGCCCGTCAGGAGGTCGGGGCCGGGGAAGACGGAGACGGCCAGCCAGTCGCCCTCGAAGGGCTGCGGGGCGCTGCGGCGGCTGCCGTCGGGCGGGCGCCGGACATGGAAGCGGACCGGGTCGGGGGAGAGCAGCGCACCGCGCAGATGGTCCTCGTAGGCGGCCTGGTCCAGCCAGGGAACCGCCTCCCACAGCGAGCGGCCGAGCAGCCCCGTGCGGGGCCGGCCCAGCAGCTGGGCGGCGCGCGGGTTGGCGTAGACGACCGTGCCCAGCCGGTCCACGCAGAACACGCCGTCCGGCAGCAGGTCGGCGGCGGCGTCGGCCACCGTGCCGGCGAAGGGATCGCGGACCGCTCCCCGTACGGTCACGCCGTCGGCCCGGGACGCCTGCGGCCGCCACAGCTCGACCAGGCGCAGCGCCCCGTCCGCCGCGCGCACGTACAGGGGAAGCCGCGGCGGGCGGCCGGCGGCGGTCTCCCGCAGGGCCGCGGCGAGCCGGTGCCCGTCGTCGGGGGCCAGGACGGCGGTGAGTGACCCGAGCGCGGTGGTGGGTCCGGCGGTGCCCGCGGGCATGCCGAGCAGGACGCACAGCGGTTCGTCGAGGGTGACGGCGCCGGTGACCGGGTCCCAGGCGAAGCTTCCGGCGTGCTGCGGGTGCCGTCCGGCGGGGGGCGGCCGGACGCACAGCGGCTCGCCCTCCCAGAGGACGGGCGGCGTCTCGTTGTCCTCGTCCAGCCGCTCCAGGGCCGCGCCCAGGTCCTGTGCGAGCCCCGCCATCCGGTCGGCGCCCTCCAGCACCTCGGCGGCGTCCGAGGCGGCGGGGCGCAGGACGGTCAGGACACCGTACGTCCGCCTCGACCCGGCGACGGGCACGTACAGCGACCCGAAGGGGAAGGGCAGGCCGGCCGCGAACTGCGGGTAGCGGCGCATGGTCTCCGCGGCGTTGGGCAGCACGACGCGGACCCCCAGCCGGTAGGCGTCGGCGACCGGGAACGGGCTGTCGGCGTGCAGACGCCACCAGGGCCGGAACAAGCGCCCGGGCAGTCCGGCGAGCACGGCGAGCCGCAGGAGGCCGGAGGTGCCGGAGGTGCCGGAGGTGCCGGAGGGCAGGTAGATCCCTCCGACCCGGCCGTCGGCGGCGTCGATCGCCCGGAGACAGGCGTCGATCAGCAGCGCCGTCAGCCGTCCGGGCGTCCGGTCCGCTTCCTCGGCGCCTGCACTCATCGGCCCCACCTCGTCCGTGCGCCGCCGCGCGGGGCGACACAGCAAGAATGCGCCACCGCACCCGGGTCGTGCACGTGGTCGGTCCGCACGGGTGACCGTGCCGGGCGTTGACCCCGCGGACGGGAATCCGTAACCTCCTCCGCGACATTCGGAAAGAACTCCGAAAGTTTCGACTCTCAGCGATCCATGATCTCCGCCCTTCCGAACGGCCCCCGCACACCGATTCAAGGAACGGGATGACATGACCATGCCTTTGAGGCGCCTGGCGAGAACGACCGCCGCGGGACTCGTGACCGTGGCCGCACTGATGACCGCGGGCCACACCGCCGAAGCCGAAGCCGCCGCCGACACGCTCGGGTCCGCGGCGGCCGGCCAGGGCCGCTACTTCGGCGCCGCCGTCGCCGCGAACCACCTCGGCGAGGCCGACTACGCCGCCACGCTGGACCGCGAGTTCACCTCGGCCACGCCCGAGAACGAGATGAAGTGGGACGCCACCGAACCCAGCCGCGGTACCTTCACCTTCGCCGCCGCCGACCGGGTCGTGGACCACGCCCGAAGCCGCGGCATGGACGTGCGCGGCCACACCCTCGTCTGGCACTCCCAGCTGCCGTCCTGGGTGGGCGCGCTGGGCGCCGCCGACCTGCGCACCGCGATGAACGACCACATCAACGGCCTGATGGGCCACTACAAGGGCGAGATCCACAGCTGGGACGTCGTCAACGAGGCGTTCCAGGACGGCGGCAGCGGTGCCCGGCGCAGCTCGCCCTTCCAGGACAGGCTCGGCGACGGCTTCATCGAGGAGGCGTTCCGCACCGCCCGCGCCGCCGACCCGGCCGCCAAGCTCTGCTACAACGACTACAACACCGACGGCGTCAACGCGAAGAGCAATGCCGTCTACGCCATGGTGAAGGACTTCAAGTCCCGCGGTGTGCCCATCGACTGCGTCGGCTTCCAGTCCCACTTCAACAGCGCCTCCCCGGTGCCCGCGGACTACCGGCAGAACCTGCAGCGCTTCGCCGACCTCGGCGTCGACGTGCAGATCACGGAACTCGACATCGAGGGCTCCGGATCGGCCCAGGCCGCCAACTACACCAAGGTGGTCGACGCCTGCCTCGCCGTCGACCGCTGCACCGGCATCACCGTCTGGGGCGTCACCGACAAGTACTCGTGGCGCAGCGGCGGCACCCCGCTGCTCTTCGACGGCGACTACCGGAAGAAGCCCGCCTACGACGCCGTCCTTACCGCCCTCGGCGGCTCGGGCGACCCGGGGGATCCCGGCGACCCGGGCGACCCCGCGGCGAGTTGCACGGCCGCCTACACCCGGACCGCGGACTGGAGCAGTGGCTACAACGGCCAGGTCACCATCACGGCCGGCGACGCGCCGATCAGCTCCTGGACCGCGACGGTCACCCTGCCCTCGCCGCAGTCCGTCTCGTCCCTCTGGAACGGCACCCCCACCTGGGCGGGCAACACCATGACGGTCCGCCCCAGTTGGAACGGCACCCTGGCGGCCGGGGCGTCGACCAGCTTCGGATTCACCGTGGCGAAGAACGGCAGCGGCGCCGCGCCCGCGGTCGGCGGCTGCACCGCCTCCTGACCGGTCCCGCGCGCCGGACCGCCCACCGCCCGAGAGGGCCCCGGCGGTCCGGCGCACCGTACCGCGCCGGTCCGAAAAACGGCGTGTCCGGCCGAAGTTGGGACAGAGGGATCGTGGACGCCCCGCCGGTGCGTATCGTGAGGGGGCGGGACCTCGCTCCCCCACACGGCCCCGACCGGACGGTGAGGCTCTGTATGACTCCGGCGCACGGACCCGATGCCGCGGACACCTCCGACGTGTCCACGGTGGTGGAGTTCAGGGGTGGTTCGGCGATGATCCCGGCCGCCCGGGACGTCGTGCACCGCTTCGTCACCCGCCTCGCCGAGCTGGGTGTCGACCTGGCCGACACCTTCCTGGACGCCGCCCGCCTGGTCGCCAGCGAACTGGTGACCAACGCGCTGCGGCACGCGCCAGGACCCTGCCGGCTCACGCTGACCCTGGTGGACGACCGGGTGGAGATCGCGGTCTCCGACACCGGGGACGCCTTTCCCACGTTCCTGCCCCGCGATCCCCTGCGGGTCGGCCGGCACGGCCTGGAGATCGTGACCCGCCTGTGCGGCGAGGTGATCACCAAGCCGCACGCCGAGGGGAAGACGGTGTACGCCCGCCTGCCGCTGACATGACCCCCGTCAGTCGGTCAGCGCCTGTTCGACGCTCGGGAAGCAGGCGATGAGCCCGTCGACGCCGACCAGCCGCAGCACCCGCTCGACGGCGTCCCGCGGTGCCGCGAGCCGGAGCCACACCCCGCGGGACTCGGCCTCCTGGTGGGCGGAGATGAGCACGTTGATGCCGCTGGAGTCCAGGAAGCCCACCTCGCCGAAGTCGACGACCGTGCCCGGTGCCGACTGCACCGAGGACAGCAGGACGTCGCGCAACTGGCCGCTGCCGTCGAGATCGACCTCTCCGGCGAGGATGACGATGCTGACGCCGTCGCCGGTGGTGGTACGGGTGATCAGCAGCCGCTCGGGTACTGCCGGTCCCTCGATGTCCGCCACGCTGCCCTCACTTCTCGCATATGCCCGGCCGTCCATGGTGGCTTGATGGTAAAGGTCTTCGCGGTCCGTGGGGCCCACTTGTGCGGACCCGGGCCGACGGGACCGCCGGCGCCGGTCTCGACGCGCGCGACGGCGTTCCCCTGACTACCGTCGAGGTGTGGTGGCTCATACATTCGAGGAGCTCGTGCACAAGCGTCGCGCGGCGGATCTGGCACAGCACCGGGTCGAGGAACTGCGCGACTCGTACGGGCCTCCCACGCAGCATCGGTGGACCCCGCGGCAGTCGAGCACGTACGAGACCGCCGTGCGGGCCTGGCGCGACCTCGACCGGGACGCGCGGACCGCGATGGCGGAGTACGTCAAGGAGGAGGGAGGCCGGTCCCGGCACAAGATCGAGGCGAACGTCCGCAAGGCCGTCCAGGACGAGGACCAGGGCTCCTGACCGGGATCGACGCGGGTGCGGCCGCCGTCAGTCCTGCCGGGCCATGGACTCGCCGACCAGGTCCCGTACGGTGTCCAGGGCCGCGGCGCGGTCCTCGGGCACCAGGCCGATGCGGGTGCGCCGGTCGAGGAGGTCCGCCTCGTCGAGGGCGCCCTCGTGACGCAGCGCCCACAGCAGCTCGGCGCCGGTGACGGGATGACCCGGCAGTACCCGCTCGGCGAGCCGGGGGTCCCGGGCGGCGAGGGCCTGCACGTCGGGCGCCTCGGTGCCGTAGCGCCGCACCAGGCGGTCCGGCGCCCGCACCGTGGCCAGGGCGTGCGGGGCGGCGGCGCCGACCAGGGGCAGGGCGGCCGTGGGGGAGGGGCCGGCGGTCAGGCCGCGGGCGGCGACGGCGGCGTTCACTGCGTCCTCGGCCATGCGCCGGTACGTGGTGAGCTTGCCGCCGACCACGGTGATCACGCCCTCCGACGAGGTGAGCACGGCGTGCCGACGCGAGACGTCTGCCGTGCGGGGGCCGCCGCCCGCCCGGTCCGGCGAGGTGGTGTCCAGCAGGGGGCGCAGACCGGCGAAGGCGCCCACCACGTCCCCGCGGTGCACCGGGACGTCCAGTACCGAACCGAGGACGTCGAGCAGGAAGCCGACGTCGGTCTCGGGCACCTGCGGCACGTCCGGGACGTCGCCCTCCACGGGTTCGTCGGTCAGGCCGACGTAGACCCGGCCGTCCCCCTGGGGCAGAACAAGGACGAAGCGGTTGGTCTCCCCGGGGACCGGCACGTGCAGGCCCGCGGGGAGCGGGCCGAGGTGTTCGGAGCGCAGGACGAGGTGGGTGCCGCGGGAGGGGCGGACCCGGATGCCGTCCACCAGGCCGCCGGCCCACACCCCGGACGCGTTGATCACCGCGCGGGCCCGCACCACGCCCTCCTCGCCGGTCAGCTCGTCGCGTATCCGGGCGCCGGACGAGGTCAGCTCCAGCGCCCTGGTCCGGGTCAGGATCCGGGCGCCACGGGCGGCGGCGGTGCGGGCGAGCGCGGTCACCAGCCGGGCGTCGTCGGTGAGCCGGCCGTCCCACGACAGCAGGCCGCCGCGCAGCCGGTCGGAGCGCAGGGCCGGCGCGAGGTGCCGGGTCTCCACGGCGGAGAGCCGACGCGGCGCGGGCAGCGTGGCCCGGGCCGTGCGCGCCGCGAGCCGCAGGGTGTCGCCGGCCCGGAAGCCGGCCCACGCCAGCGCGGCCTGGCCGCGGGAGACCAGCGGCGTCAGCGGCAGCACGAAGGGCTGGGCGCGCACCAGATGGGGAGCGGTGCGCTCCATCAGCACCCCGCGCTCCACCGCGCTCTCGTGGGCGACGTCGAGCTGTGCGGAGGCGAGGTAGCGCAGGCCGCCGTGGATCAGTTTGGAGCTCCAGCGGGAGGTGCCGAAGGCCAGGTCGTGGGCGTCCACGGCGACGACGCTCAGCCCGCGGGCCGCCGCGTCCAGGGCGGCCCCCGCGCCGGTCGCGCCGAGGCCGACGACCAGGACGTCCACGACGGGCCCGCCCACGGTGCCGGCCAGCTCGCGGGCGCGCCGTGCGGCGGACAGGGAGGCCGACCCGGTGGCGGGGCTGCTGGTGGGGCTCATGGCGTGAGGGTCCTTTCCAGGATGGTCCGCAGCTCCGCGAGGAAGGCCGCGGAGGTCAGCTCGTCGTCGTCCTCGTCGGTCATGGTCCGCAGCGACAGGGCGAAGGACTGGACGACCAGCAGCACGGACCGTGCCTGCCGTTCGGGATGGGTCCGGCGCACCGAACCGTCGGCGTGCCCCTGTCCCAGCGCGTCCTCGAGCAACTCCAGCAGGGCTTCCTGGCTCGCTCCGCGCCGGTCGAGGACGTAGGGCAGGAGCAGCTCGGGGTCGACGTCGACGATCTTGCGGAAGAGCGGGTGCGCGCGGAACCGCTCCACCCCGGCCACCAGTCCCTCGACGACGCGCGGTCGGGTGCCGGTGCCCGGCCGGGGCTCCGGGATGGCCCCGGTCGCCACCGAGATCCACTCGCGGGTCATCAGGTCGCCGACCAGGGACCGCACGTCCGGCCAGCGCCGGTACAGGGTCATCCGGGAGACACCGGCGCGGCGGGCGACATCGGTCATCGTCGTCCGGCGGACCCCGACGGCCATCACGCAGTCGCGCACGGCGTCGAGCACCGTGTCGTTGTCCGAGGGGTTCGGCCGGGTGGAGTGGTTGTGACGGTTGGGCGTCATGTGTAACAGTGTAACGCCCCGCCGGGTGGTGCGGCAGGCATCCCCCGAAGCGACCGTGAGGACGACAGGCCATGGACATGCTGTGGAACGGCTGGGGCGACCCGGCCAGGGCGACACCGCTGCCGGACACGGTGACCGGGCTGCTGCGCGAACTGCTCGGCGTCAAGCCCCGCGACGCCGCCCCGCTCCCGCTGGCGGAGATCGACGTCCCCGCCTCGCCCCTGGACGAGGCCGCCCGCCTGGCCCTCACGGCCGCGGTCGGCGGCCGTGCGGAGGACGTGCGCACCGACGCGGAGACGCGCGTGCGGCACACCCGCGGCAAGTCCACCCCCGACCTGCTGCTGATGCGGACCGGCGACGTCACCGACACCCCGGCCGCCGTGGTCCTGCCCGACGGCCACGACGAGGTGCTGGCCGTGCTGGAGACCTGTGCCGAGCACCGGCTGCCCGTCGTCCCCTTCGGCGGCGGCACCTCCGTGGTGGGCGGCCTCGCCCCCGGGCACCGCGGCGCCTTCGTCGCCCTCGACCTGCGCCGCATGAACCGCCTGCTCGAACTCGACGAGGTCTCCCGCACCGCCCGCCTGCAACCCGGCCTGCGCGCCCCCGAGGCCGAGGCGCTGCTCGCCGCGCACGGGTACACCCTCGGCCACTTCCCGCAGTCCTACGAGTGGGCCACCATCGGCGGCTTCGCCGCCACCCGCTCCAGCGGACAGGCCTCCGCCGGCTACGGCCGCTTCGACGAGATGGTCCTCGGCCTCACCCTCGCCACCCCCGAAGGCACCCTCGTCACCGGCCGCGCCCCGCGCTCGGCCGCCGGGCCCGACCTGCGCCAGCTCGTCCTGGGGTCGGAGGGCGCCTTCGGCGTCATCACCTCCGTCACCGTCCGCGTGCGGCCGGTGCCCGAGGTACGCCGCTACGAGGGCTGGCGCTTCGCCTCCTTCGACGCGGGCGCCGCCGCCCTGCGCAGGCTCGCCCAGGACGGCCCGCGCCCCACGGTGCTGCGGCTCTCCGACGAGACCGAGACCCTGATCGGCCTCGCCCAGCCCGACGCCCTCGGTTCCTCCCTCGACCGGCAGGACGCCGGATGCCTGGCCGTCGTCGGCTTCGAGGGCACCGGGGCGGACACCGCCCACCGTCGCGAGGAGGCCGCCGCCGTCCTGCGTGAGAGCGGGGGCACCTGCGCGGGCGAGGAGCCGGGGGAGCGCTGGGCGCACGGCCGCTACTCGGCGCCGTACCTGCGGGACTCCCTGCTCGACGCCGGGGCGCTCGCCGAGACCCTGGAGACCGCGACCTACTGGTCCCGCCTCCCCGCCCTCTACGCCGCCGTCCGCGACGCGCTCACCGGGACCCTCACCGACGCCGGCACCCCGCCGCTGGTCATGTGCCACATCTCGCACGTCTACGAGAACGGCGCCTCCCTGTACTTCACCGTCGTCTCCGCCCAGGGCGACGACGCCGTGGCGCACTGGACCCGCGCCAAGCACGCGGCCAACGAGGCGATCCTCGCCGCGGGCGGCACCATCACCCACCACCACGGCGTCGGCACCGACCACCGCGACTGGTACGTCCAGGAGGCCGGCCCCCTCGGCATCGCGGCGCTGCGCGCGGTCAAGCGCGGCCTCGACCCCGCCGGCGTGCTCAGCCCGGGCGTCCTGCTGCCGGCGGACTGACCCCGCCCACCGGCACCCCGCGCACCCGTGAGACAACAGTCCGGCACCACCCGTCAGCCCGGAGGCACATCGATGCGACAGTTCACCGCCGTCGTCAACCCCACCGCGGGCGGCGCCACCTCCGCCGCCGCGCTGCTCGGGGTGGCCCGGCTGCTGCGGGAGGCGGGCGCCGGGCTGGAGACCGAGTACAGCCACAGCCTCGCGCACGCCCGGGAACTCGCCCGGCGCGCCGGTGAGCGGGGCCGGGTGGTGCTCGCCGTCGGCGGCGACGGGATGGCGGGCGGCATCGGCGGCGCGCTCAGCGGCACCGGGGCCCTGCTCGGGCTCGTCCCGGCCGGGCGCGGCAACGACTTCGCCCGCGCGCTGAGACTGCCGACCGACCCGGCCGGGCTCGCCCGGGTCCTGCTCGACGGCGAACCCCGCTGCGTCGACACCATCGAGGTCACCTCGGCCGTCCACGACCGTACCGTCGTGCTCGGCAGCGTCTACGCCGGTGTCGACGCGCTCGCCAACCACCACGCCAACAGCGCGCGTCTGCTGCGCGGCACCGCCTCCTACTACGCGGGCGCGCTGCGCGCCGTCGCCGGCTGGCGCGCGACCCGCTACCGGGTCACGGTCGACGGCGAGGAGCACGCCTTCACCGGCTACACCGTGGTGGCCGCCAACTCCGGCTACTACGGCTTCAACCGGCTCATCGCGCCCGCCGCCGAGGTGGACGACGGTCTGCTGGAGGTGGTGATGATCCACGACGCGCCGCGGTGGCTGTTCTTCAAGCTGATGAACGAACTCGCGACGGGCGCCCACGTCCACCGCCCCCAGGTCCGCGTCCTGCGCGGCAGGGAGATCCGCGTCGAGGCGGACCGGGCGATACCCTACGGCGCCGACGGAGAGGTCGAGGCCGCCGTCCCCGTCACCGCCCGGGTACTGCCCGGCGCCCTGCGCGTGCTGTCGGAACCCGCGCGGCCCTCTTAGCTAGCCCGCCGAGTGCGTCACCGCGACCGGACCGAACGAGACCCGGGTGCGGCCGCCGTCGTCCGCCCAGACCACGTCGACGTGGCTCTCACCCGGCACGACCGCCGTGACGGCCTCGGCGACCGGCACGTTCACCGGCTCACCGGTGAGTGCCGCCAGGCAGACGTGCAGGGAGACCCCGCCCGCCTCGCCGGACAGCCGGGGAAGCTCGGCCCACGGCACGTACGCCGTGCCCTGCGGTGCACGCACCGTCTCCGTCCCGGGCAGCCAGCCGTGCAGTCCGTGCAGCGCGGAGACCAGGGGCTCCTCGGGGCCGGTGGCCCACCCGGTGTGCGTGACCCGCGCCCCCGGCGGCGCCCCGACGACCCGGTGCACCCGCAGTTCGTACGGACCCCGGGCCACCGTCACGCTCTCCACCCGCAGCCCCGGCACCATCGGCGCGCCGCCGGTGAAGACGGGCCGGTGCCAGGACGCCGCCCAGCCCCAGCCGTCGCCCTGCCCGGCGCCGAGCGGGTGGATGCGGCGCCGGACGCTGCCCCGGCCGCCCACCTCCACCGACAGGTGGTTGTCCGCGGCGTTCTCCCCGGCCGTGGGCCCGGTCCGGGTCGAGTAGGCCTGCCGGCCGTAGTGCGGGTCGTCCTGGTCCGCCGACTCGCCCTCGTGCGGCCGGACATGGTCGCTGCCGTGGTTGTGCAGCCGGACGATCCCGTCCTCGCGCGTCGACTGCACCAGCAGCCCCGGCGCCGCGAGGGCGAGCACGCGGTCCGCCTCCTCCACCGGCGCCGGCTCCTCGGGCGCCGTCCACAGCGGGTGGCCGGCCGGGGCGAGGAGCGACACGAACGCCTTCGACGCCCAGTACGGGGAGGCCGGGCCCGAGTACGGCTGGAGCGTCGCCTCGTGCGGGCCGAACCAGCCCAGGCTCAGCAGCCCCTCGTCGCTCAGCGCCCCGCGGTCCGTGAAGTACCGCAGGCTGCCGCTCACCAGCCGCCGCGAGGCACCCGGCGACAGGGGGGTGTGCCCGGTCAGCGCGCCCAGGCCCACGGCGGACGACGCCGCGAAGCGGTAGGTGAGCGAGCGGCCGTAGTGCAGCGGCGCGCCGTCGGCACCGAACATCAGGGCGAACCCGTCCAGGTGGGCCCGCAGCCGCTCCCCGTACCGGCCGAGGGCGTCGGCGTCGCCGCCGAGGTGGGCGTCGAGCACCGGGTACAGATGCAGCGCCCAGCCGTTGTAGTGGTCGAAGGCGCGACCGTCGCCGTCGGCGTACCAGCCCCCGCCCCGGTACCAGCCCTCCATCAGCTCCAGCGCCCGCTCCCGTGCCGCGGCCGTCTGCGCGTCGCCGCGGCCGACCGACTCCAGGAACCCGGCGACCGTGTACGGGAACAGGTACCAGTTGTTCGGTGCCGGCACGTGCCGCAGCGCGCCGCGCAGCCACTCCTCGACCCGGTCCTGGACCCCGGCGTCCAGGTTCTTCCAGAGCCACGGCGCGGTCAGCCGCAGCCCGAGCGCGACCGACGCCGACTCGACCATCGGCTGGCCCTGCACGTCGTGGTCGAGGATCAGCGGCCAGGACTCGGTGTCGTCGCGGCCGGGGGTGAGGGTGCCCGAGGCGAGGCCGCGCGCGTAGCGGCCCAGCCAGTCGTGCGGGTCCGCGCCGTCGGCGCCGGCGACCCGGAAGGCGGCCGCGAGGAACGTCCGCGCGAAGCCTTCCAGGCCGTCGGAGCGCACACCGGAACGCGACGGGCGCCCCGGCAGGTCGAGCAGGGCGCCGCCCGGGGTGCTCCAGCGCCACGCGGCCCACAGCAGCCCGTCGGCGACGGCCTCCCAGTGAGCCCGGGTCCAGCCGGTGTACGGGCTCGACACACGGTCCTCGGTGGGCAGTTCGAACGGGATGCTCATGCCAGGAACGCCAGCCTTTCGCGTCGTACGGGATGGAGGAAGCCGGCTCCGGAGGCCCAGCGGGTCGTCTCGGCGAGCGCGAGGTCGGCCAGGCGGCGCCACTCGTTGCCCTCGGAGCCGGCGAGGTGCGGGGTGATCAGGGCGTGCTCGCAGTCCCACAGCGGATGGTCCGGCGGCAGCGCCTCGGGGTCGGTGACGTCCAGCACGGCCCGGATCCGGCCGGCCGTGACGGCGTCGGTGAGCGCCTCCTGGTCGACGACCGCCCCGCGGGAGGTGTTGATCAGCACCGCGTCCGCCGGCATCGACTCGATCAGCGCACGGCCGACCAGCCCACGGGTGGTGGGCAGCAGCGGGGTGTGCACGCTGACGGTGTCGCAGCGCGCGAACAGCTCCGGCAACTCGACGCGTTCCACGCCCAGTTCGGCGGCCTCCGCGTCGCTCACGTACGGGTCGTGCAGCAGTACGCCGATGTCGTGCGGCCGCAGCAGTTCCACGACCCGGCGGCCGATCAGCGAGGCCGACAGGATGCCGACCGTGCGCCGGTAGTTGCCGACGCCGCGCGAGGTGCGCAGCCAGTTGCCCCGGGTCCGGGTGGCCCGGTAGTCGCGGGCCCGCTCCAGCACCCGCTTGCCGCTCAGCAGGATCATGCCCAGGGTGTACTCCGCGACCGGCAGCGCGTTGGCCGCGGCGGCCGAGGAGACCTCGACGCCCCGCTCCCAGCACGCGTCGGTGACATGCCCGCGGACACTGCCCGCCGTGTGCACCACGGCCCGCAGCGCCGGAGCCGCCCGCAGCACGTCCGCGTCCAGCGGCGGACAGCCCCAGCCGGTGACCAGCAGGTCCACGTCGGCCAGCACCGACCGGGCGCGCGGGGTGGACAGGTCGTCCAGCACCGGGAACGGCGCGAGTTCGCAGACCCGGCGCAGCGCGCCGAGCGACTGGGGGTCGAGGACGGCAGAGGCGGCGTCCGGGGACATGGCCACGGCGGCACGGGGCCGGAAGCCGGGTCCGGGGGCGTACGGGGTCACTTGACGGCTCCGGCGGTCAGGCCGCTGCGCCAGAATCGCTGGAGCAGCACGAAGGCGAGGATGAGCGGCAGTACGGCGAGCAGTGAACCCATGATCACCACGGGGTAGTACTCCGGCGACACGGACGCCGAACTGTTCCACTGGTACAGGCCGAGACTGACGGGATACAGATCCTGGTCGGACAGCATCACCATGGGCAGGAAGAAGTTGTTCCAGATCGCGGTCAGCTGGAAGAGGAAGACGGTGATCAGGCCCGGCCCCAGCATCCGCAGCGCCACCCGGACGTACGTGGTCAGCTCGCCCGCCCCGTCCACGCGCGCCGCCTCCAGCACCTCGTCGGGCACGTAGCCCCGCGCGAAGATCCGGCCCAGGTAGACGCCGAACGGGTTGAACAGCACCGGGATGAACACCGCCCAGAAGGTGTTCACCAGGCCGGCCTCGGACGCCATCAGGTACAGCGGCAGCGCGAGGACCGTCTGCGGCACCATCACCGCCGCCAGCACCAGCCCGAACAGCTTCTCCTTGTGCCGGAAGCGGTACTTGTCGAAGGCGTAGCCGCAGGCCACGCTCACCAGGGCGCCCAGGGCCGCCCCGAGGACGGCGTACAGCAGGCTGTTGACGTACCAGCGGCCGTACAGCCCGCCGTCCATGGCGAACAGGTCGCCGAGGTTCTGGAGGAACGAGAAGTCGCTCAGGGAGAGCAGGTCGCTGCTGAACAGGGCGTCCCGGGTCTTGCTCGAGGCGAGCACCAGCCACAGCACGGGCAGCAGCGTGTAGAGGACGGAGACGGCGACGACCACGTTGACCGTGAGCCGGCCCAGCAGTCTCGGGCGGAGCAGCGAACTGTCGGTGGCGCTCATCGGGCCTCCTCGGCGTCGACGCGGCTGGTGAAGCGGGTGACGCCGTAGGACAGGGCGATGGTGCACACCAGCAGGACGACCGAGGCGGCCGCCGCGAGACTGTAGTTGTTGCGGGTGAAGGCCGCGTCGTAGATGTACATGCTGGGCGAGAACCGGGAGCTGATCATCGGGGAGGACTGGCTGAGCAGCATCGGCTCGGTGAACAGCTGGAGCGCCCAGATCAGGGTGAAGATCGACACCATCACGATGGACGCCCGCACCAGCGGCGTCTTGACCTGGAGCGCGGTGCGCACCGGCCCCGCGCCGTCCACGACGGACGCCTCGATCACCTCGCGCGGCACGGCCTGGAGAGCGGCGTAGAAGACCACCATGTTGTAGCCGAGGTTGCTCCACAGCGCGATGTTCACGATGGAAGGGACCACCGTGTGCACGCCCAGGAAGTCGATCGTGATGTCGCCCTTCGCGAACAGCTCGATGACCGGGCTGATGCCGGGCGTGTACAGGTACAGCCAGATCAGCGCGGCGATGATGCCGGGCACGGCGTGCGGCAGGAACAGGCCGAGCTGGGCGAAGGCGCGCAGCCGGACCACGCCGGAGTCCAGCAGCAGGGCGAGGACGAGCGCGCCGACGACCATCAGCGGGAGGTAGATCAGGCAGTACAGGGCGACCGTGCCGAGCCCGCCGAGGAAGGTGGGGTCGGTGAGCACGGCGCCGTAGGAGCGCAGTCCGACGAAGACCGTGCGCTCGGGGCCGAAGCCGAGTCCGGGCTGGTCGTCGCTGTAGAAGCTGAGGTAGACGGCGGTGCCGACGGGGATCAGGAAGACGGTGACCAGCAGGGCGAAGAACGGCGTCATCAGGACGCCGCAGGCGGTCAGTTGGCGCCGCTTCGCGGCTCTGCGGGCGCGGATGCCGGAGGCGGAGGGCTCCGGGGCGGCGGCGCGGGTCGCGCCGGCCGGCACCCGTGAGTGGGTCGTCGTGGTCATGGGTGTCACCTGCCTTTCGTCGGCTCAGGTGCTGCGCTGGGTGGTGGACAGGCCGAGGGCCCTGAGGTCGGGCATGGTGCCCTCCTGCGCGGTGCGCAGCGATGCGACGAGGCTGCCCTGGCCGCCGCCGACGCGGGCGAAGGAGTCCTGCATGACCTTCTGGGTCGCGCTCATCCTCGGCCCCCACAGCCACTGCTCGCCGATCTTCTCGGCCTCCTGCTCGAACAGGGTGTAGATGTCCTGCCCGCCGTAGTACGAGCGGTCGAAGGCGTCCCGTCCCACCGGCACCAGGCCGGGTGCGGCCGGGTACTGGCTGCTGGTGCCGCTGGAGAGGCGGGCGCGCAGCGCGTCGGGGTGGGAGACCTGCCACTCGATGAACTCCATGGCGGCCTCGGGATGCCGGCTGTCCTTGGTGACCGCGAAGGTCGACCCGCCGTGCGTGCCCGTGGCCGGACTGCCCGTGTCCCACTGGGGCATGGGCGCGATCCGCCACTGGCCCTTCTGCCCGGGCCGCGCGTTCATCTGCGCGCCGGCGTCCCAGGCGCCGCTGAGCCGGGTGAGGACCAGCCCGTTGCCGATCTGCGCGTCGGACTGCCGGCTCTCGACCGCGTTCATGAAGACGTGGTCGCGGTCGATGAGCTGCTGCCAGTAGTCCGCGACGCGTCTGGACGGCGCGTCGGCGAGGGAGACGTTCCAGGCTCCCCGGGAGGTGTCGAACCACTGGGCGCCCGCCTGCCAGGCGTAGCAGGCGAACTGCGTCATCCCGTCGGAGGGGAAGAGCACCAGCCGCCGGTCCGGTGCCTTGCGGCGCACGGTCGCGGCCTGCTCGGCGAACTCGTCCCAGGTGCGCGCGACGCCGAGGCCGTAACGGTCGAACAGGTCGGCGCGGTAGTGCATGACCATGGGCTCGACGTCCAGCGGCACGGCGAACACGCGGTCCTCGAAGGTGGTCAGTCCGAGCGCCTGCGGCAGCAGCTTGCGGCGCAGGCCGTCGCTGACCAGGTCGGTGATGTCGCGTGCGACTCCGTCGATGGCGTACCCCGGGACCTGGGGATACTCGATGGTGGCGACGTCGGGCGCGTTGCCCGCCCGGGCGGCGTTGCTGAGCTTGGCGTAACCGCCCTGCCCGCCGGAGGGGATCTGCTGGAAGTCGACCTGGATGGTGCGGTGGGTGCGGTTGAACGCGTCGACCACCTCCTGGCTGCCGCGCAGGGCGGACCAGAAGGTGACGCGTGTGGTGGTTCCGGTGCGGGCCGACGATGCCCCGTTCCCCCCGCTGCAGGCGCTCACGGCTCCTGTCAGGGGTACGGCGGCCATCGCGGCGAGCACGGACCGACGGCTCTGTCGTCCGGGCATGGTGCCTCCCGCGGCTCCTGCGTGTCCGCGGGGGTGCGGCCACGACTGTTCGGGACACGGGAATCCTGAACGCCCCGAATCAAACGGTCAAGAGATCGATCAGAAGAAAACGAAACGCTCAAACGCTCACTCGGTCGGAGGGTTGACGAGCCGGCCGGTCGAACCGCGCACCATCAGCCGCGGCAGCAGCTCGACGCGCCGGCCCGGCCGGGTCCCGGACGGCTCGGACAGCCGCTGGAGCAACAGCTCCGCCGCCATGCGTCCGACCTCGGCCTTCGGCGGCGCCACGGCCGTCAGCGGCGGCGAGCCCAGCCCGGCCACCACGTCGTCGTACGCCACGACCGAGCAGTCCTCCGGCACCCGCACCCCCTCCTCCGCCAGCCGCTGGACGATCATCAGCGCGTCCACGTCGCCGTGCAGCACCATGGCGGTCGCCCCCAGCTTCCGCATCAGCGCGGACGGCTCGGCCGTCTCGTCCGCCGGGTGCGGCCCGTCCACCCCGGCCTCCGGCGAGACGAGGGTCCACGCCCACCGCTCCACCAGGGGATGCGCCCCGGCGATCTCGGTGAACGCGGCGCGCAGCGAACGGGCGGTCGGACTGTCGTGCCGCGTGGCGAACACGATGCGCCGGTGACCGAGGCCCACCAGGTGCTCCACCGCCAGGTGCGCGCCGTACCAGTGGTCCGAGCACACCGAGTCCAGGGCGTGCAGCGCGCTGCCCCGCCACGGGCGGCGCTCCATCAGCACCGTCGGCACCCCGGTACCGGCGAGCCACTCGTGGTCGGCGGCCTCGTCGGCCCGGCCGCGCCAGCGCGGGGCGATCAGCAGCCCCTGCGCGCCGTCCGCCAGCGCCCGCTCCACCAGGGGCCGTTCGGCGCCGGAGGCCTGCGGCGCGAGATGCAGGGCGATGCGCAGCCCCGACTCCTCCAGGACCGTGCGCGCGCCGTGCAGGGTCTCGGTGAGGTACGAGTGCCGCACCGGAACCACCACCGCCACCCGGTCCCCGGCCGCCCCGCCGGTCTCCGTGGGCGCCTCCCGGTCCGGCAGCGTGGACCGGACGACCCCGTGCCCGCGCGCCAGCCGGCCCTCGCGTGTCAGCTCCTCCACGTCCCGGCGCACGGTGACCACCGAGACCTGCAACTCGTCGGCGAGGTCCCGCACCCGCGCGGTACCGCGCGCCTGCACCGCGGCCAGGATCCGCTGGCGCCTGAGATCGACCGGCTCCCGCATCAGGTCTCCCCACCCGTGAATGTTCGTTTGAGCGATTCTTCGCCATCATAGCGATCGCTCATGCGGGGTGCCGGTGCGTTCCCGCGGGCCCTACGGCTCGGGGTCGGCGAGGAGGGGACCCAGCGGGCCCAGGTCGAGGTTCAGGTCGGCACGGTTCAGGCCGTGCTGGGCGCACAGGTCGTCCATCCGCTCGTCGAGCAGCATGAGCGCCGTGCCGAGCCGGTCCTCCTGCGCCGCGCTGAGGGTGCCCTCGTCGAAGCGGCGCACGGCCTGGCGCTCCATGAGCTGGCGCAGCAGCTCGACGACCGTGAGCACCAGGGCGGCCAGGTCGTTCGTGACCCGCTCGGGGTCCAGGTCGAGGGCGTGTTCCCGGCGCCCGGTCACAGCGGACCGCTGTCCGGCCAGGGGGCGGGCATTCGCTCGCTCACCGACGCCAGCAGCGCGTGCAGGGAGATCCGCACCAGTGGCACGTCCGCGATGGCCAGGACCAGGTCGCCGCTGACCACCACCCCGGTCGCCAGCACCCGGTCCAGCAGGTCGACGAGGGGCACCCCGGCCGGCGCGTACGGCTCCGGGCCGTCCCACGGTACGGGTGCCGGGCCCGGCGTACGGGTGTCCGCGACCGTCATGCGGGGACCTCCCGGCCGGGGTGGGCGTCCGGTGCCTCGTCTGCCTCGTCCCAGCGCGCGAAGGAGTACGGGATCCACGGTCCCGACGCGTCGGCCCGTACGGCAGGATGCCGCCCCTCGGCGGTGAGACCGGCCAGGGCACGGGTGAAGGCGGCGCGGTCGGCGTCCTCCACCAAGTAGGCGACGTTGAGGAGTTGCGGGGTCCGGCGGCCCGTCAGCCGCTCGCTCTGCGGCCGGTGCCGGGTCGCGGCGACGGCGTACCGCCGCAGCTCCGCGTCGACGGCCTCCGCCTCGGCCCGCGCCCTCCCGTGCGCCTGCTGCCGGTCGCGCCGCCGTGCGCTGGCCCGGCTCAGGTAGGCGCGGCCACCGGAGCCGGCGCCGGTGCCGGGGAGGGGTTCGGCGGGGGCCGCCGGAAGATCGTCCGGCGCTCCCTCGGCGGCGTGCACCTTCACCGCCCACTCGGTGCGGTTCCGGAGACGGTCGAGCAGCGCCTCCAGCACCGGTCGCCGGTCGGATACGGCCCGCACCGCCGACCGGTCGCCGCGGTACAGCGTCGCCATCGGCAGGGGGACGACCGCACCCCGCCCCGCCGCGGCCTCGACGGCCCGGTGGTGGGCGCGGGCGCAGCGCTCCAGGTCGGTGGGCCGGTTGAGGCGTTCCGCCAGGGCCTCCTCGTCGAACAGGGCCGCGGGCACGTCCTGGACGACCAGGCACAGACCGCCGCCCGCGTCGAGCACGCGCAGCGGGCCGCCCTCCTCGTGACCGGTCGCCGAGTCCAGCGCGGCGGGGTCCGGCGGGGTACCGGTGACGGCGAAGGCGCAGACGAGGCCGGGCTCCACTCCCGCGCCCGCGCTCACCGGGCGGCCCCCGACGTCTCCCCGACGGCGGCCGCCGCGTCGCTCTCCTGATCGTGCTCCAGGGCATCGTCCAGGGCGTCCAGCCGGGCCCGCAGGCGCGCGTTCTCCTCGACGAGAGCGTCCCGCGCGGCCCGGGACGACAGGGCCGGGTCGGTCTCCCACCAGTCGATGCCCGCCTTCTTCGCCGTGTCCACCGAGGCGATGAACAGCCGCAGCCGGATGGTGAGCAGTTCGATGTCGAGGAGGTCGATCTTGATGTCTCCGGCGATGACGATGCCCTTGTCGAGGACTCGTTCGAGGAGGTCGGCGAGGCTGCCGGTGGCGGGCGGGCAGTCCAGGGGGTCGGGGTCCGCGTACCTGTGGTCGAGGTCGGTCACCGGGCGCTCCTCGCCCCGTCAGCGGCGTCGGCGGGCACGGTCCTCGTCCTCGTACTCGTCCTCTTCATCCTCATCGGCCTCGTACTCACTGTCCTCGTCCTCGTAGTCCCCGTCCCCGTCCTCGTAGTCCCCGTCCCCGTCCTCGTAGTCGTCGTCGTCCTCTTCCTCGTCGTCCTCGTACTCGTCCTCCTCGTCGTCGTTCTCCTCCTCCACGGCCTCCTCGTGGGTACGGACGACCTCGCCGTCACGGATCTCCCCGCGCCAGCCCTCGACCTCCTCCTCGTCCACCAGCGTCACGTGCCGTGCGAAGTGCTTCAGGTCCAGCCGCAGCCGGCGTCCCTGGGCGCGCCACAGGTTGCCGGTCTTCTCGAAGAAGCCCGACGGGTAGTACTCGCAGACCACGACCACCCGGGTCAGCCGGGGCGCCAGCTCGTGGAAGGTGACCACGCCACGCGTGCTGCCCTTGGCGCCCTCGGAGGTCCACACGATCCGCTCGTCGGGGACCTGTTCCTGGACGGTCGCCTTCCAGCTACGGCTGGACGGGCCGACCTTGAGGTTCCAGTTGCTGGTCACCTCGTCCTCGGCGCTGACGCTGCGGACGCCCTTGGTGAAGTCGCTGAACTCCTGGAGCTGGGTCCACTGGTCGTAGACGACGCGCAGGGGGACGCCGATGTCGACGACCTCCATGATGTGCGTCGCCTTGATACTGCCGGCGCCGCTCTTGCCGCCGCCCCCGCGCTTGGAGCCGCCGTTGCCGCCGCCGTTGTCGTTGCCGTTGCCGTTGCCGTCGCCGTCGCCGTTCGCGGAGGCGGTGAGGCGATCGGTGAGGCCGCCGATCCGTTCCCCCGCCTTGCCGACGAGGCTGTGCCCCCGGGCCGAGAGGTACCCGCCGAGGGCGTCCTTGAGGCTCCCGAGAGGGGACGGCGTGTCCTTGTCCTGCCGGTCGGGGGTCATCCGCGTCCCCCTCCCCGCCTGCGTGAACTCGCGGTCTTCTTGGCGGGAGCCGCCTTCTTCGCGGGCGCGGCCTTCTTCGCCGGGCTCTTCGCGGTCTTCTTCGCGGCCTTCTTGGCCGTCTTCTTCGCTGGGGGCGCGGCCTTGCGCGGCAGAGCCTTCTTCGCCGTACGCCGACGCGGCGCGGGTTCGGGCTCGCGGTCCTCCTCCTCTTCCTCCTCGTCGAAGTAGGTGTCCTCGTCCGCCGCGTCCTTGTCCGGGCCCTCCTCGTCCCAGTCGTCCCGCCGGCCCTCGCCGGTGAGCGCGTCGGTACGGTCGCGCAGCGAGTCCGCGAGGCCGGTGAGCCGTCGGTTCGCCGCGGCGGTGGCGGCCGCGCGCCCGGCGGTCAGCAGCTCTCCGCGCAGCTGCTCGGTGAGTTCGCGGATCTGCGGCGCCTGCTGGAGCCCGCCCAGTCCCTGGGACAGCAGGTCGCCCGGCGACAGGCCGATGCGCCGCCCCGCGAGATAGGAGCCGACCGCGAAGGCGAGCTTGGCCTTCTTGGTGCGCCCCAGGAGGTATCCGCCTGCCATGGCTGCCGCCAGGGCCGCCTTGCTGTCGCTCATACGTGCCTTCTCTGCGCTCGGTCCATGGTGGTCGTACGGCTGCCCGGGCGGGCCGGACGGGCCCGGCGTTCGAGGAGGGCGAGCAGCCGCTCCTCCTCCCGTTCGAAGGCCGCCTCGTCGATGGCGCCCTCGTCCAGGGCCCGGTTCAGCGCGGCCAGCCGCGCCTGCACGGCGCGCGGGTCGTGGGCCTGGCGCCGGGCCTCCTGGAGCAGGTGGTCGGCGATCCACGCCGTGCCGCGCACCGGCGCGAGGGGCAGCAGCAGGAGCCCGCTCACGATGCCCACCCCGTCACCGCCCCGCCGTCGCGGGACGCGGTTCGACGAAGCTGTAGCAGGGCAGGGGGCCGGTCACGCTGAGCGCCAGCCGGTCCCCGCAGGCACGGGCCCCCGCGTCCACCGCCTCCCGGAACCGGCGCTCGTCGCCCGCGCGCAGCAGGAACGAGGCGCTGAGCACCTGATCGCCGTCGGTCGTGCCCCCGGCCGTGCGCACCGCCAGCGGCGTCAGACGGTCCAGGACCTCCCGCGCGGCGCGCCGTGCCTCCCGGCGTACGCCGAGCGCGAGCGCCTCTCCCAGCCGGACGTTGGCCTCGTAGTCGGGACGGCGCCGGGTCCGCAGCGCCATGGACCGCAGGCTCTCGTCCCGGCGTACCAGATCGGCGAAGTGGCCCGGCACCACCGTGCCCTTGACGTTCAGTTCGACGCATCCCCGCACCTCTTCGAGCTGGTGCGCCAAGTGGGACGAGTCGGCGCGCAGTTGGGCGAGCAGGGTGTCGGTCCGGGGGCTGAGCACCGCGAACCGCATGGGCAGCAGCGGTCCCTGTGCCGCCAGTTCGTCCAGGACGGCCTGGTGGGCCAGCAGGTCGCGGCGCCGGGGCAGGAGCCGCGCCGGAGCGTCCGACACCGCGGCGCACAGGCCGGAGTCGGTCAGCAGCCGCACCGGGGCGCCGTCGACGCCGGGGGAGCGGGGCGCGCGGATCCCGGCGGGCGTGATGCCGTAGACGTAGAGCGACTTCAGCTCGGTGCCGGGGGCGGTGGTGGTGACGGGCGCGGTCATGCGTCCTCCTTACGGGTGCGGCGGCGGGGTCGGTCGCGCGGGCGGTCCTCCTCGGTACGGCGCCGGGCCGAGGAGCGCCCGCGGGGGAGTGCTTCCTCCTCCTCGTGCGTCTCCTCGTCCGGCGCGAGGACGTCGCGCACCTTGTCGGTCAGCGAGCGCGCCGTCCGCTTCGCGCCCGCCCTGCCGACGGACTTGGCGACCGGGCCGCCGAACAACTCGGGCACGGTCTTGGAGCGCGCGTCGTGCTCCAGGTCCAGCCGGTTGCAGGCCTCGGCGAACCGCAGGTAGGTGTCGACGCTCGCGACCACGATGCGGGCGTCCACCTTGAGGATCTCGATGCCGACCAGGGAGACGCGCACGAAGACGTCGATCACCATGCCGCGGTCGAGGATGAGTTCGAGGACGTCGTAGAGGGTTCCGGCGCGGGGCGCGCAGATGACCTCGTCGTCGTACGTGATCATGCGGTGGTCCTTCCGGGTACGCGCCTCACCGTCGGCTCACTGGTCCTGGGCGCCGCGCCGGTAGCGCGCGATCCTGCGGTACTGCACGAGGTCGCCCGCGGAGTCCAGTTCGACCTCGTAGGTGGCGAGCAGACTGGTGGTGTCCGGGATGCGGGCCACTTCGAGCACGTCCACGTTGACGATCCAGCCGCCGTCCTCGCTCCGGCACACCGCGGAGACGCCCTCCAGGTGGTGCCGGATCAGTTCGGAGAGGGCGTCCGCGGCGCGCCGGGCCGCTTCCCGGGCACCGCGCACGGGACGTTCGCGGGTGGCGGTGGAGGTCGTGCGGCGCCGTCGCTCGCCAGGCTCTGTCATGCTGCCCACTCTGGCCGCGGGGCCCGGTGCGCGCGTGCGGGGTTACCCCATCCGGGGCGGTGCCGTAGCCCGCCGCCCGCCGCGGGACCGGTGGGTCAGGCGTCCGGCGCGGTGGCGTCCGGGCGGCGGCAGTGCAGGAAGAGGTGCGGTTCGGGCCGGGCGTCCGGGTGGGCGGGGGTGAACAGCGTCGCCTCCTCCGTCACCACCTCCAGACCGGCCTCCTGCGCCACGGTGGCGAGGGCCTGCGCGGTGAAGCTGGTCACGCGCACCGGCTGTCCCATGAAGACGGCGTCGACGCCCTCCACGTCCAGCGGCACGGTCGCCAGCACCAGGTAACCCCCCGGCCTCAGCACCCGCGTCAGACGCACGATGAGCGCCGCCTGCTCCCGCCGGTCCAGCTGGAGCAGCGAGAAGTACACGCAGACGGCGTCGAACGAAGCGTCGTCGAGCGGTACGTCGTGGATGTCGGCGCACCGGAACGTGGCGTCCGGCACCTGCCGGGCGGCCAGCTCGACCATGACCGGCGAGATGTCGATGCCCAGCACGTCGTGGCCGGCGGCCGCGAGGGTCTCGGCGGTGGGGCGGCCGGTGCCGCTGCCCACGTCCAGCACCCGGCTGCCCGGCGCGAGCCGCCCGAGCAGCCACTCCAGCGAGCGCCGGTGCGTCCTCGACCCGGCGAACGCCTTCTCGTACTCGGCGCCCAGCGCGTCGAACGCGGCGGCGGGGTGCGGCCGGTGCTGGTCGTCGGTCACGACGGGTCCCTTCGCTGCGCCGATGCGGTGCCGTCCGCATCGTTCCACCGGGACCGAGCCGCCGACAAGGACTCTTACGGGCGAACGAACGGCGCCCCGCGGTGAGGTTCAGTGTTCGGAACCGGTCGGCCGACTGGTTCCG
Source organism: Streptomyces sp. NPDC058985 (assembly GCF_042740985.1). NCBI lineage: Bacteria > Bacillati > Actinomycetota > Actinomycetes > Kitasatosporales > Streptomycetaceae > Streptomyces > Streptomyces sp. NPDC058985. The sequence continues at coordinate 47,587 of NZ_JBHYJX010000040.1, read as the reverse complement.
GTGGCACCCAGGTCGTCGGAGCGGCCGGCGTCGATGCGTGGCCAGTGTGCTGTGGGGCGTCCACCCCGCTCGTCCCGGAGCGGCCGCCAGTCCGGGGCCCCGCTGAGAGTCCGTGTGGCCTGCCCGAGGCGCGGCCACCCCGCCGGTGAGTCCTCCCAATCCTCCTGGCGTCCGAACGCCGTGAGGTCCATGAGCGCGTAGCTGTAGTCCACCGCCTCCGCCCCACGACGACTGGTCCAGTACGTCTCGAAGACACGGTCGCCGTCGCGCAGGTAGCACACCAGGTGGAACAGGCCCGGCTCCCGGCCGACCAGAAGTGTCCCGAGCGAGGGCTGCGCGGAGTACCACGGCATCGTCCAGCCCATGAAGGCGCGGTAACGCAGGCTCTCCTCGTAGGACGTCTGCGCGTCCGCGAAGCCGTAAGCGGAATTCCGCCCCTGGGAGAACACGGCGAAGGTGATGTCGCGGGAGTGGAGATAGGCCGGCTCACCCACGTGGCTCATCACCCAGGTGCAGCCTTCGCACTGCTCGGCAGCCGGCCGCCCGGGCCACCACATGAAGTAGTAGGCGATCAGCTGGCGTCGCCCCTCGAACGCGTCCAGGAGCGTCACGGGGCCGTCAGGTCCCAGCAGAGGGCTGTCCGCGGCCACCTCGACCATCGGGAGCCTGCGGCGCGCGGCGGCGATCGCGTCCCCCTCGCGCGTATGGGCCTTCTCCCTGGCGCGCAACCCCTCCAGCCGCTGCTCGAAGGCGGCGCGGTCGACCACCGGCGGATGTGTGTCACTCGGCTTCTCGGACATCAGGGGCTCCTGGGATCACTCGGGGGCGTTCCGTTCGTGCCTCGCTGTCCCTGCCCTTTCCCTCCTCCTGCCGCTGCCGTCCGACGCCCAAGCCCCTCGATCGGACCACCGGGCGCGCGTCGGCAGGAGGTGAGGGATTCCTGAGAATCCCGGGGACGGCTGAACACTCCGGCCCGCTCCTCCGTATGGAGCCGGGGGCATTCCATGCCCGAGTCCGTCACGACACAGGAGCACGCCTTGGGACACAACAGGCGCAGACGCCCGACCGGGGCGCGGCGCGCGACCTTCGGAGCGGTCGCGCTGATACTGGGGGGCGGCGGCCTGGTGGCCGTGAACGTCTTCGCCTCCGCGACCGAATCCGGCAACGAAGCCGTTCCCCTGGGCAGTTCCGGAGTCGCGGCGACCGTCGACTGCCCCGACCTGACCGAGCGGCTGACCACCGTGCCGGAGCCTGCCAGGCAGGAGGTCGACACCGAACTGGCCCAGCTCGACGAGCAGATCGCCACCGCGTACCGCCAACTCCAGGAAGCCGCCCGCACCGCGGACGACGGCTCCCTCGACGAGGCCGCCATCCTGGACCCCCTGAAGGAGGACCGGGCGGCGACCATCGAGCGCATCGCCGCCGCCGTCGCCAAGGCCGGGGACCGCCCCGAAGGCCTGGACACCCTCGCGGAGTGCACGCTGCGCCGCACCGAGGTCGCGACGGAGCCGGCCCAGAGCGGCGGCCCGGACCAGCAGGAACAGCAGGACCGGGATCAGGGAGAGGGCCAGGGACAGGAGCAGCAGCAGGGCGAGGGTGACGACGGCGCGGCCGGGAACGGCGGCCAGGCGGGCAACGGCCCGGTGGCGGCCGACTACGCCGACATCAAGTCCGTCCAGCCCAACGTGGTGAAGGCGCCCCGCCAGAAGAGCGCCTCGAACGGCTCCTTCAGCACCAGCTGCGGTGTCAACGCCGAGGGCCTGTTCAACTCGGACAACCTGATCGCCGCCCCCGGCGTCGGCAACGGCGCCCACCACTTCCACGACTACGTCGGCAACCAGGACAGCAACGCCTTCTCCAGCGACGAGGACCTGGCCGCCGCCGAGACCAGCTGCGCGGACCAGGGCGACAAGTCCTCGTACTACTGGCCCGTGATCCGCCTCCAGAACGGCACCGAGGAGCAGGACGCCCAGTCACCCGGCGGCGGCATCGAGGGCAACGCGGGCGAGATCGTCACACCGGCCGAGGTCACGCTCACCTTCGAGGGCAACGAGCGCGGCAAGGTCACGGAGATGCCGCGCCTGCTGCGCATCATCACCGGTGACGCGAAGGCGTTCGTCAACGGCAACGCCAACGCGAACGCCTCCTGGAGCTGCACCGGCTTCGAGGACCGGCAGCTGAAGGACAAGTACCCGCTCTGCCCCTCCGGCAGTGACGTGGTGCGCACCTTCACCTTCCAGAGCTGCTGGGACGGCCGCAACATCGACAGCGCCAACCACCGCACCCACATGGCCTTCGCCACCGCCGACGGCGGCTGCCCGGAGGGCTTCAAGGCCGTTCCGCGGCTGGTCCAGCGGGTCGTGTACGACGTGGACGCGCCCAGCCTCCAGGACGGCGGCCGGACGGTCCCGTTGTTCGCCGTGGACTCCTTCCCGGAGCAGTTGCACAAGCCGGTCACCGACCACAGCGACTTCATCAACGTCTTCGACGAGGACCTGATGCGGGAGATGACGGACTGCATCAACTCCGGCCGCGAGTGCGGTGCGGACACGCCCCCGCCGGGCTCCGACCCGGGCCAGGGTGAGGACCCGGGCGCCTCCGAGGCACCGGACGACGGCAAGGGCGAGGAGCAGCCCGGCGGCGACGGCGGCGAGCAGCCCACCGCGCCGCCGGCCGAGCAGACCGCCACGGCCTCGGCTCCCGCCGAATCCGGCCAGGACGGCGGCCAGGACGGTCAGGACGGCCGCGACGAGCAGAACGGCGGCGGGAACGACGCACCGGCCCCCGGGCAGGACGACGGCCGGGACGACGGGCAGAAGCAGGAGCCGAACCAGGGGCAGAACGGCGGACAGGACGAGGAGCAGAACCAGGGGCAGAACGACGCGGAGCAGCCCGCGCCCCCGGCCGCCGGCCAGGACGCCGGCGCCTCCCCGAGCGCCGCGCCCAAGGCCGCCACGACACCGGCGGACGCCCCGGACGACGCGGGCAGCGCCGTGCCGGCCCCCGAGGCCAGCCAGGGCGACGGCGGCGCCGCCGCACCGCAGCCGCAGGCGCAGGGCGGACTCGCCGAGACCGGCTCCGGCCTCGGACTGTGGCCCGCCGCCGTCGGCGGCGTCCTCTTCGCAGGCGGCTGCGTGCTGCTGATCCGTTCCAGGCGGCGAGCGCTCTGACGCGGACTCCGGCACCGGTATGACGACGGGCGGGCGGGATCTCTCCCGCCCGCCCGTCGCGCGAACTGGCTCGTTTCGGATGTTGCCAAGGGGTTCACGCGGGCGCAGCCTGGACTCCGCGAGGCGCTGGGAGCGCTCCCATTCGTGTACCCGCACTTGGACACCGTCCCCCCACGGAAGAAGACGCCATGACATGTCATGATCACGCCAATCCGGTGAATCCGGCGAATCCGGTGAAACGAGTCCGTCGCACGGCGGCCCTCGCCCTCAGTGCCCTGACCGCGGTCCTCCTCGCCCTGGTCCCGTGGAGCGGCACCGCCTTCGCCCACGGTTCGGTCGTCGACCCCGCATCCCGCAACTACGGCTGCTGGGACCGCTGGGGCGACGACTTCCAGAACCCCGCCATGGCGCAGGAAGACCCCATGTGCTGGCAGGCCTGGCAGGACGACCCCAACGCCATGTGGAACTGGAACGGCCTCTACCGCAACGGCTCCGCCGGTGACTTCCAGGCCGTCGTCCCCGACGGTCAGCTGTGCAGCGGGGGCCGGGCCGAGAGCGGACGCTACGACTCCCTGGACACCGTGGGCGCGTGGCGGACCACGGACGTCGCCGACGACTTCACCGTCAAGCTGTACGACCAGGCCGGCCACGGCGCCGACTACTTCCTGGTCTACGTCACCCGGCAAGGCTTCGATCCCGCCACGCAGACCCTGACCTGGGGCGACCTCCAGCAGGTGGCGCGTACGGGCAGCTACGCACCGAGTCAGAACTACGAGATCCCGGTCAGTACGTCGGGCCTGAGCGGCCGGCACGTCGTCTACACGATCTGGCAGGCGTCGCACATGGACCAGACGTACTTCCTCTGCAGTGACGTGGACTTCGGCTGATCGCGCCCCCGCCGGTCCCCCCACCCCCGCCGCCACCGGCGCGCGCGGCGGCCCCGGGGGCGCACCCGCCCCGTGGGCGTCCCCGCAAAAAGAAG
>NZ_JBHYJX010000040.1:0-43425 GCF_042740985.1 Streptomyces sp. NPDC058985 | reverse complement strand
CGCCGGCCGTGACGTGGTCTTCGCGTTTCCGCCCCCCCCCCGGACCCCCCACCCCCGCGGGTGGGGGGGCCCGCGGCGACGGGCGGGGACACCGCGCGCCGTGGCCTTCCGCGCATTACTCAGCGGCCGTCCCGGAGTGCGGTATACGTCCGTACATGGACTACTACGACCTCGGTGTCCACGGCCGACCCGTGACCACCTCGTCGCCCGAGGCCCAGCGGTGGTTCGACCGCGGGCTGGTGTGGACGTACGCCTTCCACCACGAGGAGGCCGTCGCGTGCTTCGAGAGGGCGGTGGCGGCCGACCCGGACTGCGCGATGGCCCACTGGGGCATCGCCTACGCCCTCGGCCCCAACTACAACAAGCCCTGGGAGGCATTCGACGCCGAGGAGCTGACCCGCACCGTCGACCGCGCCCACGCCGCCGTCGAACTCGCCCACGCCAAGGCGGGCCGGGCCACCCCCGTGGAACGCGCCCTCATCGGCGCCCTGCGCGCCCGCTATCCGCGGGAGCGCGCCGTCGAGGACTGCTCGGTCTGGAACGTGCCGTACGCCGACAGCATGCGCGCCGTCCACGACCTCGCCCCGGACGACCTCGACGTGGCCACCCTCTATGCCGACGCGCTGATGATGCTGACGCCCTGGCAACTGTGGGACCTGCGCACGGGGCTGCCCGCCGAGGGGGCCCGCACCCTGGCCGCGAAGGAGGTCCTCGACCGGGCCCTGGCCGCCGACGGGGGACTCGAACATCCCGGTGTCGTGCACCTCTACATCCACCTGATGGAGATGTCACCGACCCCCGAGGCGGCGCTCTCCGTCGCCGACCGGCTGCGCGGCCTGGTCCCCGACGCGGGGCACCTTCTGCACATGCCGTCCCACCTCGAAGTGCTCTGCGGCGACTACCGGCGCGTGGTGTCGGACAACAGCGCCGCCATCGCGGCCGACGAGAGGTACCGCGCGCGGGCCGGGGCGATGAACTTCTACACCCTCTACCGGACGCACAACTACCACTTCAGGATCTACGGCGCGATGTTCCTGGGCCGGTACGACATCGCCCTCGACACCGCCGCCCGACTGGAGGCATCCGTTCCCGAGGCGCTGCTGCGCGTGCAGAGCCCGCCCATGGCCGACTGGCTGGAGGGCTTCCTGGCCATGCGGGTGCACGTCCTGATCCGCTTCGGCCGCTGGGCCGACATCCTCGCCCTGCCGATGCCCGCCGATCCGGGCCTGTACTGCGTGACCACCGCGATGCTGCACTACGCCCGCGGCGTCGCCCTCTCGGCCACCGGCCGGGTCGCCGAGGCGGAGGCCGAACGCGTCCTGTTCCGCGACGCGGTCGCCCGGGTGCCGGACTCCCGCATGCTGTTCAACAACACCTGCGCCGACATCCTCGCCATCGCCTCCGCCATGCTCGACGGCGAACTGGAGTACCGCAGGGGCGACCACGCCGCCGCCTTCGCCGCCCTGGAACGCTCGATCGGCCTGGACGACAACCTCCCCTACGACGAGCCGTGGGGCTGGATGCAGCCCACCCGGCACGCCTACGGCGCCCTGCTCCTGGAGCAGGGCCGGGTCGCCGAGGCCGAGGCGGTCTACCGGGCCGACCTGGGGCTCGACGACACCCTGCCCCGCGCCCTCCAGCACCCCGGCAACGTCTGGGCGCTGCACGGCCTCCACGAGTGCCTGGTGCGGCTGGACCGGGCGGGGGAGGCGCGGATCGTGGCGCAGCAGCTGAAGCTCGCCGCCGCCCTCGCGGACGTACCGGTCGAGGCGTCCTGCTTCTGCCGCCTCGACACCGCGCAGGCCCCCGGTGGGGCGGGCGGCTGCTGCGCCACGGACCCTAAAACTACAGAACTGTAGAAAGTGGTCTTCTATACGATGGCCTCCGCACGGAGCGCACAGCGGCGGAAGGAGGCGGCCCGTGACGGATCACCGGCGGTCGCGGCGGCGGGGTCAGGGCGAGCTGGAGGCCCTGGTGCTGACGGCGCTGCGCGAGGCGGAGGGGCCCGCGACGGCCGGCTGGGTGCAGGAGCGCCTGGGCGGCGACCTCGCGTACACCACGGTGATCACGATCCTGACCCGGCTCCTGGAGAAGGGCGCCGTCAGCCGCGAGCGGGCGGGCCGGTCCTTCGCCTGGACACCCGCGGACCAGGCCGGTCTGGCCGCGCGCAGGATGCGCAAGGTCCTGGACGCCGAGAGCGACCGGGAGGCGGTACTGGCCAGCTTCGTCACCGGCCTCGACCCGGACGACGAGCGGCTGCTGCGCGACCTGCTCGGGCACGCGCACGGCGCGGAGGACGGCTGACACCGCCATGGGGGTCTTCGTCTTCCTGCCGCTGGTCCTGCCGCTGACGGCGTGGCCCGTCGCCCGGCTGGCCGAGCAGCGTCTGCACCCGCGCACCGCGACCAGGCTGCTCACCGCCGTCGCCGCTGTCATGGCGCTGTGCAGCACCGTGTGCCTCGCGCTGGTGATGGTGGTCGGCACCGCGCAACTGCCCGGCAACCCGCTGCCCGACGGCTGGTCGGACCCCGAGGTGCGGGCGGCGGTGCCCTACGACGAGGTCGTCGGCAAGGCGGCGATCCCCGCGTTGTGCGCCGTGCTCATGGTCTCGGTCCGGGCGCTGTGGCGGCACGCCCGGGTGCGCCGCCGGGCCCACCGCGCCCTCGCCGGACTGCGGGGCACCGGCGTGGCCGTCCTGCCGGACGACGTGCCCTACGCGTACGCGCTGCCCGGCGGAGGCCGGGACCGGGTCGTGGTCACCACCGCGCTGCTCGACTGCCTCGAACCGGCCGAGCGGCGCGCGCTGTTCGCCCACGAGCGGGCCCACCTCGCCGCCCGCCACCACCGCTTCCTGCTGGCCGTCCGGCTCGCCGCGCTGGCCAACCCGTTCCTGCGCCCCCTGCGCACCGCCGTCTCCTACACGGCCGAACGCTGGGCCGACGAGGAGGCCGCGAAGGTGGTCGGCGACCGCCGCGCCGTGGCGACCGCGATCGGCAAGGCGGCCCTCGTCTCCCGGGGGACCCCGGTCGCGACCCTGGCCGGCCTCGCGGCGCCCGGCCCCGTGCCGCGCCGGGTGGCGGCCCTGCTGGGTCCCGCGCCCGCCGTACGCACCTGGCCCTCGCTGTTCACCTCGGTGGGACTGGCCGCGTGGGCCGCGGCCGCCGGAACGGCCGTGTCGGCGATGTCGTCGGCGAACTCCGCCGTCACCATGTTCCTCATCCTGCGGGCCGCCACCCCGCTCTGAGCCTCCGTCATGTTGACGGCATTCTCCGGGAAAAGTCCCTGGTCACAGAGGTGCCCGAGAAACTTCCCCACACGATCGGGTGATCGGCCAATCCGGAACCCGCCCGGCTCCGGATTCCCCGTGTGAGGGAAGAACCGAGACCACACCGACAGCGGACCGCCCGCCTGCGCTCCCTGCCTGCGATACGCAGGGCGGCTCGGCCCCCACGCGGATAGGAACCGCCCACCGGGCGGACAGCTCACCGAGCGGACCACCGCTCCACCTCGACGCGCACCACGCTCCACATCACTACAGCTCCACATCACTACATCAGCGCTGCCTCAGTGCTGCCGATTTGCAGGGAGATATCCATGAACGCCCGTATCCGTCGTTCCGCCGTCGCCGTCGTCGCGGCCGCCGTCCTGCCCCTGTCGCTGGCCGCCTGTTCCGACGACGGCGACAGCGGCTCCTCGGACTCCGCGCAGGCCGAGTCCTCGGCCCCCGCGGCCACCGACGACAAGTCCGAGGACACTTCGGGCGGCATGTCCGGCGCCGACGAGCCGTTCGGCCCGGCCTGCTCCACCGTGCCGAAGGAGGGCGCCGGTTCGTTCGACGGCATGGCGAAGGACCCGGTCGCCACCGCCGCCTCGAACAACCCGGCCCTGTCCACCCTGGTGACGGCGGTGAAGAAGGCAGGTCTGGTCGACACCCTCAACAACGCCGAGAACATCACGGTGTTCGCGCCCACCAACGACGCCTTCGCCAAGATTCCGAAGGCCGACCTGGACAAGGTCCTCAACGACAAGGCGATGCTCACCGACATCCTGACCTACCACGTCGTGGGCCAGAAGCTCGCCCCCAAGGACCTGGAGAACGGCTCCTTCGACACCCTGCAGAAGTCCAAGCTCACCACCTCCGGCTCGGACGAGGCCTACAAGGTCAACGACTCCGCCAACGTGGTGTGCGGCAACGTGAAGACCGCCAACGCCAACGTCTACATCATCGACAGTGTCCTGATGCCCAAGAGCTGACGCGGTCGGGCGCGTCGGCACCGGGGGCGGGTGAGGCAGCCGCCCGCCCCCGGCGGCGCGAGGACCCTGTGGTAGCTTGCGGAAGCCAGTCGAACCCACCTGGTGGGTCAGGGAATCCGGTGCGAATCCGGAGCTGACGCGCAGCGGTGAGGGTGACGGGCGGGACACGGGCCACTGGGCGGCTGAGGCCGCCCGGGAAGGCGTCCCGCCCGGTCGATCCCGAGTCCGAAGACCTGCTGGCACCCGCGCCGCGTACGGCGCGGGACGCACCGCACGACCGGGCTTCGCGTACGAGCCCTCGACGCCAGAGGATCTTCCTTGCCCGCCTCCTCGCGCGCAGCGCGCCCCGTCGGCCGCCGACGCCTTCCCGCCTCCCGCCTTCCCGCCTCCCGCCGTGCCGTCCGCGGCCTGGTGCCGCTCCTGGCCGGCGTCCTGCTGGCCGCCGGCTGCGGTTCCGGGACGGACACCGGCGACTCGGCCGCGCCGGACCAGGCGGCGGGCTACCCGCGTACCGTCCGTGACTGCGGCCGCGAGGTCGAGGTCGCCGCACCTCCGCAGCGAGCGGTCTCCCTCAACCAGGGCACCACCGAGATCCTGCTCTCCCTCGGCCTGGCCGACCGCATGGCGGGCACCGCCACGTGGACCGACCCGGTCATGAAGGGGCTGGAGAAGGCGAACGCGGACGTGCCCCGGCTCGCCGACGACATGCCGTCCTTCGAGACGGTCCTGGACGCCGAGCCCGACTTCGTCGCCGCCTCCTTCGCCTCCACCCTCGGCACCGGGGGAGTGGCCACCCCCCAGCAGTTCGGCGAACTCGGCGTGCCGGCCTACCTCTCCCCGTCCGACTGCGTCGGCAAGGACAACAGCGGCGACGGCGACGGTGTCCGCAGCGAGCCCTTCACCATGGATACCGTCTACCGCGAGGTCCGCGACCTGGCCCGGCTGTTCGACGTCGAGGAACGCGGCGAGAAGCTGATCGACGACCTGAAGTCCCGGGTGGAGAAGGCGACGTCCGGCGTCGACGCCTCCGACGCCACCCTCATGTACTGGTTCGCCAACTCCACGTCGCCCTACATGGGCGGCTGCTGCGGCGCCCCCGGCGTCATGACCCGCGCCGTCGGGGCGAAGAACGCCATGGACGACACCCACGACGAATGGCCGCAGGTCGGCTGGGAGACCGTCGCCGACCGCGACCCCGACGTCCTCGTCCTCGGCGACCTCACCCGCAAGTCGCAGACGGCCGAGACCGCCGCGAAGAAGATCGAGTTCCTGGAGTCCGACCCCGTCACCCGGAACATGACCGCCGTCCGCGAGAAGCGGTACGTCCTGCTCAGCGGGCAGGCCATGAACCCCACCATCCGCACCGTCGAGGGCGTCGAACAGGTGGCGGCCGCGCTGCGCGAGTACGGCCTCACCAAGTGACGTCCGCGAGCCGGGCGACGTCCGAGGACCGGGCTACTTCCAAGGACCGAGCCGCGTCCGGGGAGCGGCCGGTCTCGGGCATACGCACGGCCGGCCGCCGTGCCCACCCCCTGTGGGCGCTGACCGGAGTCGTCGCCCTGTGCGCCTCCGTGGCCGTCGCCGTCACCATCGGGCCGGCGGACATCGGCGTGGCCGACGTGTGGTCCGTGATCGTCGCCCACCTCGGCGCGGGCCCCGCCGCGGACGTCACCCCCATCCGTGACGGCATCGTCTGGGACCTGCGGCTGCCCCGGACGCTGCTCGCCGCGGTGTGCGGCGCCGGACTCGCCGTGTGCGGCGCCGTCCTCCAGTCCCTGCTGCGCAACCCGCTCGCCGACCCCTTCGTGCTCGGCGTCTCCTCCGGTGCCTCGACCGGCGCCGTCCTCGTCGTCGTACTCGGCGTGGGCGGCGGGGCGCTGTCCGTCCCCGGCGGGGCGTTCCTCGGCGCGGTGTGCTCCTTCGGGCTGGTCATGCTGCTCAGCCACAGCCTCGGTGGCACCCCTGACCGCGTGGTCCTCGCGGGCGTGGCGGCGATGCAGCTGTTCTCCTCGCTCACCTCCTTCGTGGTGATGACCGCGGCCGACGCCGAGACCACCCGGGGGGTGCTCTTCTGGCTGCTCGGCTCGCTCGGCGGGGCCGGCTGGAGGGACGTGTGGACCGGTACGGCGGTCCTGGTGCTGGTCCTCGCCGTGTGCCTCGGCCACGGCAGGACGCTGGACGCCTTCGCCTTCGGCCAGGACGCCGCGGCCACCCTCGGCGTCCACGTCGCCCGCACCCGGCTGGTACTGCTGTGCGCCACCGCCCTGCTCACCGCCGCCCTGGTCGCCTCGGCCGGTGCCATCGGCTTCGTCGGGCTGGTGCTGCCGCACGCCGTGCGGGCACTCACCGGTCCCGGGCACGCCCGCCTCCTGCCGGTCTGTGCCCTCGCCGGGGCCGTGTTCCTGGTGTGGGTCGACACTCTGGCCCGTACCGTCCTCGCCCCCAAGGAGGTCCCGGTGGGCGTGGTGACCGCGCTGATCGGCGTACCCGCCTTCGTCCTCGTCCTGTACCGCACCCGGAGGGCACGGTGACGCTGAGCGCAGAGCGTGTCTCCCGCGCCGCCGGCGGGCGGCTGATCCTGGACGGCGTCGAACTCAGCCCCCGGCCCGGCGTCATGACCGGCCTGCTCGGCCCCAACGGGTCGGGCAAGTCCACCCTGTTGCGGCTGCTGGCCGGCGTGCTCGCCCCCACCTCCGGCGTCGTCACCCTGGACGGCCGCCCGCTGGACCGGATGGGCCGCCGCGACGTCGCCCGGCGCGTGGCCGTCGTCGAACAGCAGGCGGACACGCTGGTGGACGTGTCGGTCCGCGACGTCGTCCGGCTCGGCCGGATCCCGCACCGCCGCGCCTGGGCACCGGCGTCGGCGGCCGACGAGGAGGTGGTCGCGGACGCCCTCGCGCGCACCGGCCTCACCGGTCAGGCCGACCGGCTCTGGCACACCCTCTCCGGCGGCGAACGCCAACGCGTCCAGATCGCCCGCGCCCTGGCCCAGCAGCCACGCGAACTCCTGCTGGACGAACCCACCAACCACCTCGACATCCAGCACCAGCTGGACGTCCTGGCCCTCGTCGTCGCCCTGCCCGTCACCAGCGTCGTCGCCCTGCACGACCTCAACCTCGCCGCGATGTACTGCGACCACCTCGTCGTGCTGTCCGAGGGGCGCGTCGTGGCGCACGGCGAACCGGCGGAGGTCCTGACCGCCGCCCTGGTCGCGGAGGTCTACGGCGTCCACGCCGAGGTCACCCGCACCGGCCCCGACGACCGCCCGCACGTCCGCTTCCTGGGCACGCTGAGGGGGTAGCGGCCGCTCCGCCGGAACGCGTGCGGACTTATGCGGTTCAAGACTCCTGCGGTTCGAACCCATACCGCCAAGTGGTCGGCACCGCCGTCACCGCCCCCGCCACGTGGCCGCCCGGCGCTTCGCGGCGCAGACACCCCGCGGGAAGGGACACCCCGCGGGAAGGGCTGACGCTCAGCGTCCCGCCGCCGGAGACGGCCCCGGAGCGTCGTCCGGGTCGAGCTGGGTGAGCAGTTCGGTGACCGCCGTCGTCGCCCTGCGGTGCCAGTGGGTGCGACGGCGGAGCATCGCGTGGTCGCCGTCCGGCACGAGGAGGAGGTCGGCCCGGGCGCCGGCCGTCCGGGCGCGGGAGACGTAGGCGGCGGACTCGGCCGGGTCGGTGATCCGGTCGCGGCTGCCGTGCATGACGAACACCCGCCGGTCCCGCAGCTGGGCGACCGGCTCGCCGGGCGGCACCCACGGGGCGAGGGCCACCACACCCCGTACCTGGGCGGCCTCCGCGGCGCGCAGGGCGGCCCGGCCGCCCATGGAGTGACCCAGCAGGACCACCGGCACGTCACCGACGAGGCGGTGCAGCTCGGCGAGCGCGCGCCGCGTGTCCCGCAGCGGATCCTCCGCCGCGCCGTTCCAGCCGCGGGAGCGGTAGCGCACCTGGCCGAGCAGCACGTCGTCGCGGTCGGTGGCCGCGTCCAGCGACCGCAGGAACGGGTGCATCCGCAACGCCGCGAGCTGCCACGGCCGTGTGGCCCGCCGGCTGTCCGCGCGGCCACCGTGCAGGACCAGCACCGCCGCTCCCGTCCGCCGCGGCCTGCGCCGCACCCACAGCGCCCCTGCCGACGGTTCGTCCCGCACGCTCATCCGGTCCCTTCCCCTGCCCTCGCCGGTCATCGGTGATCCGTTGCCGCACGGCCCGCGGATGGGTGGACCGTCAGCACAGGTCGGCCCAGACAGTGTGCCCTCCCGGCGCGGGCCGGTCCCCCCAGCGGGCGCTGAGGGCGTCGACCAGGAAGAGCCCCCGCCCGTCCTCGCCCCAGTCGAAGGCCGGGTGCCGCCAGCGTGCCCGTACCCGCCCGACGTCGAAGGCCTCGCCCGAGTCCGTGACCTCCACCCGCACCGTGCACCCGCCGTGCGCCCCGCGCCGCAGGGCCAGGGCGATCCGCACCGGCGGCCGGCCGTGCCGCTCGGCGTTGGCCAGCAGCTCCGCGACGACCAGCTCGGCGTCCGCGGCGAGCGCGCCCGTGCCCCAGGACGTGAGCCGGTCCCGGACCTCGCGGCGTACGGCGTGCACCGCGTACGCGGGCCCCTGGGCCACCGGCTCGTAGGTGTCGTTCATGGTCCCTCGGAACTCTTTCTCCCATTTCCCGCGCTTACCTCCCCACTCTTGATTCGTTGCCGCGCGCCCTCCGGATGGCTCACCCGGCAACCGCCCGCAACCTCGCCCAATCCGCACCGGACCCGGCTCCGGATTACCCACGCCAGCGTTGATCACCGTGGGGTGGAGGAGTAGCGAAATGCCGCGAGCGTCAGGGGAGACCACACGCCGCACCGCCGTCATAGGCAGCGGAGTGGCCGGTCTGACCGCCGCGTACGTACTGGGCCGCGCGCACCACGTCACGCTCTACGAGGCCGACGACCGCCTCGGCGGCCACGCCCACACCCACGAACTGGCCGCCGCCGACGGCCGGGTCCACCGGGTCGACTCCGGGTTCATCGTGCACAACCGCCGCACCTACCCGAACCTGCTGCGCCTCTTCGACGAACTGGACGTCGCCACGCAGGAGTCGGAGATGAGCATGTCGGTGCGGTGCGAGGGCTGTGGACTGGAGTACGCCGGGGCCCGCGGCCCCGCCGGTCTCCTCGCCCGCCCGCGCAACGTCCTCAGCGGCCCCTACCTGCGGATGCTGGCCCAGGTGCCCCGCTTCCACCGCGCCGCCCACCGGCTGCTCGCCGCCGACTCCGACCAGGAGCCGACCCTCGGCGAGTTCCTCGACCGCGAGGGCTTCTCGCCGTACTTCCGCGCCCACTTCATGACGCCCGTGGTCTCCGCCGTGTGGTCCTGCGACGCGGTCACCGCCCTGCGCTACCCGGCCGCCTACCTGTTCCGCTTCCTGCACCACCACGGCATGCTCGCGGTCGGCGGCTCACCGGTGTGGCGCACGGTCACCGGCGGCTCCCGCTCCTACGTCGACCGGATCGCCGAGCGCCTGCCCGACGTACGCACCGCCACCCCGGTCCGCTCGGTGACCCGGCACGCGGACGGCGTGGACGTGACCGCCGCCGACGGCACCACCGACACCTACGACCACCTCGTCGTCGCCGTCCACCCCGACCAGGCCCTGGAGCTGCTGGCCGACCCGACGCCGGAGGAGAAGGACGTACTCGGCGCGTTCCGCTACTCCCGCAACGCCACCCTCCTGCACACCGACACCACCCTGCTGCCGCGTGCCCGGGGAGCCCGTTCCTCCTGGAACTACCTCATGCCGTCCTGCGACGCCGGCGCCGACCGGGTCCGCGTCAGCTACGACATGAACCGCCTCCAGCGCCTCGACGCGAGCGACACCTACGTCGTCACCCTCGGCGGCGAGGACCGCGTCGCCCCGGACCGGGTGCTGGCCCGCATGACCTACGAACACCCCGTCTACACACCCGAGTCGGTCGCCGCCCAGCGCCGGCTGCCCGGCCTGCGCACCCCGGTCACCGCCTACGCGGGCGCCTACCACGGCTGGGGCTTCCACGAGGACGGCTGCCGCTCCGGGGTGGAGGCCGCCGCAGCCCTCGGGGTGACCTGGTGACCCGCACCCCCACGGCCCGTCCCGGCCTGTACCCCTGCGAGACCGTCCACGTACGCACCGACCCCACCCGCTACACCCTGCGCCACCGCACCTACATGTGGCTCGTCGACCTCGACCACATCCCCCGACTGCCCCGCCCGCTGCGCCCCCTCGCCGGCTTCCGCGCCCGCGACCACTTCACCGGCGACGCCCCCTCCCTGCGGGCCGGCCTCGACCGCTTCCTCGCCGACCGCGGCGTCGACCTGGCGGGCGGCCGGGTCCTCATGCTCGCGCACGCCCGCGTCCTCGGCCACGTCTTCAACCCACTGACCCTCTACTGGTGTCACGGACCCGACGGCACCCCGCGCTGCGTCGTCGCCGAGGTGCACAACACCTACGGCGAACGCCACGCCTACCTGCTCCACCCCGACGAGGCGGGTCTCGCCCACGCCGACAAGGACTTCTACGTCTCGCCGTTCTTCCCCGTCGACGGCGCCTACCGGATGCGGCTGCCACTGCCTGGGGACCGCCTCGACCTGACCGTACGACTGGACCGGCCCGGCAGCCGCCCGTTCACCGCGACCGTCCGGGGCACCCGGCGGGAGGCGACCCCCACCGCCCTCCTGCGGCTCGCCCTGCGGCACCCGCTGTCGACGCTCGCGGTGTCCGCCGGCATCCGCAGGCACGGCATCCGTCTCTACCTGCGCGGCCTCCCCGTCCAGCCGCGCCCGGACAACCGCACCACGGAGAAAGCGACATGACCGCGACCCACCACCGTCCCACCCCGCCCCGCGTCCCCTCGGTCCGCAGCACCCCGGTCGACCCGCACCGCTGGCCCGACGTCGCCGCCCCGCCCCGGGCCTCCCGGGCACGCCGCGCCGTCGCCGCGGCCGTCGTCCGCCGGGCCCTGGAACGGCTGCCGCTGCGGGTGAGGTTCGCCGACGGCGACACCGTCGGCCTGGGCGGACCGCTGGTGGAGGTCCACGACCCCGACGCCTTCCACGGCCGGATCGGCGCCCAGGGCCTCATCGGCTTCGGCGAGTCCTACATGGCCGGCGAGTGGGACGCCCCCGACCTGGTCGGCGCCCTCGGCGTGCTCGCCGCCAACGCCGCCCACCTGGTACCCGCCCCGCTCCAGCGGCTGCGCCGGCTGTGGCACCAACGGCAGCCCGCCGCCCTGCGCAACACACCCGAGGGCGCCCGGTCCAACATCAGCAGCCACTACGACCTGTCCAACGACCTGTTCGCCCTCTTCCTGGACGAGACCCTCAGCTACTCCTCGGCCGTCTTCCTCGGCTTCCCCGCCCGCCGCGAGTCGCTCGCCACCGCACAACAGCGCAAGATCGACCGGCTGCTGGACCTCGCCGAGGTCGGCGACGGCACCCGGCTCCTGGAGATCGGCACCGGCTGGGGCGAACTCGCCCTGCGCGCCGCCGCGCGCGGCGCGCACGTCACCTCACTCACCCTCTCCCGCGAACAGCGCGACCGCGCCCTGGAACGCGCCCGCGAGGCCGGACTCTCCGACCGCGTCCGGGTCGAACTGCGCGACTACCGCGAGGAGAAGGGCACCTACGACGCCGTCGTCAGCGTCGAGATGATAGAGGCCGTCGGCGCCGAGTTCTGGCCGGTCTACTTCCGTGCCCTCGACGACCGCCTCGCCCCGGGCGGGCGGGCCGCACTCCAGGCCATCACCCTGCCGCACGACCGCATGACGGCCTCCCGCTCCACCCACACCTGGATCCAGAAGTACGTCTTCCCCGGCGGGCTGATCCCCTCCACCGAGGCGATCGAGACGACGGTCCGCGACCACACCGGGCTGCGCGTCGCCCGCCGCGACGGATTCGGCGCGCACTACGCCGAGACACTGCGGCTGTGGCGGGAACGGTTCACCGAACGCGCCGACGAGGCGGACGCCCTCGGCTTCGACGAGACCTTCCGGCGCCTGTGGACCTTCTACCTCGCCTACTCCGAGGCCGGCTTCCGCGCCGCCTACCTCGACGTCCAGCAGTACCTGCTCACCAAGGAGGCCACCGCCCGATGACCCCCGCCCGCACCGCCCGGACCGGCGCCGCCCACCGGCTCGCCGCGCTCGTCGAGGACGCGCTCGGCGGTCCGCTCCCCGTCCGGCTGCGCGCCTGGGACGGCACGGAGACCGGCCCCGCCGACGGCCCCGTGGTCGTCGTCCGCTCCCGGCGCGCCCTGCGCCGCCTGCTCTGGCAGCCCGGCGAACTCGGCCTGGCCCAGGCCTACGTCACCGGCGAACTCGACGTGGACGGCGACCTGGCCGACGGCCTGCGCCGGATGTGGGCGGCCGCCCGCGAACGCCGCCTGCACCCGCCCCGCCCGGGCCTCGCCGACCGGGCCCGCGCCGCCGCGACCGCCGTCCGCCTCGGCGCCGTGGGACCCCGCCCGCCGGTGCCCGCCTCCCAGGCCCGGCTGCGCGGCGGCCTGCACACCAAGTCCCGCGACCGCGCCGCGATCAGCCACCACTACGACCTCTCCAACGACTTCTACCGCCTCCTCCTCGACGACACCATGGCCTACTCGTGCGGGCTGTGGCCGGACGAGCACACCGACGCCGACGCGGCCGGCGCCCAGCGGGCCAAGCTGGAACTGATCTGCCGCAAGCTGGGCCTCACCGAGGGCGCCCGTCTGCTCGACATCGGCTGCGGCTGGGGCTCGCTCACCCTGCACGCGGCCGAACGGCACAAGGCACGGGTCACCGCGGTCACCCTGGCGGGGGAGCAGGCCGCGTACGTGCGCGAACAGGTGCGCGAGCGCGGCCTGGAGGACCGGGTGGAGGTCGTCTGCCAGGACTACCGCGACATCACCGGCGGCGACTACGACGCCGTCTCCAGCGTCGAGATGGGCGAACACGTCGGAGACGCCGAGTACCCGGCGTTCGCCGCCGCCCTGCACCGGCTGGTGCGGCCCGAGGGCCGCGTCCTGGTGCAGCAGATGTCGCGCGGGCGAGGCGCCCCCGGCGGCGGAGCCTTCATCGAGGCCTACATCGCCCCCGACATGCACATGCGGCCACTGGGCGAGACCGTCCAGCTCCTGGAGGACGCGGGACTCGAAGTGCGCCACACCGAGTCCCTGCGCGAGCACTACGTCCGCACCGTCGCCGCGTGGGAGCGCACCCTGGAGAAGCGCTGGGACGACTTCACCGCCCTCGTCGGCGAGGAGACCGCGCGGGTGTGGCGGCTGTACCTGGTGGGCGGCGCGCTCGCCTTCGAGCAGCGGCGGATGGGCGTCGACCAGATCCTGAGCGTGCGGCCGACCGCCGAGGGCGTCAGCGGGATGCCCGCCACCTCGGGGGAGTGGTACGAGCGGCTGGACGCCTCGTGAGCGGCCTCCCGTGGGGCGCGTTCGCCGCCGGCCTCGGCTGGGCGGCGGCCGCCGCGCTCGCCGTCATGCTGGCCACCTTCGCGGTCGCCGTGCGCAAGGGGGCGCACCGGGTCGTGGACGTGGCGTGGGGCCTGGGCTTCGCCGCCGTCGCGGCCGTGACCTGCGCGACGGCGGCAGCGGCCGGGGAGGGCGACCCGGTCCGCCAGGTCCTGGTGGCCGCCCTGACCGCCGTCTGGGGGCTGCGGCTGGCCGTGCACATCGGCCGGCGCGGCCGGGGCCACGGCGAGGACCCGCGCTACGACGCCATGCTCGCCAAGGCGCCCGGCAACCGGAACCTCTACGCCCTGCGCATGGTCTACCTGCTCCAGGGCGCCCTCGTCTGGCTGGTGTCACTGCCCGTCCAGGCGGCCTCCTACGGTTCCCACCCGGTCACGGCCCTGGCCTGGACCGGCGCGGCCGTCTGGGCCGTCGGACTCGTCTTCGAGGCCGTCGGGGACGCCCAACTGGCCCGCTTCAAGGCGGACCCGGCCCACAGGGGCCGCATCATGGACCGCGGCCTGTGGAGCTGGACCCGGCACCCCAACTACTTCGGGGACTTCCTCGTCTGGTGGGGCCTGTTCCTGATCGCCTGCGACGCGGGCCCCGCGGCGGCCGCGGTCTCGGCGATCTCCCCGCTGGTCATGACGTACCTGCTGATCGGCGGCAGCGGGAAGCGGCTGCTGGAACGGCACATGGCCGACCGCCCGGGGTGGTCCGAGTACGCGGCACGCACCAGCGGCTTCTTCCCGCGCCCGCCGCGCCGACGGGCGTAGGGCGGAGGTGGTCGTGCGGGTGAGGGCTCGCGCGCGGGCCCTCACCCCCTTCAGGCCGGCATGCTCATCAGGGCGACCGGGTCGGAGGTCGGCTGCGGCGACCCGCCCGCCGGTTCCACGGTGATGCCGACGCCGCCCGCACCGTCGACGGCGCCCTCCATCAGCACCGCCTGACTGGACCGGCCGGGATCCATCAGGCCCGCCGACCGCATCGTCCCTTGGTCGTCGAACCAGAGCTGGTAGACCTTGCCCCGCGGCGGCTCGGCCATGCCCGAGGCCAGGAACACGGCCCGGTTCTGGTCCCCGGAGACCACGACCGTCCCGGTGGCACCGTCGGCCAGGCGCGCGGTACGCGACTCGGCGTCCGGCGCGGCCAGCACTCCGGCCAGTGTCTCGGCCCGCTGCTCGGCCTGCGCCGCACGCTCCCCGGCGTCCTGCGCCCGCTCGTACTGCCACACCGCCGTGCCACCCAGCCCCGCCGCGGCGGCCAGGCAGGCGGCCAGCGCCCAACGGCCCAGACCACGCCCCCGGGGCACGACGCGGCGTGCCTTCTCGACCGTGCCGCCACCCGGCGGGACCTGGCGCACGGTCGCGACCCGGTGCAGGACCCGGTCCCTCATCGCGGGGCCCGGCACGAGTGTCGCGGCCAGCCCCAGCCGGGCCGTGGCGGCGGCGAACTCCGTGGTCTCCCGCTCGCAGGTGGCGCACTGCTCCAGGTGCCGTTCGAAGGCGGTCCGCTCGTCGTCGGGCAGCGCGTGCAGGGCGTAGGCGCCCGTCAGGCTGTGCAGGTCCTCGGTGCGCATCACGCACTCACCCCCAGGCAGTCGCGGAGTCGGATGAGGCCGTCGCGGAGCCGCGTCTTGACCGTGCCCAGCGGCAGCGCGAGCGCCTCGGCCACCTGCCGGTAGGTCAGGCCGCGGTAGTAGGCCAGGGTGACGGACTGGCGCTGGATCTCGGTCAGGGTGCGCAGACAGCGCCGCACCTGCTCCCGTTCCAGCCGGGCCTCCACCTGTTCCGTCACCTCGTCGAACTCGGGTGTGCGGTCGAGCAGGGCGGCCTTGTGGTCGCGGGCCGCGGCCGCCTCCACCGACCGCACCCGGTCCACCGCCCGCCGGTGGGCCAGGGTCAGGATCCAGTTCACCACCGTGCCCCGCTCGGGCCGGTAGCGCGGCGCCGTGCGCCACACCTCGACCAGCACCTCCTGCGCGACCTCCTCGGACTGCGCCTGGTCGCGCAGCACCGCCCGGGCGACCCCGAGCACGGATCCCGCCATCGCGTCGTACACCGCGGCGAAGGAGTCCTGATCACCGAGGGCCACCTCGCGGATCAGCTGTTGCAGGTCGGGCTGTGACGATGGATTTCTGCCGATGTGCACGGCTTCCTTCACGACGGTCTCTCCAAAAGAACGCGACAGGCGGGCATGTCCCCGCGTAATCCGGGGCCGGACGGCCCGCGGATTGGTCGCCGGACCGCCGAAGGACGCGGTGACCTCGCCCGACGCCCACTCTCCCACGGGGTACACTGACCGCGTTCGCGTTCGATCGGCTCCACGGAGCGGAAGGAAAGGGAGGTGAGGTTGATGACCGTGCTCGACGCCGCCCTTCGCGGCGCCCGGATCTCCCTCGCGTCCCGAGCGGCGGCCTGACCCCGCATCCCACGAACGCAGACACCAGAAACGGATCCCCGTCCCGTCATGCCTCACACCTGGCACACCCGCGCCGAGACCGGCGCCGACATCCCCGCCATCCGCGACCTCGTCCGCGCCGCCTTCCCCACCCCGGAGGAGGCCGCCCTGGTCGACGCGCTGCGCGCCGACCCCGGGGCCTGGATCGAGGGCCTGTCCGTGGTCGCGGTCGACGAAGCCGACCGCCCCGTGGGCCACGCCCTGCTGACCCGCTGCCACATCGGAGAGCGCCCGGCGCTCTGCCTGGCACCCGTCGCGGTACGGCCCGAGGCGCAGCGGACCGGTGCCGGCGCGGCGGCCGTGCGTGCCGCGCTCGCGGCGGCCGCCCGGCTCGGCGAGCACCATGTCGTCGTTCTCGGGCACCCGGAGTACTACCCCCGGTTCGGCTTCACCCGGGCCTCGGCCCACGGCATCGGCCTGAGCATCGACGTCCCGGACGAGGCCCTCATGGCCCTCACCCTGGACGCCGCCCACCCGCTGCCCGCCGGCACCGTCCGGTACGCGGCGCCCTTCGGCATCTGATCCGCGGCCGCTCCCCGCATGCGGGGTGCGGGCGGGACGCCCTCCCGCCCGCACCCCGCATTTTCCTCGGTCCAAACCCTTGACCCCGTGCCCGGGCTCCTTCACATTACTGGTTAATGCGCATTAGGTAATGCGCATTAACCGCGACCGAGGGGAGCAGTGGTGGCGAAGGAAGCCACAGGGCGGGCGAAGCCGGGGCGGGCCCCCGCGCCGCCCGGCCGACGGGGCCGGCCGAGGCAGGCGGAGGTCGCCCGGCTCGCGGGTGTGTCGCAGGCGACGGTGTCCCTGGTGCTCTCCGGACGCGACATCGCCACCGGCCGCCCGATCTCGGCGGAGACCCGCGGGAAGGTCCTGGACGCCGCCCGCAGCCTCGGCTACGTCCCCGACCCCGCCGCCAGCCGCCTCGCCGCCGCCCGCAACAACCTGCTCGGCGTCTTCAGCTTCACCGCGACCTTCCCGACCGACGTGCGGCACTCGTACTACCCCTTCCTCGTCGGCGTCGAGCAGGAGGCAGCGGCGCAGGGCTACGACCTGGTGCTGTTCACCGGCTCCAGCAGCGGGGGAGCGGGCGCGTCCGGGTCCGGCGCGCTCAACCGGGTGCGGCTGGCGGACGGTTGCCTCTTCCTGGGCCGCCACGCCCCCGCGGACGAACTGCGCCGGCTGGTGGCCGACGACTTCCCGGTCGTGCACGTCGGCCGGCCCGACGAGGCGGAGGGGCTGGCCTGGGTCGGCGCCGACTACGTCAGCGCGAGCCGCGAGGTCGTCACCACCCTCGCCGGGCTCGGCCACCGGCGGGTCATGCTGGTCCGCGAGGACGACGAGGCCCCCGCCTCCACCGACCGCGAACGCGGCTTCCTCGACGGGCTGACGGCGAGCGGACTGCCCGCCGGCCCCGACGCCGTGTTCCGCTCCGGCGACCTGCGCCGCGACCTCACCGCCGACCGCGTCCGCGCCTGGCTGGCCGAGGGCGTGACCGCGTTCGTCGCCGAGGAGACCGACACCGGAACCGCCTGGCGGGCGCTGCGCACGGCCGTCGACGCGGCCGGCCTGGACTGCCCCGGCGAGGTGTCGCTGGCACTGCTCGGCAGCCCGCCCGCCGACCTCGCCGACGAACCGGCCCCCATGGGCTTCGACATCCCCCGCCCCACGCTGGGCGCCGAGGCGGTGCGGCTGCTCGCCGCCCGCGTCGCGGGCGAACCCGCCAGGGGCACGCTCGTCGCCTGCGCCTTCCGGCCGGGCACCACCGCCGGCCCGCCGGCCGGCCCCTGAACCCCCGTCACCCCACCCCCCCCGTACGAACCGCACCATCAGAGGAGCAGCGTGATACCGGAACCCGACATCCTCGTCGTCGGCGGTGGCCTCGGCGGCGTCGCCGCGGCCCTCGCCGCCTGCCGGGCCGGCCGCAGTGTCGTCCTGACCGAGGAGACGGACTGGATCGGCGGCCAGCTCACCAGCCAGGCCGTCCCGCCCGACGAACACCCGTGGGTCGAGCAGTTCGGCACCACCGCCACCTACCGGCGACTGCGCGAGGGCATCCGCCAGTACTACCGCCAGTGGTACCCCCTGCGCGCCGAGGCCCTGGCGCTCACCGACCTCAACCCGGGCGCCGGGCGGGTCAGCAAGCTGTGCCACGAGCCGAAGGTCGCCCTCGCCGTCCTGGAGGGCATGCTCGCCCCGCACCGGGCGGCCGGACGCCTCACCGTCCTCACCGGGCACCGCCCCGTGGCAGCCGAGTCGGACAACGATGTCGTGCGCGCCGTCACCCTGGAGGACCAGCGCGACGGCACCCGCCGCACCGTCCCCGCCCGCTACGTCCTGGACGCCACCGAGACCGGCGAACTCCTCCACCTCGCGGGTGTCGAGCACGCCAACGGGGCGGAGTCCAGGGCCGAGTTCGACGAACCCCACGCCCCCGAGCACGCCCAGCCGGACAACCAGCAGGGCATCACCGTCTGCTTCGCCCTCTCCCACCACGAGGGCGAGGACCACACCGTCGACCGGCCCGCCGACTACGACTTCTGGCGCGCCTACCGCCCCGACTTCTGGCCCGGCCCGCTGCTCGGCTTCGAGGCACCCGACCCGCGCACCCTGGAACCGGTGGCGCGCACCTTCGCACCCAACCCCGACCTCGACCCGCTGGCCGTCAGCGCCGACCAGAGCGCCGACGCCGGCGACAAGGAGCTGTGGGGCTTCCGCCGCATCCTCGCCCGCAAGCTGCACACCGAGGGCGCCTTCGACTCCGACATCACCCTCGTCAACTGGCCCCTCAACGACTACTGGCTGAAGCCCTTCATCGGCCAGGAGGCCGAAGCACTGCGCGAGGCACGGCAGTTGTCCCTCTCTGTGCTCTACTGGCTCCAGACCGAGGCGCCCCGCCCCGACGGCGGCACCGGATTCCCCGGGCTGCGTCCGCGACCCGACGTGACCGGCACCCCCGACGGCCTCGCCAAGGCCGCCTACGTCCGCGAGTCCCGCCGTATCAAGGCGGTCACCACCGTCACCGAGCACGACGTCGCCATCGACCTGGTCGGCCCCTACGGCGGCACCCGCCACCGGGACTCCGTGGGCGTCGGCAACTACCGCATCGATCTGCACCCCTCCACCGGCGGTGACAACTACGTCGACATCGGCTCCGTGCCCTTCGAGATCCCGCTCGGGGCGCTGGTGCCGCGCCGGGTGCGCAACCTGCTGCCGGCCGGAAAGAACCTCGGCACCACGCACATCACCAACGGCTGCTACCGGCTGCACCCGGTGGAGTGGAACATCGGCGAGGCCGCCGGAGCCCTCGCCGCCCACTGCCTCACCGAGAACGTCGAACCGCACCAGGTGCAGGCCGAGGACAAGAGGTACGACGAGTTCGCCAGGGTCCTCGACCGCGGCGGTGTGCAGCGTCACTGGCCCGACGTCAGGGGCTACTGAACGACCCCGCGCGCGGCGGGAGTTCGGGCGGGGCAGCTCCACCTGCCCCGCCCGGTGACCGCCCGCGTGCGGACCGACCCAGCACAAGGAGGTGCCCGGACATGACCACCCACCGCATCCGCGTCGGCATCGACGTGGGCGGAACCTTCACCGACGCCGTGGCGGTCGACGCCACGACGCTCCGGCTCGTGGGCCAGGTGAAGGTCCCCACGAGCCACCATCACGAGGACGGCGTCGCCCACGGCATCGTCGAAGCGCTCGACCGGCTGCTGACGCAGACCGGACACGCACCCGCCGACGTCGCCTTCCTGGCACACGGCACGACCCAGGCTACCAACGCCCTGCTGGAGGGCGACGTCGCCACCGTCGGCCTGCTCGGCATCGGCACCGGCGGCGGGACGTACTTCACCCGCCGCCTGGCCTCGCTCGCCAAGCTCGAACTCACCCCCGGCAAGCGGCTGCCGCTGCACTACGCGCATGTGCCCGACCCCGACGACGCCACCGCCGTACGGACCGCCGTCGAGCGGCTCACGGCGGCCGGCGCGGAGGCGCTGGTGGCCAGCGAACCGTTCGGTGTCGACCGGCCCGAGGGCGAGACGGCGGTCGCCGAGGCGGCCCGCGCGACCGGCCTGCCGACCACCGCGGCCCACGAGATCACCTCCCTCTACGGGCTGCGCAAGCGCACCCGCACCGCCGTGGTCAACGCGGCGATCCTGCCGCGCATGCTGGCCACCGCCGACCTCGTCGACGCCTCCATCACCAAGGCGGGCGTCACCGCGCCGCTGATGGTGATGCGCTGCGACGGGGGAGTGATGTCCCTCGACGAGATGCGGCGCAGGCCCCTGCTGACCGTGCTGTCGGGTCCCGCGGCGGGGGTGGCCGGGGCGCTGATGCAGGAGCGCGTCAGCGAGGGCGTGTTCCTGGAGACGGGCGGTACCTCCACCGACATCAGCGTCGTCAAGCGCGGCAAGGTCGCGGTCCGCCACGCCACCGTCCTCGGCCGCACCTCGTACCTCAACGCCCTCGACGTGCGCACGGTCGGCGTCGGCGGCGGCTCCATGGTGCGCGTCTCGGGCGGCCGCGTCACCGGCACCGGTCCGCGCAGTGCGCACATCGCGGGTCTGCCGTACGCCTGCTTCGCCGACCCGGCCGACCTGCGGGACGCGACGCTCACCACGATCAGCCCGCTGCCCGGCGACCCCGCCGACTACGCGGTACTCGACGCCGCGGGCGGCCGGTTCGCGCTCACCATGACCTGCGCCGCCAACGCGCTCGGCCGGGTCCCCGAGGGCGACTTCGCGCACGCCGACCCCGGCACCGCCCGTGCCGCGCTGGCCCCGCTCGCCGCCGCCCTCGGCACCGACGTGCCCACCGCCGCCGCCCGGCTCCTGGACGCCGGCACCGACCAGGTGAAGGCCGTCGTGGACGACCTGGTCCGCGAGTACCGCCTCGACACCGACACCGCCGTCCTGGTCGGGGGAGGCGGCGGCGCGGCCTCCGTCACCCCGCACCTGGCCGACCGCACCGGCATCACCGGCCGCATCGCCCGGAACAACGAGGTCATCAGCCCCATCGGCGTCGCCCTCGCCCTCGTCCGCGAACAGGTCGAACGGATCGTGCCCGGCGCGACCCAGGAGCAGATCCTCGCCGTCCGCGCCGAGGCCGAACGCGCCGTGGTGGAACAGGGCGCCGCCGCCGACGGCGTCGAGGTCGAGGTCACCGTCGACCCGCAGACCAACGTCGTACGCGCCATCGCCACCGGCGCGACCGAACTGCGCACCCAGGACCGGGCCCACCGCGCCGACGACGACGAGCGGCTGCGCCTGGCCGCCACCAGCCTCAGGACCGAGCCGTCCGAGGTGGACGTGCTCGCGGGCACCCCCGCGCACACCGTCTACGGCACCGAGGTGCACCGTCGCTTCCGCCCCGTCCGCCACCCGGTGCGGGTCGTGGACGCCGACGGCGTCGTACGCCACCACGCGGCCGACGCCCGGGTCGAGGCGACCACCGTCGCGAGCGCCCCCGAGGTGCTCGCCAAACTGGTGACCGAGGCCACCTCCTACGGCGACGGAGGGGTCCGCGCCCCCGCCGTGCGCCTGCTGGTGGGCTCCCGCATCGCCGACCTCTCCGGCGTCCTCGACCCGGCGCCGCTGCTCGCCCTCGCCCGCAGCGAGCTGCGCTCCCGCGCCGCCGACGAACCTGTCGTCGCCGTCCTGGAGGTGCGGGCATGACCGTCCAGGACACCCCCGCGACGGCGGACCCCGCCGCCACCGACGACATCGGGTGGGCGGTACGGCTGCTGGCGGCCACCCCCACCCACGAGCACCGCGACCCGGAGCTGCTGCGCCACTGGGCCCGCACCGCCGACGCGTTCGGCTCCGCGCTCGCGCCCGTGCCGTGCGCGGCGAGAGTCGTGGAGAGCGACGGCGGCCTCGCACACGGCCTGCTGGCCCGCTACACCTCCAGACCGCCCACGGTCGAGCTGTACACCGACACCATCGCGCTCGCCGAACGCGTCGTCGACGCCCGCGGCTGGCGCGCCTGGTACCCGGCGGGCTCCGTACGGGCCGCCGCCCTCGCCCACGAGGCGGTGCACGCCCACCTCCACCACGGCCCCGCCCGCGCCGCCCTGAAGCACGCCCTCGGCCACCACGCCCTGCGCCTGGGCCGCCTGCGCGTGTCCGGCCACGTCGCCGGCGCCGAGGAGGTGGCCGCGCACGCCTACGCCCGCACCGTCTGCGGACTCGGCCGCAGCCCCCTGCTGCTGACCGCCGCCCTGGCCGCCGAGGCCGGGACCGGAAACCTCCCCTCACCCGCACGTGACGCAAGAAGAGAGAACTGACCCATGGGTGTCGTCATCCTCCTCGTCATGGCGGCCGGCGTCGCCGCGATGCTCACCCGCAAGCTCCCCACCGCCTTCGCCCTGGTCCTGCTGGCCGTGGTCATCGCCTTCCTCTCCGGCGCCCCCCTGACCGGTGAGAACAGCGTCCTGGACACGGTCCTCCAGGAGGGCGCACCGGCGCTCGCGGCCACCATGGTCGCCATCATCCTCGGCTCCTGGCTGGGCAAGCTCCTCGACGAGACCGGCATCGCGGGCACCCTCGTCCGCAAGATCGTGGAGTTCGGCGGCGACCGGCCCACCATTGTGGCCCTCGGCGTCCTCGCCGTCTCCGCGCTCGTCGGCACGGTCACCGGTTCGGCGCCCGCGGCGATGCTGGCCGGCATCATCGGTATCCCCGCCATGGTCGCCGTCGGCGTGCCGAAGGTGACGGCGGCGGGGACCGTGCTGATGGGCATCGCGGTCGGGGTGCCCTTCGAACTGCCCGTCTGGCAGTTCTTCTCCACCGCGCTGGACCTGCCGGTCGACACGGTGCGCGGCTTCATGGTGAAGCTGTTCCCGTTCGCGCTGGTCGCCGCCGTCGCCTACGTGGTGATCGAGAACCGGCGGCGCGGCACCGAGCACGCCTGGTCCCTCAAGTCGGTGGCCGCCCGCCCGCCGTCGCGCCGCGAACGCCTCGGCGACGCGCCCTGGTACGCGCTGCTCGCCCCCGCCGTTCCGCTGGTGCTGGCCCTCGGCCTGGAAGTGGCCATCATCCCCTCCCTGCTGGCGGGCGTGGTCTACGCGCTGGTCACCACCACCCGGCCCGGCGAGATGAACAAGCGGCTGCTGCGCACCCTGTACGGCGGCTTCGAGGTGGCGGCGCCCCCGCTCGCCCTGTTCGTCGCGATCGGCATCCTGCTCGCCGCCGTCAAACTCCCCGGCGCCGTCGAGGCGCTGGAGCCGCTGGTGAAGGCGGTCAGCCCGCAGAACCCGGTGCTGTTCGTCCTCGTCTTCACCCTGCTGGTGCCGCTCTGCCTGTACCGCGGCCCGCTGAACGTCTTCGGTCTCGGCGCGGGCATCGCGGGCGTCCTCATCGCCACCGGCATCTACCCGGCCGTCGCCGTCCTCGGCATGGCCACCTCGTACAACCAGGTCTTCGGCGTCGCCGACCCGACCAGCACGCAGACGGTGTGGGCCGCCCAGTACGCGGGTGTCAGCCCGCAGCAGGTCATGGTCCGCACCCTGCCCTACGTGTGGCTGGTCGCCCTTGGCGGCATGTGCGTCACCGCCGCCCTGTACCTCTGACCCCTCCCTCCCCCCCAGGAGTCGACATGCACGAGCCGCACCTCGACCGCCGACTGTTCCTGAAGGGCACGGCCGTCACCGGTGCCGCCCTCGCGCTGGGCGCCACCGCCGTACCCGCCGCCTCCGCCGCGCCCGGCGGCTTCCCCGACTACACCCACGTCCGCACCCTGCTGACGCCGTCCCAGCTCGCCTACAACCCCACCGGCGAGATCATCTTCCCGACCGTCCGGGGTGTCTACGACCGGCTGCCCGCGAGCGGCCGGCTGGGCCGCTACTACCTGTACTACGCCCCGCACGACGCCCCCGGCGGCATCTGCCTTGCCTACGGCGACTCGCTGGAGGGCCCGTTCACGGAGTACCCGGACAACCCGATCGTCTCCAACAAGTGGTCGCCGCACTACTCCGTCAGCCACGTCTCCTCCCCGCACGTGATGTGGAACGCGGAGGAGAGGGAGATGTGGCTGTACTTCCACGGGGAGAACACCACCACCCGCCTCGCCCGCTCCACGGACGGGGTGAACTTCACCTACGACAAGGTGGTGCTGACCACCTCGATGCTGCCGTCCGGCACCACGGAGACCTCGTACGCGCGGGTCTTCCGGCACGACCTGCCCTCGCGCGGCGCCCGCTACGTCATGGTGTTCATGCTGAACAACACGACCAACCACCGCGACATCGGCTGGGGCTGGTCCGCCGACGGCCGCACCTGGACGTTCGCCCAGCAGCCCCTGGTGCGCCACGGCGACGTCGGCGCGGTCAACGTGGGCGGACCGCACCTGCTGCACCGGAATGACAGCACCTACGTCGTCTACAACAAGGACAAGGAGAGCGGCGGCGACCTGATGATCACCGAGGTCGGCAACGACTTCACGCTCCGCAGGCACCTCGGCGTCTTCTACGACTCCCGCGGCTCCGCACCGGAGAACGGCCGCGCGGCCGCGCCCTCGTTCGGCACGGACCGCGGCGTGCCCTACATGATCTACGAGGCGGGTGAGCGCCTGGCGGGATCGATCGCGATGGCCCGCGGCTGACACACCCCCTCCACGGCGAAGGGGCCGCCCGTCCGAAGCGGACGGGCGGCCCCCGTGGGGTCGGTCGGGTCAGCCGACGGGCGCCGCCGGGTCCTTGCCGGCCGGGGCGGCGGCAGTCTCGCCCGCCTCCTCGGCCAGGCGCTCCATGCCGCTGGTGGTCTTCAGCGGCTTCTCCTTGATGAACACGACGGCGACCAGCGCAAGCACCGCGAACGGCGTGGCGATGAGGAACAGGTCGGCCGTGGCGACGGCGTAGGCGTGCTCGACGATCGTCCGCATCGGTGCGGGCAGCGTGGACATGTCCGGGACGCTGCTCTCGCCCGAGGCCTCACCGCCGGGCACGGTGACGCCCGCGCCGCTGAGTCCCTTGGTCATCTCACTGGCGACCCGGTTGGCGAGGATCGCGCCGAGGACGCTGACCCCGATGGTGCCGCCCATGCTGCGGAAGAAGGACAGCACGGAGGTCGCGGCGCCCAGGTCGGCGGCGGGCACGTCGTTCTGGGCGGCCAGCACCAGGTTCTGCATCAGCATGCCGACGCCGACCCCGAGCACCGCCATGTAGAGGCTGAGCAGGCCGAAGTGCGTCGTGGCGTCGATGGTGGCCAGCAGCGCCAGGCCGACGGCCATGGTGACCGCACCCGCCACCAGGTACCGCTTCCACTTGCCGGTCCGGCTGATCACCTGTCCGGCGACGGTGGACGACACCAGCAGGCCGAGGATCATCGGCAGGCTCATCAGACCCGCGACGGTCGGCGACTTGCCCAGCGACACCTGGAAGTACTGCGAGAGGAAGACGGTCCCGCCGAACATGGCGACACCGACCAGGAGACTGGCGACCGTGGTCAGGGTGACGGTGCGGTTCTTGAAGATGTCGAGCGGGATGACCGGCTCGGGCGTGCGTGCCTCGACGAGGACCGCGGCGACCAGCAGCAGCACACCGCCACCGGCCAGCGCGGCGGTCTGCCAGGAGGCCCAGTCGAACTCGTTGCCGGCCAGGGACACCCAGATGAGCAGCGCGCAGACACCGGCGACGATCAGGAAGGCGCCGAGCCAGTCGATGCGCACCTCCCGCCGCGTGGTCGGCAGGCTCAGGGTGCGCTGGAGCAGGGCGATGGCGAGCAGCGCGAAGGGGACACCGATGAAGAAACACCAGCGCCAGCCCAGCCACGAGGTGTCCACCAGGACACCGCCGACCAGCGGTCCGGCCACCGTGCCCACGGCGAAGACGGCACCGAAGATGCCGGCGTACTTGCCCAGCTGGCGGGGCGGGATGACGGAGGCCATCACGACCTGCGCGAGGGCGGTCAGACCGCCCGCGCCGATGCCCTGCACGACCCGGCTGAAGATCAGCAGGCCGACACCGTGCGAGAAGCCGGCCAGCAGCGAGCCGACGACGAACATGCCCAGCGACAGCTGGAGCAGCAGCTTCTTGTTGAAGAGGTCGGACAGCTTGCCCCACAGCGGGACGGTCGCGGTCATCGCCAGCAGTTCGGAGGTGACGACCCAGGTGTAGGAGGACTGGCTGGCGCCCAGGTCGGCGATGATCGTGGGCAGCGCGTTGGCCACGACCGTGCCGGCCAGGATCGCGACGAACATGCCGGCCATCAGACCGGACATGGCCTGGAGTATCTGCCGCTGGGTCATCGAGGTGGGAGGCGCGTCGGCAGGCGCCTGGGGTGTGGTCACGACATCTCTTTCGGTGGTGGTCGGGTGGTTCGCGAGCCCGGCGCGGAGGCTACGCGGAGGGTGCCGGCAGGCCGGCGGCGAGGAGGGTGAACACCTCGTGGAAGACGTCGAGGAAGGCGGCTTCCTGCTGGTGGGCGGACCAGTGCTCCACGCTGGTCCGCACCGCGGCGCCCGCCACCGCGGCCAGCAGCCGCGGGTAGAGACCGGACGCGGCCCCCTCGGCGCCGGTGCCGCGCAGACGTTCGGCGAGCGCCTCGGCCAGATCGGCCTCGGCCGCCATGTGGGCGCCGACGCCGCGGGCCAGGAGGTGCGGCGAGGCGTGCAGCACCTCGGCGTGCAGGCGCCACAGTTCGTGCTGCTGTTCCGCCTCGGCCAGCTCCGCCGCCATGGCCTCGCGCAGGGCCTCCAGCGGGGTGAGTGCGGGCGGCGCGTCCAGGACGGCGCGCCGCATGCGCGCCCCCGCGTCCGCGTCGATCACGACGAAGGCGTCGTCACGCGTGTCGAAGTAGTTGAAGAACGTGCGCACCGACACCCCGGCCGCCGCGCTGATCGCCTCGACGGTGACCTTCTCCGCCCCGTGCTCGGCGGCGAGGCGTACGGCCGCCTCGGCGAGGGCGGCACGCGTCGCCCGCTTCTTCCGCTCGCGCAGACCGCCTCCCGCGGCACTCTTCTCCGACATAAGTTGCATGGTATGCAAAGATGCACGGTATGCAAAATTGACTCGTCGTTCAGCCCGCGCCGCCGCTCTTTGTCACAGAGCATGAACAACTTCTGTGTCCAGAGACGAAGTTGGGGTACACCGGGCAGCAGTGCGGTCGGCACCGGGGTCGGCGCCGGTGCCGGCCGCACTGCTCGCGTCCGCGCGCCCTCCCCGCACTCCGTCCGGGACGCGACGTGACCCGAACGGCCCGCTCGGGTACCCGGCCGGCCGGTGCG
Source organism: Streptomyces sp. NPDC058985 (assembly GCF_042740985.1). Lineage (NCBI taxonomy): Bacteria > Bacillati > Actinomycetota > Actinomycetes > Kitasatosporales > Streptomycetaceae > Streptomyces > Streptomyces sp. NPDC058985. The sequence goes on along the minus strand of NZ_JBHYJX010000040.1, from coordinate 16,038 downwards.
GGGTTGGGATGTGCACGGGACCCCGCGCCCTCGCCGCCCGACTGTCCCCACCCGGAAAGGACCCCCGATGTCCGCCGACACGCAGCAGGCGCCCCCCGGGCCCACCGACGAGGAGCTCGCGGGCCTGGACGCCCACTGGCGCGCCGCGAACTACCTCTCCGTCGGTCAGATCTATCTGATGGCCAACCCCCTGCTGGCCGAGCCGCTCCGCCCCGAGCACGTGAAGCCCCGGCTGCTCGGCCACTGGGGCACCTCACCGGGACTCAACCTGGTCCACACCCACCTCAACCGGGTGATCAAGGCGCGCGACCTCGACGCGCTGTGCGTCTGGGGCCCCGGCCACGGAGGGCCCGCCGTGCTGGCCAACGCGTGGCTGGAGGGGTCGTACAGCGACACCTACCCGGACGTCGGCAGGGACGCGGCGGGCATGGCCCGGCTCTTCAGGCAGTTCTCGTTCCCCGGCGGGGTGCCGAGCCACGTGGCGCCCGAGACGCCGGGCTCGATCCACGAGGGCGGCGAGCTGGGCTACTCCCTCGCGCACGCCTACGGCGCCGCCTTCGACCACCCGGACCTGCTGGTCGCCTGCGTCATCGGCGACGGCGAGGCGGAGACGGGCCCGCTGGCCACCTCCTGGCACTCCAACAAGTTCCTCGACCCGGTGCACGACGGCGCGGTCCTGCCCATCCTGCACCTCAACGGCTACAAGATCGCCAACCCGACGGTCCTGGCCCGCCTCCCCGAGGACGAGCTCGACACGCTGCTGCGCGGCTACGGCCACGACCCGCTCCACGTCACCGGCGACGACCCCGCCGCCGTCCACCGCGCCATGGCGCGGGCCATGGACACCGCCCTGGACCGCATCGCCGCCCTCCAGCGCGCCGCCCGGGAGGGCGGGGCCACCGACCGCCCCCGCTGGCCGGTGATCGTGCTGCGCACGCCCAAGGGCTGGACCGGACCGGCCGAGGTCGACGGAGTGCCGGTGGAGAACACCTGGCGCGCCCACCAGGTCCCCCTGCCCGGCGTCAGGACCGACCCGGACCACCTCGCGCAACTGGAGCGGTGGCTGCGCTCCTACCGGCCCGAGGAACTGTTCGACGACACCGGCGCCCCGCGGCCCGCCGTCCTCGCCGCCGTCCCGGAGGGCACCCGGCGGCTGGGCGCCGCCCCGTACGCCAACGGCGGCCTGCTCCTGCGGGAACTGCCCCTGCCCCCGCTGGAGAAGTACGCCGTGCCCGTCGAGGCGCCCGGCGCCACCGTGCACGAACCCACCAGCGTCCTCGGCGACCTGCTCCGGGACGTCATGGACGCCACCGCCGGCCGGCGCGATTTCCGGCTCGTCGGCCCCGACGAGACCGCCTCCAACCGCCTCCAGGCCGTCTACGCCGCCAGCGGCAAGGCATGGCAGGCACGGACACTGCCCGTCGACGAGGACCTGGACCGGCACGGGCGCGTCATGGAGATCCTGTCCGAACACACCTGCCAGGGCTGGCTGGAGGGCTACCTGCTCACCGGCCGGCACGGCCTCTTCTCCTGCTACGAGGCCTTCGTCCACATCGTCGACTCGATGGTCAACCAGCACGCCAAATGGCTGCGCGTGACCCGCCGCCTGCCCTGGCGGGCACCGATCGCCTCGCTCAACTACCTGCTCACCTCCCACGTCTGGCGCCAGGACCACAACGGCTTCTCCCACCAGGACCCCGGCTTCGTCGACCACATCCTCAACAAGAGCCCCGAGGCCGTACGGGTCTACCTGCCGCCGGACGCCAACACCCTGCTCTCCGTCGCCGACCACGCGCTGCGCAGCCGCGACTACGTCAACGTGATCGTCGCCGGCAAGCAGCCCTGCTTCGACTGGCTGTCCATGGACGAGGCGCGGGCACACTGCGCGCGGGGCGCCGGCATCTGGGACTGGGCCGGCACCGAGGACGGCGGCCGCGAACCCGACGTGGTGCTCGCCTGCGCCGGCGACGTCCCGACCCAGGAGGTGCTGGCCGCCGCCCAGCTCCTCCGCCGCCACCTGCCCTCGCTCGCCGTGCGCGTGGTCAACGTCGTGGACATCGCCCGCCTGCTGCCCAGCGGCGAACACCCGCACGGCATGAGCGACTTCGAGTACGACGGCCTGTTCACCGCCGGCCGGCCGGTGATCTTCGCGTACCACGGGTACCCCTGGCTGATCCACCGGCTCGCCTACCGGCGCACCGGCCACCCCCACCTGCATGTGCGCGGCTACAAGGAGATCGGCACCACCACCACGCCGTTCGACATGGTGGTCGGCAACGACATGGACCGCTACCGCCTCGTCATGGACGTCATCGACCGGGTGCCCGGCCTCGCCGTGCGCGCCGCGGACGTACGGCAGCGGATGGCGGACGTACGGCAGCGGCACCACGACTGGATCCGCGAACACGGGGTGGACCTGCCCGAGGTCGCCGACTGGAGCTGGGCGGACTCGCGGTGACCGCCACCCCGTCGACCTGGGACTACGACCACTACGACGCGGGCGAGGAGCGGCTGCGCGAGTCGCTGTGCACGCTCGGCAACGGCTACTTCGCCACACGCGGCGCGCTGCCCGAGTGCGCCGCGGACGACACGCACTACCCGGGCACCTATGTCGCCGGCTGCTACAACCGGCTCACGTCGACGGTCGCCGGCCGCGAGGTGGAGAACGAGGACGTCGTCAACCTCCCCAACTGGCTGCCGCTGCGGTTCAGGCCCGCCGGGGAGGACTGGCTCACGCCGGACACCGCCGAGGTCCTCGACCACCGCCAGACCGTGCACCTGGACTCGGGCGTGCTGGAGCGCCGTACCCGCTTCGGCCTCGGCGGGGGCCGCGTGCTGTCGGTGCGGCAGCTGCGTCTGGTGCACATGGCCGATCCCCATCTCGCCGCCCTGCGCACGGAGTTCACGGCCGAGGGCGGCACGGTCGACCTGGAGGTGGAGTCGGCCCTCGACGGCGGCGTCACCAACTCCGGGGTGCCGCGCTACCGGGACCTGGACGGCAGCCACCTGATCCACGTGCACACCGGCAGCGCCGACGACGGCACCGTGTGGCTGCGCTGCCGCACCCGCACCTCGGACATCCGGGTGGGCATGGCGGCCCGCACCACCGCCGAGGCGCCCGTCACCCCCGCGCGCGAGCACCTGTGCGTCACCCAGCGCACGAACCCGCGCACGGAACCCGGCGGCACCGTCACCGTCGACAAGATCGTGGCCCTGCACACCTCACGCGACCCGGCGATCAGCGACCCGCTCCAGGCCGCGATCGACCGGGTGGCCGCCGCCCCCGGCTTCGACGAACTGCTGCTGACGCACCGGACCGCCTGGGGCCAGCTGTGGCGCCGCGCCGAACTCGACGTGCCCGGTGAGGCGGGCAGCATCCTGCGCCTGCACCTCTTCCACGTACTCCAGACCCTCTCCCCGCACACCGCCGACCTCGATGTGGGCGTACCCGCGCGCGGACTGCACGGCGAGGCCTACCGCGGGCACGTCTTCTGGGACGAGCTGTTCGTCCTGCCCTACCTGAACCTCCACTTCCCCGAGGTGTCCCGGGCCCTGCTCCACTACCGGCACCGCCGCCTGGAACGGGCCCGCGCCGCAGCCCGCGCGATCGGCCGACGCGGCGCGCTCTACCCCTGGCAGAGCGGCAGCGACGGCCGGGAGGAGACGCAGCAACTGCACCTCAACCCGCACTCCGGCCGCTGGCTGCCGGACCACTCCCACCTCCAGCACCATGTGGGCTCGGCGATCGCGTACAACGTGTGGCAGTACTGCGAGGCCAGCGGCGACGCCGAGTTCCTGCACACCAAGGGGGCCGAGACACTGCTCCAGATCGCCCGCTTCTGGGCCGACTCCGCCGTCTGGGACGACCGGCTCGGACGCCACCGCATCCGGGGCGTCGTCGGCCCCGACGAGTACCACGAGGCCTACCCCGGCGCCCGCCTCCCCGGCCTCGACGACAACGCCTACACCAACGTCACCGCCGCGTGGGTCCTCACCCGCACCCTGGAGGTCCTGGCCGGCCTCCCCGAACCCCGCCGCCGCGAACTCGTCGAACGCACCGCCCTGGGCGACGGCGAACTCGAACAGTGGGACAGCGTCTCCCGCACCCTCCACGTGCCCTTCCACAAAGGCGTCGTCAGCCAGTTCGAGGGCTACGGCGACCTCGCCGAACTCGACTGGGAAGGCTACCGCGAGCGCTACGGCGACATCCGGCGCCTCGACCGCGTCCTGGAGGCCGAGCACGACAGCGTGAACAACTACCAGGCGTCCAAACAGGCCGACGTGCTGATGCTGGGCTACCTCTTCTCGCCGGCCGAACTCCTCTCCCTCTTCGGCAGGCTGGGCTACCACCTGGACGAGGAGACCTGGCAGCGCACCGTCGACTACTACCTGGCCCGCACCAGTCACGGCTCCACCCTCAGCGGGCTGGTCCACGGCTGGATCCTGGCCCGCGCCCGGCGCGCCGAAGCCTGGACCTTCTGCCAGGAGGCGCTCAAGGGCGACGTCGCCGACCTCCAGGGCGGCACCACGGGCGAGGGCATCCACCTGGGCGCCATGGCGGGCACCCTCGACCTCGTCCAGCGCGGCCTGACCGGCCTGGAGACCCGCGCGGGCGCCCTGTGGCTGAACCCGGTGCCGTTGCCGGAGCTGTCCTCCTACGGGTTCTCCATCCGCTACCAGGGCCACTGGGGCGTCCGGTTCCGGCTGGAGCACGGCCGGCTGGAGATCGCGGTACCCGAGTCCGGACCGCTGCCGATCGACGTACGGCTGCCGGACCGCGAGGTGCGACTCCAGCCGGGCGACACCTGCCGGCTCGCGCTCCCCGACTGACGCCGGGGGCCGTCAGTCCGGCAGCGGGTAGGCCACCGTGCGCGGGGACCCGTCCGGCCTGCCGTCGGTGTAGGTCAGGGTGATCCGGGTGTAGTGCCGTTCACCCGGGTCCCGGTCCGAGGCCGTGGGCTGGTCGAGCCGGACGGTCACGGGGTAGGAGCGGAACGCGCCCGCTGCGCAGTAGGGGTCGCAGTCGTTGACGGCGTTGCTGCCCCGGCCCACCGCGGCCTCGGCGTCCCAGCGGTACCAGCGCATCGACACCAGGCGGCTGTTGCCGTCCCCGCAGGCCAGGATGTAGGTCCCCGGCCGCACCTCCGGCTGCCCGGCGCAGTCCACCAGCACCGGGTCCGTCGTCTGCTGGGCCGGTGCCGTCGGTGCGGCGGTGGCCGTGCCCAGGGGTACCGCGAACGCGGCGGCGGCACACAGCGTGACCGCGGCCCTCATCGGGTTCCTGCCCATGTCTGCTCCCAGCCGTCTCGGGATCGCCTGTCTCCGCTCTCCTTTCCCCGTACGACCGTACGGCCGGGCCGGGAAACGCACCACTCGTACGGAGTACCGTGACCGCCCGGCCGGGGTGGGCGACCGCCGCGCCCCGGGGTCAGAAGTCCACCGGGTCGCGTACCAGTGGACACGTCATGCAGTGCCCCCCGCCCCGGCCCCGGCCCAGTTCCGCGCCCACGATGGGGACGACCTCGACGCGGGCCTCGCGGAGCAGGGCGTTGGTGGCGGTGTTGCGGTCGTAGGTGAAGACCACGCCCGGTTCCACCGCCACGGCGTTGTTGCCGCTGTCCCACTGCTGGCGTTCGGAGGCGTAGGCGTCACCGCCCGTCTCCACCACGCGCAGCGCGGAGAGGCCGAGCGCCTTGGCGACGACGTCGACGAAGGGGGTCGTGCCCTCGTCGACGACGTCGAAGCCAGGTGCCCGGTCGGCGGGGCGCAGCGAGAAGGTGTGGACCCCGTCCATGATGCGCGGATAGAGGGTGACCACGTCGCGGTCGGCGAAGGTGAACACCGTGTCCAGGTGCATGGCGGACCGCAGCTTCGGCATCCCGGCGACCACGACGTGCTCGGCCGCGCCGTCGCGGAACAGCGCGCCCGCGACCTGGGTGATCGCCTGGCGCGAGGTGCGCTCGCTCATGCCCATGAGGACGACGCCGTTGCCCACCGGCATGATGTCCCCGCCCTCGAAGGCGGCCTGCCCCCAGTCGCGTTCGGGGTCGCCCCACCACACCGTCGAGCCCTTGAAGTCGGGGTGGAAGGTGTAGATCGCCTTCATGAGCAGTGTCTCGTCGTGCCGCGCGGGCCAGTAGAGCGGGTTGAGGGTGAGTCCGCCGTACAGCCAGCAGGTGGTGTCGCGGGTGTACAGGGTGTTGGGCAGCGGCGGCATCAGGTACTCGCGCGCTCCGGTCGACTCCCGGGCGAGCGCGAGGTACGGGGAGCGGAAGTCCTCGGGCAGGTCACCGGTGGCGAGACCGCCGACCAGGTACTCCGCGAGTTCCCGGGGCGACAGGGTCTCCAGGTAGGCGCGGGTCGCGTCGACGAGGCCGACGCCGACCCGGTTGGCGACGATCTTCCGGTCCAGGAGCCAGGCCTTCGCCTCCGGGATCGCCATGATCTGCGCCAGCAGGTCGTGCAGTTCCACCACCTCCACCCCGCGCCGGCGCAGTTCGCCGACGAACGCGGCGTGGTCGCGCTGGGCGTTCTCCACCCACATCACGTCGTCGAAGAGCAGCTCGTCCGAGTTGGTGGGGGTGAGCCGCCGGTGCGCGAGACCCGGCGAACACACCAGGACCTTGCGCAGTCTGCCGACCTCGGAGTGGACGCCGAGCGCGGGCTGCGCGGCGCTCTCGTTGCTGGTCACACTGCCTCCTTGAGAAGGACTCACAGGCTGATCCACCCGGCCGCCAGGGCGACGAGACCGAGGACGGCACCCACCACCGAGACGGCCAGGACGACTAGTTCCCCGGGCGAGAACAGCGGCCTGCCCTGTTCGCGGCGGGCCATCACGAACAGGGCGGTCGCCGGGGCGTAGAGGATGAAGGACACCAACAGGAACTTCAGACCGGCCGCGTACAGCAGGAACGCCGTGTACAGGGTCGCGACGACCGCGCAGGTCAGTTCCCGCCGGGAGGTGCGGCCGCCCTCGGTGCGCGGATCGTCCCGGCTGCCGATGCGCACCGCGAACCCCGCCGCCAGCAGGTACGGGACCAGGGAGAGGGCACTGGTCAGGTTGAGCGCGAAGTTGAACGCGTCGTCCGAGAAACTGGTGGCGATCAGCACCACCTGGGTGAGCAGCGAGGTCATCAGCAGCGCCGGCACGGGCACGTCCACGGCGTTGGCACGGCGCAGGAAGCGCGGCATGTCGTCGTCCTTGGCCGCGACGAAGAGCACCTCCGCCGCCATCAGTGTCCAGGCCAGGTAGGCGCCCAGCACCGACACGATCAGGCCGACGCTGATGAACACCCTGCCCCAGGTGCCGACGGCCGACTCCAGCACGCCCGCCATGGACGGCTGGCGCAGGGCGGCGATCTCGTCCATCGGCATGATGCCGTACGACACGATGGTGACCGACGCGAAGACGGCGAAGACGCTGAGGAAGCCCAGCACCGTCGCCCGGCCCACGTCGGAGCGGCGTCTGGCGTGCCGGGAGTAGACACTGGCGCCCTCGACGCCGAGGAAGACGAAGACGGTGGCCAGCATGGTGCCGCGCACCTGTGTGAACAGGGAGCCGGCGTAGTCGGCCCCGCCGAAGTTGTCGGCGAACACACTTGGTTCGAAGTACACCAGGGCCAGGATGACGAAGAAGACGATGGGGACGAGCTTGGCGACGGTGACGACCCTGTTGATGGCGGTCGCCTCCTTCACACCGCGCCGGATGATCCAGAAGAAGGCCCACAGCCCGAGGGAGGACAGGACGACCGCGAGGGCGGTGTCCCCGTCGCCGAGGGCCGGCCAGACGGAGCCCGCGGTCGACATGATGAGGACCCAGTAGGTCACGTTGCCCACACAGGTGCTGGCCCAGTAGCCGAAGGCGGCGAAGAAGCCCAGGTACTCGCCGAAGCCCGCCTTGGCGTACGCGTAGACACCCGCGTCGAGGTCGGGCCGGCGTACGGCCAGGGACTGGAAGACGAAGGCCAGCATCAGCATGCCGGTACCGGCGATCGCCCACGCGATGAGCGCCCCGGCGACGCCGGTCTCCTCGGCGAAGCGGCCCGGCAGTGAGAACACACCCGCGCCCACCATCGACCCGACCACCATGGCGGTCAGGGTGAACAACGGCAGTTTGGCGGTGGGCGGGGATGCGCCTTCGGCGTCGGAAGCAGCGGCCTGCGACATGCCGTCCCTCCGGGTGGCTGGGCGACTGGGACCACTGTGCCTCAGGTGGCGGAGGCGGGCATCCCGGCCGGGGCGCCGGTCACTGCGCGGTGCGCAGGTCGGTGCCGCGCCGGGCCAGGCTGAGGACACCCATGACGATCAGGCCCACACCGAGCAACTGCGGCAGGACCCACCAGTCACCGCGCACGTCCTCGCGGTACAGGACCACGCCGAGCAGCAGGCTGACCGTCGCGTCGCCCAGGGTCAGGGCGGGCTGGGAGGCGACGAGCGGGCCGCCCTGCATGGCGTGCTCCAGGAGAAGCACGGCACACACTCCGGCCACGGCGAACCCGTAGGTCTGCCAGGCGGTCAGGAAACCGGTCACGCCGTCGGAGTCCAGGACACGCATGGAGTCCTTCATCAGACCGGCCGTCAGCGCGTAGCACACCGCGGTGGCCGCGCCGAGGCATCCGGCGCGGGCCTTGCCGACCGGCCGCTTCAGTCCGGCCGCCGCGAGCAGCACGGCCACCCCGGCACATGCCACCAGCGCGGGCACCCAGCGGTCCAGCGGCACGTCCGCCTCGCCGTGGTCCGGTGCCGCCGAGCCCAGCGCGACACCCAGCCCGACGACCACCGCGCCCACGGCCAGCCACATGGCCTGGGGAAGCTTGCCGCCGGTCATCAGCGAGGCGAGCAGCAGGGCCAGCGGAAGCTCCAGCACGAACAGGGGCTGTACGAGTGACAGGGGCCCCGTCGCCAGTGCCACCGCCTGCCCCACACCGGCCACCACGACGGCCAGCATGCCGCCGAGCCACACGGGCCGCCGGAGCAGGTCGAGGACGAGCCCCGGGCGGAAACCCTGTGACTGCGGCACACTCAGCGCGGCACGCCGCTGGAGCACGGTGGCCAGCGCGTTGCTGAACGCGGCGAGGAGTGCGAAGAGCACCGGCAGCACAAAGCCCATCCACCGATACTCGCCCCGGTTCGCCCCGGCCGCGCGCCGCACCGCGCCCAGGGGGCGGTGCGCTCAGCTGCCGCCCTGCGCGGACGGCTCGGCGCTCGCGGTGTCCTGCTTCTGCTTCGGCGCGGCGGCGGCGTCGGCGGTGTAGTAGACCGAGGAGCCCTGCTTGGTGCGCTGGGCCAGGTTCTTGGCGACGAGCCCTTCGAGGGTGGTGCGCACGACCGTGGTCTTGACGTTGCGCTCGGCGTGGGCCTTGCCGAGCGCCGTGGTGACCTCCGCGGCGGACCGCGGCTCGCTCGCCTCGACGAGGTGGGTCCGCACCAGTTCGACCAGCGTGGGCTGGGCGGTGGCCGGCGCGGGTGCCTTCTTCGCCGCGGGCTTGGCGGCGGCCTTCGTGGCCGCCTTGGTGGTGGCCTTGCCGGCCTGCTTGGTGCCGGCCTTGGGGGCCTGCTTCGCGGCGGACTTCGCGGCCGACTTGGCGGCGGGCTTCGTCGCCGACGGCTTGGTGGCCTGCTTGACGCCCGGCTTCGGCGCGGCGGCGCGCTTGGGCGCCGTCGCGGCCTTCTTTCCGCGCGCACGTCCGCGGGCGGCCGGCTCGGCGGGGGCGCTGTCGCGCGGCGCGGGCACGGTGGCCGCACCGGTCGCGGGCTCCTGCGCGGCGACGCCGAGCGCCTGCTGCACGCTCACCAGCAGGGCGTGGTCGTGCTGCAGCGCGGCCAACTGCTGCTGGAGCGCGGTGAGCTCCGCGCTGACACGTTCCTGCTCCTTGACGTTGCGCTCCAGGTCGTCGGTGACCTGGACGCTGTACTGCGACGCCAGTTGGGTGGCGGACTGCGTCGTGCTCTCGGACATGAGGGTGACTCTCCTCGATTCGCGGCCGTGAAGGCTCGTGAGGAACGGTGGGACACACAGATAGTACGGACGAACAGCGTCTGTTGTTCCCCTGTTTGCTGCCGGGCCGGTATACCACGTATGGCCGCCGACGTGGTATGTGCCGCCGCAATCTCGTGTGTGTGTTCGGAACACATGGCTCCCGCGCTCACCCGCCCTGGGGCACCTCCACGATCCTTCCGTCCTCGTCGACGGTGTGTGTCTGCCAGTAGATGTCCCACTCGTCGCCGACGTGCTCGGGCACCTTGCCCTCGGGGTACCGGGTGTAACCCCTCGGCGGTTCCTCGTCGTTGGGCACACATGCGCTGCCGGTGCCGCCGACGGACATGACCGGGTACTCGCCGCCGCCGCAGGTCGCCTCCTCGATGGAGCAGCCGGTCATGACCGCCGCGGCGGCCGCACAGGCCAGGACCAGGTGAACTCGCTTGCCGGTACGCACGATTGGCTCCCTCGGGTGTTGATGACCCAAGCCTCCCGCGGCGGGTGGGACACATCATGAGTACGGATACTCAACCGGATGTGTCCCGCTGTCCGACGCGCGTGACCAGACGGTCCACCCGGCGCGCCGCCGCACGTGCCTCCCGCTCCGCCCCGGTCACCGCCTGCCGGGCCGTACGGGCCGCCTCGTCGGCGTCCCGCCGTTCCCGCCCGGTCCGGTCGAGGTCCTCGCGTGCCGCGCGCAGTCCGTCCTCCGCGGCCGACACCGCCTCGCGGGCACGGTCGTGCTCCTCGTCCGTCCGACGGAGCACCGTCTCGGCGTCCGCCTGCCGCGCCTGTGCGTCCCGCAGTCGTTCCGCAGCCCGCTCCGCCTCCTGTTCGGCGCGTGCGAGGTCCTCCCGCCGTTTGCGGCGCCGCTCGGCGAGTTCGTCCTCGGCCCCGGTGCGAGCAGGTGCCTTCCGGGGCGCCGGTGCCGGTGCCGGCGCGGGTGTCGCGGGTGCGGCCGGGGAGGTGTCCGGGGGGAACTCCGACGGCGGGGTGAGCGAGACCTCCAGGCGACCGCCGGACCACCGGTCGGCGGCGTCCTGGTCGGCGAGGACCGCGCGCAGGGTCGACTCGACCTCCCGCTGCGCCCCCTGGGACAACCGGTGCCCGGCCTCGCCGGCGAGCTGCGCGGCCTGCCGGGACAGAGCGGCGACGATGCGCCGCCGCTGCGCCGACAGCTCCCTGAGTCCGGCGGCGTCCAGGGTGCGGTGCGCCTCGCGCAGTGACTGCCCCAGTTCCAGGAACCGTCGGCTCTCCTCCGGCTGGGAGCGGGCCAGCAGGTTCGCCGCCCAGGCCGCGAGCGTGGGCCTGCGAGCGGCGTGGATCACCCGCGCGTCCTCCTTGCGGCCGTCCGTCCTCGCGGCGGCGGCGTGTTCCTCGCGGCGGGAGACGAAGCCGGACGGAGGTGTCGTGTACAGCTCGTCGAGGACCGACTCGACCGAGCCCGTGTCGACCGAGCCCGTGTCGGGGGTGCCGGTCTTCCCGCCCTGCCCGCTCCTGCGCCGCATGGCCTTCCGCCTCCTCCCTCGGGGCCCGCGCCCGTACCTCCTGTCTACGGTCACCCCGCGGGCCCCGCGACCGGAGCGGCACCTTGCTTGCCTAATTGAATTAGGCAAGCGCATAATCAACGAAGGAAAGCGCGACGCAGCGAGACGCACCACCACCGCCGGAGGCGACATGCACACCACGGACGACTGGATCACCACGCCCCTCACCGGGGACCTCCTGCGGGGCGCCCTCGACCTGGAGCGCACGGAGCACGGCCTGCTGCCCCACCGGCTCCCCGCCGCGGCCCGCGCCCAGAACACGGACGGACAGCTGGCCATGGCCGAGTCCCAGCCCTCCGGCGTGCGCCTCGTCCTGCGCACCCGCGCCACCGCGCTCGAACTGGACACCCTGCCCACCAAGCGGGCCTACGTCGGCGCCCCGCCACGCCCGGAGGGGGTCTACGAACTGCTCGTCGACGGCCGCCCGTCGGGCCGGGGCAGCGTCGCCGGCGGCAACATCCTGACCATCGACATGACCACCGGCACGACGGACGTCGAGCGCGGTCCGGTCGGCACCCTGCGCTTCGCCGACCTGCCCGAGGGTGCCAAGGACATCGAGATCTGGCTGCCGCACAACGAGACCACCGAACTCGTCGCCCTGCGCACCAACGCCCCCGTCGAGCCCGTCCCGGACCACGGCCGCAGGGTCTGGCTGCACCACGGCAGCTCGATCAGCCACGGCTCCGACGCCGCGGGCCCCACCACGACCTGGCCGGCGCTCGCCGCCACCCTCGGCGGCGTCGAACTCGTCAACCTCGGACTGGCCGGCAGCGCCCTGCTCGACCCGTTCACCGCGCGCGCCATGCGCGACACCCCGGCCGACCTGATCAGCGTCAAGATCGGCATCAACGTGGTCAACGCCGACCTCATGCGCCTGCGTGCCTTCGGCCCGGCCGTGCACGGCTTCCTCGACACCCTCCGCGACGGTCATCCCACCGCCCCGCTGCTGGTCGTCTCGCCCATCCTGTGCCCCGTCCACGAGGACACCCCCGGCCCCCTCGCCCCCGACTTCTCCGGTGTCGCCGAGGGACGGATGAGCTGGGTGGCCACGGGCGACCCGGCGGAGCGCGCGAGCGGGAAGCTGACCCTGAACGTCATCCGGGACGAGCTGGCCAGGATCGTGGCGCAGCGGTCCGCCACCGACCCGCACCTGCACTACATGGACGGCCGCGACCTCTACGGCGAGGCCGACACCGCCGAACTGCCCCTGCCCGACGGCCTCCACCCGGACGCGGCCACCCACCGCCGCATGGGCGAACGCTTCGCCAAGCTGGCCTTCGCCGACCAGGGCGCCTTCAGCGACTGACCCCGACCCCGGCCCTCACGCGCCGACGACCGCGGCGAAGCGCCGGGCGACCTCGTGCCAGACCGCCTCGGCCGCGGGCTCGTCGCGCTCCGCCCGGCGGGACAGCTCCACCGGGTCCAGTCCTCTCGCCCGGAGCCGCCCGGCGTCCCACGCCCGGACCCGGTCCGCCCCGGCCTCGGGGTGGAACTGCACGCCCCACGCCCGCTCACCGACGCGGAACGCCTGGTAAGGGCACCGCTCGCTCTCCATCAGCCAGGTGGCGCCGGGCGGCAGGGCGGTGACGGCGTCCTTGTGGTGCTGGACCGCCGTCACCCGCGACGGCAGACCCCGCAGGAGCGGATCGTCCCGGGCCTCCGACCGCAGGCTCAGCGGCGTGCTCCCGAACTCCGGTTCGCCGTGGTCGCCCCGTACCGTCCCACCCGACACCCGGGCGAGCAACTGCCCGCCGAGGCAGATCCCGAACACGGCGGCACCCCGCTCCACCGCCTCCGCGACCACCGCGCGGGTCGGCGCGAGCCAGGGCGCCCGCTCGTCGTCGTCGGGCAGAAAACCGCCGCCGAGCACCACCACGCCCTCGTGCTCCGCACGCCGGGGGAGTGGCGCTCCGGCGTGCGCGTGCACCACGTCCAGCGACAGCCCCTCCGCGACCAGCCAGTCACCGAACCGGCCCGGCCCGCCACCGGCATGGTTCTGCACGACGAGCACCCGCGGCATCGCCCACCCCCCACGCTCCCGCGCCTCACCTGCGCGACATGTACAGACTCAGAGCCTTGTGCAGCACCCTGTTGAGCGGGTAGTCCCACTCGCCGAGGTACTCGACCGCCTGCCCGCCCGCGCCGGCCTTGAACCGCACCAGTCCCAGCAGGTGGTCGTCCTCGTCCAGGGTGTCGGTGATGCCGCGGAAGTCGTAGACGGCCGCGCCCCTTTCGTGGGCGTCGCACATCATCCGCCACTGCAGGGCGCTGCTGGGCTGCACCTCGCGCCGGCGGGCGGTGGACGCGCCGTAGGAGTACCAGACGTGTTCCCCGACGGTCAGCATGGTGGCCGCGGCCAGCACCTCCCCGTCGTGATGGGCGAGGTAGAGACGCATACGGTCGGGGTCCTCGGCCGTCAGCGCGGTCCACATGCGCCGGAAGTAGTCGAGCGGCCGGGGGACGAACCGGTCCCGTTCGGCGGTCTCGACGTACAGCTCGTGGAACGCGCCCAGGTCCTCCTGATCGCCACGGACCACCTTCACGCCCGCCTTCTCCGCCTTCTTGATGTTGCGGCGCCACTGCTGGTTGAGGCCGCCCCGCACATCCTCCAGGGAGCGCCCCGCGAGCGGCACCTGGCAGACGTAGCGCGGCTGGCCCGCCGCGAAGGCGTCCTCGGCGCCCGCCTCGGCGCGCCGCCAGCCCATCCCGCGCAGCCGTTCCGCGATCTCGTCCGCCCCGGCCTCCCGCACCGTGGCCTCCACGTCACCGAGCCGCCGGGTTCCCGGGTCGGCGATCGCGGCCTTCACCGCGTCGGCGCTCCAGCGCCGGGCCACCACCGGGGGACCCATCTTCACCGAGAAGGCACCCCGCGAGCGCAGATGCGCGAGCATCGGCTCCAGCAGGCCCTCCAGGTCCGCGGCGCCCCAGTCGATGACCGGACCCTCGGGCAGGTACGCCAGACAGCGACGCAGCCCCGGCAACGGCCGCATCAGCACCAGCCCGGCGCCCACGAGAGTGCCGTCCTCGTCGAACCAGCCCAGGCTCTCGGCGCGCCAGTCGGGTTTCACGTCTCCCCACGCGGGAGTCTGGAGATGGCTCACGGACGGCCGGGCCGCGACGAAACGCAGGTGTTCCTCGCGGCTGATCGCCTTCACGTGCCGGCTCATGGGCGGCGCCCCTTCGTTCGACGTCGTCGGGTGGGTGGGGGAGGGAGACGGCCGACGGGGTCGGTGGGGCCGCGGTCCCCTCCTCACAGGGAATACCGCCGGCCGCCGATCCGCGCGGGCTACCGGCCGTTCGGGCCGCCCCGGTACCGGCCCACCCGCCGCGCGCCGACCACACACACCCGAGTGCTCCGCCCGGCGCGCGAGGGCGCGCACCCGGTGCGAGCGTGGGTGGCCAGGACGGTGCGGGACAGAACGGAGCGGACGGTCATGGCACGGGCGATCTGGACCGGTGTGATCACGTTCGGGCTGGTCTCCGTGCCCGTCGGTCTCTTCACCGCGACCGAGGACCACACGGTCCACTTCCACCAGTTGCAGCGCGGCACCTCGGACCGGATCCGCAACCGGCGGGTCAACGAGCGCACCGGCGACGAGGTCGACGCCGCCGACATCGTCAAGGGATTCGAGGTGAGCGACGGCGAGTACGTCGTCGTGGAGCCCGGCGAACTCGACGAGATCGCGCCGGGCCGCTCCCGCACCCTGGAGATCACCGACTTCGTCGACCTGGACCGGATCGAGCCGGTGTACTTCGGCCGCACCTACTACGTCGCCCCGCGCGGTGAGGCATACCTCAAGGTCTACGGGTTGCTGCGCACCGCCCTGGCGGAGACCGGCAAGGCCGGCGTCGCCACCTTCGTGATGCGCAACCGGCAGTACCTCACCGCGCTCCGGGCCGAGGACCGGGTCCTGCTGCTGCAGACACTGCACTGGGCCGACGAGGTCCGCGACCCGGTCGAGGAACTGCCCGAGCTGCCGACGGGCCGGGTGGGCCGCGGCAAGGAACTGGACATGGCGCTGCGGCTGGTCGACGCCCTCAGCGCCCCCTGGGACCCGGCCCGCTATCACGACACCTACCAGGAGAAGGTCCGCGAGCTGGTCCGGGCCAAGGCCGAGGGCGAGGAGATCGCCGTCGCCGAGGAGGCACCGCGGGCCACCGACGTCGTCGACCTGATGGACGTACTGCGGGGCAGCCTGGAACAGGCGCGGGGCGCGGGCGGCAAGCGGTCGTCCGTACCTCGGAAGAAGGCCACCGCCCCTTCTCGCGAGGCCAGGCCCAAGCGGTCCGAGCTGCGGGAGCTGAGCAAGGCCGAGCTGTACCAGCGGGCCACCGAACAGGACGTCGTCGGACGTTCGAAGATGAGCCGCGCCGAGCTCGTCGACGCGCTCGCCGGTGCCGGCGGGCGCCGCAAGAAGAAGAGCGCCGCCTGAGCCGGAGACCCGGCTCAGGCGGCGCACCGCCTGTCATGTGCTCAGGTGGTGCTGAGCATGCCCTCCCGCAGGCGGCCCA